>QEXW01000033.1 GCA_003130845.1 Anaerolineae bacterium
AATCATGAAAGCCTCCTGACAGAGTTTTGTTTCGCAACTACACTCTATTCAGAAGGCTTTCACTTTTCAAGACCCAAAACGAAAAGGCCAAAGTCGAGGTGTTTTTGTTGTATAATTGATACGAAATTCATAAACAGGAGGTGTATCGGCTTCATCATTTCTCTGGGGAAAGACAGCGCACGGTCCTGAAATTTGTGAGAAAACACAGGATGACGAGGATGAGGGTTCTCCATCGCAAGATGGAGCTAACCGTTTCGTTTTTGAAGCGGGAAAATCGAGAGTTCAGCGGAAGCCCTCCGGGGTGCCAGACCCCGATATCTTTCCCTCCAGTAAAAACTCCCATGCAAAGCCAGCCGGTAACGGTTTGGACAAAACGTGCGGAGACTGGCAAGGCTCATCCAATCGCCGTAGCGCGAAGGGATACTTCGTGCTACCAATTCAATCTGGAGGAACAATTATGTGTGGAATCGTTGGCTACATCGGCCCGCGCGATGCGACGCCGATTATCTTGAATGGCCTGAAACGGCTAGAATATCGCGGCTATGATTCGGCTGGCGTAGCCGTAGTACAAAACGGTGGCATTGAAACGCGCCGTGATGCCGGTAAACTCTCAAAACTGGCCGAGCTGGTCAGCCAGCAGCCTATCAGTGGTACGCCCGGAATCGGTCACACCCGCTGGGCAACGCACGGCGCACCGAGCGCGCGCAACGCGCACCCGCATCTGGGCAGCACCGGGCGGGTGGTAGTGGTGCATAACGGCATCGTAGAAAACTACCTGGAACTCAAGGATGAACTAACCGCCGAAGGTGTCACGTTCAATTCTGACACCGATACGGAAACGATTGTCCATCTTGTAGAACGGCATCAGGCCGCCGGCTTGAATTTCGTCGAGGCCGCACGCGCCGCTTTTAAGCAGATTCAAGGCGCCAGCGTGGTACTTTTGCTCAGCGCCGATGAACCCGATAAAATCATCTGCGCACGGCTCGGAAATGCCGGCGGCGTGGTGATTGGGTTGGGAGAGAGCGAGAATTTCCTAGCGTCCGACATCCCCGCGATTCTGGAACACACCCGGCGGGTCATTTTCCTAGAATCACGGCAGATGGCTATCGTCACGCGAGACGCCATCCACCTGCAAACGCTGGAAGGACAGCCAATAACGCCCCAGATTCATTCCATCTCCTTCGACCCAGTAGCCGCTGAAAAGGGCGAATACCGGCACTTCATGCAGAAGGAAATCCACGAACAGGTACGCGCATTGACCGATACTCTGGCTGGACGGGTGGACTTTGCCGCGGGGAAAATCCGCCTGCCGGAACTGAACCTGACGCCCGAAACTGCAAAGCGCATTCAGAAAATCTACATCACCGCTTGTGGCACGGCAGCCTATGCGGGCATGGTGGGAAAGTATCTCATCGAGAAAATCGCCCGCATTCCCACCGAAGTGGTGATTGGTTCTGAGTTTCGTTATAGTGACCCAATCATAGATGAAAACACAGTGGTACTGGCGATTTCTCAATCGGGCGAAACGGCTGACACATTGGCAGCCATGGAAGAAGGTCGAAAGAAAGGCGCAACGCTGTGGAGTATCGTCAATGCCATTGGGTCGCAAGCCATGCGGATTGCCGATGGCTCAATTTCCATGCAGACCGGGCCGGAAATCGGGGTGGCTTCCACCAAAGCCTTCACGGCGCCACTGGTAGACCAGTACATGCTGGCGATTTTGCTGGCTGACCTGCGCGGAACGATTGACGAAACAACCCGCCGCGCGCTGGTGGCCGATTTGCGGCTCATCCCCGAACTGGTGGGACGCACGCTGAAGCGCGAGCCGCAGGTGGAACAGGCCGCCCGCGTGCTCAAAGACATCCGTGACTGCCTGTATCTGGGGCGCGGAATCAACATGCCGATTGCCTACGAAGGCGCACTCAAGCTAAAGGAAATTTCCTACATCCACGCCGAAGGCTATCCTGCTGGCGAAATGAAACACGGCCCGATTGCGCTGATTGACGAACACATGCCGGTCGTGTGCATCGCCCCTAAAGACCCCTGGCACGAAAAGATGATTAGCCAAATTCAGCAGGCCAAGGCCCGTAACGGCAAAGTGATTGCCGTCGCCACAGATGGAGATGACTTGGTCGAAAGCATGGCCGATTACGTCTTGTGGATTCCTGAAGTTCCCTGGATGCTCAGCCCGGTCATCACCGTGTTGCCCTTACAGCTGCTGGCGTATCACATCGCCACGCTACGAGGCTTAGATGTAGACCAGCCCCGTAACCTGGCAAAAAGTGTGACGGTGGAGTAATCCGTTTAGAGAGCAGGCTCATCTCAAAAAAACAAAATGCGCTAACCCTTGCGTTAGCGCATTTTGTGCATTTAGAATCTGCATCTCGGTCTATCTAGCGGATGGGTATAATCACACCCGGATACAAATTGATACGGATGGAGTAGGTTGATTATGCGCCCTGACTGGGATTCGTACTTCTTGAAAATCGCGTATGCCGTCTCAGAGCGTTCGACTTGCGACCGGGCTTTTGTGGGGTGCGTCTTGGTGCGCGAGAAACGCATCCTGACGACGGGATTTAACGGCTCGCCGACGGGCCAAGCGCATTGCGATGAAGTCGGACATCTGATGATAGATGGCCATTGCGTCCGCACCATTCACGCCGAAATGAACGCCATTATTCAAGCCGCTTTGCATGGTGTCTCTACCAAAGGCGCAATTTGTTATGTTACACACCTACCTTGTCTGCACTGTACCAAAGCGTTAATTAACGCCGGGATTACACGCATCGTCTATAGCGTGGCCTATCGGATGGACGAAAACGCAATGAACTTTCTGCACACAGCCAATATGGAAGTGGTACAAAAAGAGCTTTCGGGGTAGCTATCCCATCGAGACAGCCATCACATCATAGTATGTGCCTGCTCCAAACCCATCAAACAAAACATGTTCACCGGGCTTGATGTGGGGTAACTGGCGCAAAAAAGCAATAGCACACGAGGCCGCGCTGACGTTGCCAAAATCGGGCAAGAGCCAGGGCATGGGGAATTGAATTCCCTCTTTAAGCAATTGCTTGGCTTTAAGCAGGTTGATTTTGTAATTGGCATGATGAGCAATCACGACATCAATATCGTGGGCAGTCTGTCCTAGCCGTTCTAACACCCGACGATATTCCCGATATACATCGGTAACGACTTCAACGCCCGTGCGAACAAACAGTTTGACCATGCCCATCAGCCCGGCCATCACAATGGGCAAGCCATCTTGCGGCTCATGCATCATTCCTGCAACCCGAATATGATTGGCGCTTTCACAAAACGTCTCTAGCAGAGATTTGCCTGGCGCCATTTGTTTCGAGTGCGGGTAGTACATGCGCACTTGCAAAAGGCCTTCTTCGTCGTAGTTTTCATGCGTTTTTCCCGCCAACAACTTCATCGTCTGCCCCGGAATAACACCAAAAACGCCCATGCCATTGCCAAACAATTGCAGCGCGTTTTTGTCGCGCGCATGGCTGGTAAAACGACTGAGTCCTTCGATACCGCCCACCAGCACCTTCTTACCGGCCAACTCCTCGGCCACATTCACCTGACCTGTTTCACCCAAATTTGGGTTAAGTGCCAAGTGCAGCGCCCCCATCGAACCATCACAGGCTTTGTGAACACTGACCTTAAGCACATCGGGGCGTAAGCCAGCGCGCTGGGCAATTCGAGATAGGTAGTCAGCCGAAACCGGAGCGCTTGTTCCAATCAAGAGACCTTCTACCTCTTCTGGCGCCCAACCGTTGGCAGCAATCGCCTGCTGCAACAAGCGCGCACCGACTTCGACTTCAACAGCCAGATGCTGTTCTTCTGTCAGTTCAGGTAAATGCATTCGGTGGTGAAAGCCCAACTCTGCCAGGTTCATCCGCTCGTTTTCGGAGAGTGGCTCACCCAGGCGGCTAGCCAGGAAAGCCGGCAAAGCATCATTATCGTAGCTTTCACCCCAACCGCCATATGCCCCAGCAATCCCCAACAACGGGTTGCTGACACGTTCAATGCCCAGGGGAATGCCGCTGCCAATCGGCAAAATCTCTTTTTGGACGTTTGGGCGGTCATAAAAAGACGGCACAGCGCCGGCTTGGATTGTTTCCTTCTCGTTCATAGTACACTCCTTACAGGGAATTTGAAGGCTAAAACACCCATCTAAGCCTGAAGGTACTCCGGAAAGATAATTTGTTTAACGCCAGCAGGAGAAGATTGCTATGCCCACCATCCTTGCCAACACGATAAGCGCTTTTGCCATCCTTCTAGCAGGTCTGACCACACTGACGTTTTGCTGGCTGGTAGCCCCCCAACCTTGGCGCTGGAGAGCGGTATACGCTGCCGTTTGTATCACCGGTGTTCCAACGGTGTGGTATCACGGCTTTGGAGAAACGTTTTGGCAAGGAGTAGCCGACATCGGCACAAACTTGCTCTTGGCGTGGACGTTGCAAATCGCCGCCCTGTGGGATGGGTATCCCAAAAAGATACGTTGGAGCGTGGCTCTTCTTTCGGGATTGGTCAATCTGTTTGCTATCGCCGGACGAATCAGTATGGGACCAGAAGCGGCGCGCATTTTCCCGGTCTCCTTTGGCAATTTTGGTGGTTTTTCTGTGGTCGAGCTGGTGTTAATTGCCGATTCTCTGCTGGCGGTCGGTTTATTGTACGGGAGATATGCTCAAATCCCCGCCCGTGCGCGAGCATTGTTGTACATTACGACCGGGTTGTTTGTGCTTGGCGCGACATTAGCATCCGCCTCCAATCACCGGCTCGATTTCGGCATCTTGGCTTGGCATGCTACTTGGCATGTGGTTGGGGCATTTGGATTTGTGTTTTTGTGGGCCTTCAACGACGTTCGCTTCAACCGAGCAGTCTGAAAATACAATATACGTTTCCCATCTCTGTGCGTTCAAGCTTGGCGCTTTGCTCCACATTCGCGTTCAACAGGGTGCGTAACAAAGCAACATCCATCAGACAGATTTCGGGATGTTGTTCTATCACCGCCGCGTAAGGGCAATGCCCCAGCACGATGCGCGGCCCGGACGGACTCGCCTCCCAGCGTGCTTGATAACGCATTCCATTCAACCGCTCAATGGTCAATGACAACCGACGCATCAGCGGTAAAGCCTGTTCTGGAAGATGCCCCGCCAGAGCGCCCCCAGCGGCTTCTAGCCGTGTGCTGGCCTCTTCTGACGGCATTTGACTGAGCAACACAGCCACAAACCGTGCCAGGTTATCGCCTAACACCGCCTTTCCCAGCCGATATACCTTTTGTGGCCGACCGCGTTGACCACGACCACGCAAACCAAACACCTCCACCAACCCATCGGCCTGAAGTTGATTGAGATGATGGCGAACATTGGCGGGCGTCACCTGCAATGCAGCGCTGATTTCGGCAGCCGTTGCAACGTTTTGCTTTTTGAGAAAGGCGAGAATTTTTTGGCGGGCGAACATGACATTTGTCATCTTATCATCACTTTTCAATTTTTGCAAAAATATTTTTTTGTAATTAAATTGACGAGTTCCTTTCCGCCCGCTATAATCCCATCTATGACCGAGCCGCTTTGCTGGGAAGCCACCTACGCCATTGCACTGGCGCTCAAGCGAGCCCATCCAGATGTAGATTTGCACCATGTCTCGCTCCAGATGATTTTTGACTGGACCGTGGCGCTCCCAGAATTCCAGGATGAACCAGCACTTGCCAATGACGGCATCCTGGCGGCCATTTACCAAGACTGGTTCGAGGAGACAATCCATGAAAGATGAAGACCTGCGCGACCTAAACCTGCCGAACTACGAAATCCCACCAGAACTAACCGGGCAGTTGGCCATCACCACGCTCGACCGCATTTACAACTTTGGGCGCCGTTCTTCGCTCTGGCCAATGATGTTCGGCCTAGCATGTTGCGCCATTGAGATGATTTGCGCCCAAGCCGGGCGTTACGATATGGCGCGCTTTGGCATGGAGGTCATGCGCCCCAGCCCGCGCCAGAGCGACGTCATGATTGTGGCCGGCACCGTCACCAAAAAGATGGTCCCCGCCATCATCCGGCTCTACAACCAAATGCCCGAACCGAAATACGTCGTGGCCATGGGCGCCTGTGCTTCGGGTGGAGGCCCTTTCAAAGAAGGATATAACGTAGTGGCAGGCATTGATAAATTCTTACCAGTAGATGTCTACATACCTGGCTGCCCTCCCACACCGCAAGCGTTGATTCATGGCATGATTCTGCTGCAGCAAAAAATTGACCGGCAATCTATCAAACATGTGCGCTGGTATGATGGCAAGAAAGAAGATGCTGTGGCCGTGCCGGTGCCTTACCTGGGGCCTGACCTAATTGACCCGCGCCGCATCCCAGAAATTAAGGCCAAGGCCGCCGAACTGGCCGCTCAAGAACAACAAATTGCCCCACAACAGGCATAGGAGGCCACGATGACAACCCCCGCCCCTGCTGAAACGCTCGACCTAGCGGCCCGCTTTCCCGGCGCCGTCAGTGCCGATACCCGCCCCGGCTACACCGGTTGGATTGTGACCCCCGAAAAACTGCTGGAATTTGCCCAATTTGTGCGTGATGAATTGGGCTACGATTACCTGGTCAACCTGTGCGCGGTGGATTACCTACCTGAAAACCGCATGGAAGTCGTTTACAACGTCTTCAAGACCACCGGTGGACCTGGCTTGACCTTCAAGACCTGGGCGCCGCGCACCGACCCCATCGAAATCCCCTCCGTCATTTCCATTTGGCCAGGAGCCGATTTCCAAGAACGCGAAGCCTGGGACTTGTACGGCGTCAAATTCATTGGACACCCCGACCTACGCCGCATTCTGATGTGGGAAGGCTTTGAAGGCCACCCCATGCGCAAGGACTGGCAAGAAGCATTCTACGATGAAGACGTCAAGCCATTCAAGCGCCGCTGGCCCGATGGAAAACATGTTTACGCCGAAAAGCGCGCCGTATATGGCGATAACATTAACTTTAAACCCGGCTTTGACCCTGAAAAGTGGACCCCAACCGACCCAGAAGAAGCGCTCTACAAGTCGCTCAAAAAATACAAATCCGAAACAACCGACGGCATCGAAACCGACCACATCATCGTCAACATGGGGCCCCAGCACCCCTCCACGCACGGCGTCTTCCGCGCAGTGGTGGTGCTGGATGGCGAAACGGTCGTCAGCCTGAAGCCGGTGATGGGCTATTTGCACCGCAACCACGAGAAAATTGGTGAGCGCAACACCTGGCTACAAAACATGCCCTACACCGACCGGCTCGACTACTTCAACTCCATGACCAACAACTGGGGCTACGCGCTGGCCGTGGAAAAACTGATGGGCATTCCGGTGGCTGAGCGCGCCGAATATATTCGCGTCATCATGGCCGAGTTAAGCCGTATTCAGAATCACCTGATTCTGATTGGTATGCTACTCAACGACCTGGGCGCATACTTCACCCCGGCACTTTACGCCTTCGAGGAACGCGAACTGATTCTGGACGTGTTTGAAGCCGTCTCTGGCTCGCGCATGATGTGCAATTACTTCCGCTTTGGTGGGGTGGTGCGCGATATTGACGAGGACTCGCTGCGGAAAATCAAAGACCTAGTCTTCGACCGCCTGCCGCGCAAAATCGAGGAATTCGACCGCCTGCTGACCGAAAACGAAATCATCGTCTCACGCCTAAAGGGCGTTGCCCCACTGACGGCAGAGGAAGCGATTGCCTACTCCATGGCTGGCCCCATGCTGCGCGCTTCGGGCGTGCCATACGACATCCGTCGCGCCGACCCATACGGGATTTACGACCGCTTCGATTTCGACGTCGCCGTGCGCTACAACGGCGATATGTACGACCGCTACCTAATTCGCGTGGATGAAATGCACCAATCCATCCGCATTCTCCAGCAAGCCGTCAAAAGCATCCCCGAAGGGCCAATTGCCAGCCAGAAGCCGAGTTACACCACCAAAGTCCCGCCAGGTGAATCGTATGGACGGGTAGAAGGCCCGAAAGGCGAGTTGGGCTTTTACCTCGTCTCCACCGGCAAGCCCAACCCGTGGCGCTATCACGTCCGCACGCCCTCCTTCGTCAACCTAACTGCACTCGAAAAAATGTGCATTGGCACAAAAATTGCCGATTTCGTCGCCATTTTGGGCGCGGTGGACATCGTGCTGGGCGAACTGGACCGCTAACCAACGGAGAAACAGATTATGATGACCGGAAAAGGTATTCTCAAAGGCTTGGGCGTCACCCTAAAACGCTTTATAGACACCTACCTAGACGACCTCCGCTGGTGGGGCAAGCGCTATTACACCCCAGAAGGCATTGCACATCGTTCTAGCAAAGATGCCAAAGGTGTTTTCACCATCCAATACCCCGAAGAAAAGCTGCCCGTCCCTGAAGAATTTCGCTACAAACCTTTCTTGCTTTACGATGAAGGCCCCAATGGCGAACAGAACATTCGCTGCACTTCATGCGGCATTTGCGCCAAGGCCTGCCCGCCACAATGCATTTGGATTGTGCGTGGTACCGACCCGCAAACCGGGCGCCCCGTGCCACAACCGGCCGGCTTTTGGATTGATGCCGATATTTGCATGAGCTGTGGCTTTTGCGCCGAATACTGTCCGTTTGATGCCATCAAAATGGACCATAATTACGAGGTCGCTTCCTACACCCGCAACCTGATGGACATCAACGACTTGCTCAAACCCGTCTCGTATTACGCAAGCATCCGCCCGCTCAACTACGCCCGCGAAGAAGAAGCCCGCAAAGCCAAGGAAGCGGCCAAAGCAGCCAAGAGCCAGGCCTAAAAACAGTAAACTCTCTCAGGATTCCGTCCGCAGGGCGCTGCGGACGGAATGATTCTGGCCGCAAACCCTACTGGCAACAAAAACAAAAGCCAGCGCTGCGCGGCATAAGAAGTGCATTAGCGCACCTGACCGGAAAATAGCCCTCGCAACGATTGCGGGTTATAATCACCCCGCCTAACCATTCCCCCGATTTTGGGGGCGAAATCTCCACATATTCACCCCCATGAACAGGATTGCTATGACATCCATTACCCGTGAAGCCGTGCTTGCGGCGCTCAGTAAAGTACAAGAACCGGAATTGCACCAAGATTTGGTCTCACTTGGCATGGTACGAGACCTAAAAATTGAAGGCAGCGCCGTGAGTTTTAGCGTGATGCTCACCACGCCGGCTTGCCCCTTGCGCGGACGAATTGAAAAGGAAGCACGCGAAGCAGTAGAAGCGCTTGGCGCAGGCCCCGTGACCGTCAAACTCGATTCCGATGTTCCGAACGATGGCCGCATGCGAGGACTGGTGAGCGCGCCCGTTAAAAACGCGATTGCCGTTGCCTCGGGCAAAGGCGGAGTAGGCAAATCCACCGTTTCGGTCAACCTAGCAGTGGCTTTAGCCCAGAGCGGAGCGCGAGTTGGCCTGCTGGATGCCGACATCTATGGCCCCAACATCCCGACCATGATGGGCGCACCCCGCATGCCGAACCCACGCGAGAACAAACTTATCCCAGCCGAAAATTACGGCGTGAAGATTATGTCCATGGGGTACTTGGTCAAACCAGGACAACCGCTCATCTGGCGCGGCCCTATGCTGAATAGCGCCATTCGCCAGTTCCTGAGCGATGTGGAATGGGGCGAGTTGGATTATCTGATTATTGACCTACCGCCCGGCACCGGTGATGCACCGCTCTCCCTGGCGCAGGCGCTGCCACTTTCGGGTGTTGTCATTGTCACCCTGCCGCAGCAAGTCTCACTGGAGGACGCCTCGCGCGGGCTAGAAATGTTCCGCACCCTCGATGTGCCGATTTTGGGCGTGATTGAGAATATGAGTTACCTGACCCTGCCCGATGGCTCGCGCATGGATGTCTTTGGGCAAGGCGGCGGCGAAAAAATGGCGCAGCATTACGGTGTACCCTTCCTAGGCGCCATTCCGATGAACCCCAACGTGCGCATTGGCGGCGATACCGGTCAACCCATTCTCATTTCTGACCCACAGAGCGATGCAGCCCAAGCCTTACGCGCCGCTGCCGAAGCGGTGGCCGCCCGCATGAGCGTGTTGGCGCTGACGGGCAACGATGCCCCCACCATCAACGTGATTTAGAACAGCCAGCCACCCGTCAATCCTTCTAAGGTTCGTAACTGACCCTGGGATTCTTCTTCAGCACCATCACTTCTGTACTCAAAGCCATCTGCGCGCCGCTGACGGCCGTCTCGAGCGCGGCAATCAGTGCCAGCGCCGGGTCGTAAAGGCCGATTTCTTCAGCGGTGCAGAGTTCTTTTTCTTCTACGTCGAACACCAGGCCGCCGGGTGCGGCCTGAACGATTTCATGGGCGAGCCGCGCCGGATGCTCGATGCCAGCGTTCGAGAGCAACTGCTCGAACGGACGCCGCAGGGCGCGCGCCAACGCAAGAACCCCCATCCGTTCCTCGTCATCACTCACCTCCATCGCTTCCAGGGGCGCAATGCAGTGTAAATAGGCCGTTCCACCGCCCGGCAGCAAGCCAGATTGTTGTGCCGCACGAACGGCGCGCAACCCTTTTTCCGCCTGTTGACGCAACACTTCACGCTCGTTGTGCGTATTCGCGCCGATTTTGAGAATTCCCATGCGCCCGGCCAGCCGCCCAATGCGCATTTCCACTTCGCCGCGCCGCTCGTCATCGAACGGCAAACCCTCCAGATAGGTTTGCAGCGCCTGGATTTGCGCCTGAACAAATTGCGCCTGCCCAGCGCCCCCAGCCACCCGCAGGCGGTCTTCCTGCACTTCGGCGTAGTCGGCCTGGCCCATATCAGCAGGTTGAATCGCGCCGAGCGAGTCACCGGCCTGCGGGTCGAACACTTTTGCGCCGGTCAAGACGGCCAAATCCTGCAAATCGCGCAGGGCGTTCTCCCCGGCACGAATCAGGTTAGCCAGAACAAACTGCAAACCGAATCGCTCGCGGTTCTGCACACAGGTCGCCACCAGCGCGCTGCCAGCCTGCCCCTCAATTTTTTGCGCCACCAACAGAAGGTTCTTGCGCTCGCTCTGCGCCAGCAGACGAATGAGCGGCAGCACATCTTCGGGCTGGGTTAAGTTACCATTGAACAAGACTACGTTGCAGTTACGCGCAAACGAACGGCGGTTCAACGGGTCGTTGACCAGGTGAGGGGAAATCGTCTGGGCTTTCCACACCCCCCCTTCGATATATTCCTTTTCAAGATACGCCGCCAGATATTCTTCAATGAACAGGTACGCCTGCGGGCCAAGTCGGTAGAGCATTTCGCCTAACGCCAAGCTCAACTCAGGTTCACCGGTAGCGGTGAAGGCAATCGCGTTGAGTTCATTCTGCGTGGCAACTGGGCGGGTCATCCCGCGCAGACATTCGACCGCCCACCGCGCTGCGCGATGCAGGCCGGCCTGTACACGCATCGGGTTGGCGCCAGCCGCCACCATGCGATAACCCTGCTCCAGAACAGCCTGTGCCAAAACGGCAGTTGTAGCGCAACCATCCCCCACGCGCTGGTGAACGCGCCAGGCCAGGCTGCGGAGTAGCATCGCACCCACGTCTTCAGCGCGGTCGGGCAGAGCCACCACGCGCCGCGCAATCGTAGCGGCATCAGTAAGCGGCTCGATTTCCCGTTTGCGGGATTCGTAGTGAAAGACCACGCCCCGCCGAGGACCAAGTGTGGCGGCCAACAAGCGCGCCATCTGGTCGAAACCGGCCTTGAGCGCCGGTCGGGTTTGGGGGCAAGGCAAAACGGCAGGAATAGAGCGCGACATGACTTCTCCAGCAAGACGATTTGACGGTTACTCACAGTTCATCGCTGTTCATCCATCGGTCAAAATCGTGCTTGACTCGCATGTATTATACCCGTATAATCAATATTAATTATTCATTTTGAAAAAATAACTCCCTGTCGCGCAAATCACGGATTTGCGCCGCATTTGTTTTATGAGAGATTTCTTGGGCAGTAACATCGTCAACGTCAAGGCGCACAACATGCAGGCCGTTTTGCTCAGCCTGCTAGCAGCCGATGCCAATCAGGACCAGCCGCTTTCGCGCATTCAACTGGCCCAGAAGACGAACCTATCGAACACCACTATCACCAACCTGGTGGCAGAACTGATTGAGCAAGGCATGGTGAGCGAAGACCGCCCCAGCCGTACGGCAGATGGCGAAGAGCAAAACCGCCCGGTAGGCCGACCGCGTACTGGCTTGCGCCTAGTACCGAACGCGCGCTATGTGGTGGGTATTCACATCGGCGTTGGGCTTTACCGAGTAGCGCTGATGAACTTGCGGGCGGAAATGTTGTGCAGCGAAATGGTTAATGTTGACATCCAGACCTCCGCCGAGCAAGTACTAGAGCGCATCGGCCACAGTACACTGGAAATGCTTGCGCAATGTGCCGTGAAACGTGAACGGGTACTCGGAATAGGGGTCGGTGCATCGGGGTTGGTGGATGTACAAAACGGTGTCAACCTGTTTGCACCCAACTTGAACTGGCACAACATCCCCATTCGCGATATGTTGCAAAGCCGGGTTGGCTTGCCGGTGGTGGTAGAAAACAACGTGCGTGCGATGGCGCTGGGCGAGGCATATTTTGGGCAGGGGCGAGAAGCGCAATCGCTGGCCTTCGTCTATGGCCGAGTGGGTGTAGGCGCTGGCCTGGTGGTAGGACACGAATTATTTCGCGGCAGCAGCACCGGCGCCGGCGAAATCGGTCACATGATTTTGGCGCCCGAACAGGGTGAAGCCTGCCGATGTGGCAACCGCGGCTGTCTAGAAACCTTGGTCGCCGAACCTGTCTTGCTGCACAAAGCACACCAAGCTGCCGCCGCCAACCCGGCCGGACTATTGGCGGATTTGTTAAAACAACCAGACGAAACGCCCCCCATCGAACGGCTCTTTCAGGCCGCCCGTTTGGGCGATGCAGACGCACTGCATATTGTGGAAAGCGCGGCGCGTTGGCTGGGAATTGCCCTGGCCAACCTGGTCAACATTTTCAATCCCGAGCTCATCATCCTGGGCGGGATGTTTGCGCAGGGGCGAGATTTAATCCTGCCGGTCGCCCGCCACACCCTGCGCCAAGCGGCCTTTGCCAGGCTGGGTGAAAAAGTCCGCCTGGAGACCACTCGCTTTGGCTGGCGGGCAGGCGTGACCGGCGCGGCGGCCCTGGCCCTGCTGACCTTCTTCTACCAACAAACCAGTTCTATTCAAGCAACAGCCGCTCCCGCTGCCCTCTATACCCAACCATCACCCTAAAATCCAAAATCTAAAATCTACAATCCCATGTCTCCTTCCACTTTCCGCATCGCCTTTGCCGCACTGGCCCGCCCAACCTTTGATGTGCCGCTGGCCCAGGAAGTGACCCAAAACACCATCGAGCATCTCCAGCGGGCTGGCTTTGAACTCATCCTCCCCGATTCGCTGATTGCCGACCTGAACGGCGCGCAGGCCTATCTATCAAAACTGGATGGGCAGCCAGTTGACCTGTTGCTAGTCTTTCAGGCCACCTTTGCCGATAGCACGCTCGTCACCGGCCTGGTGGAGGGGCTAAAGCGACAGGGACAAACGCCGCCGGTCTTCCTATGGGCAGTGCCCGAAGCCCCCACCGGCGGACGGCTGCGGCTCAATTCGCTATGCGGCATCAACCTGGCCGGACATGCCCTCAGCCAGCGCGGAGAGCAGTACGAATACGCTTACGCCGCGCCCGATGACCCGGCTGTGCTGAAACAGGTCAAAGCCCTGGCCGGGGCCGGCATGTTGCGCCGCCGTTTGCAGATGGCCAGGCTGGGCGTGGTGGGCGAACACCCGGCGGGCATGGATTCCTGTCACCTGGACGAATCCCAACTGCGGCAGGTGCTCGGCATTCAGGTCGAGCGCGTGCAGCTCCAACAAGTCTTCTCAATGGTGCGCGCCACCCCGCCTGAGCAGGTCTCGACAGTGCGTCAGATTCTCGAGCAGCGCCTGGATAACCTGGCCGACCTGGACCAGACGCCGCTCAACGGCACGTTGAGTGTCTATCACTCTCTGCGCAGTCTGGCGCAGGAACAAAATATAGACGGTCTGGCGGTACGCTGCTGGCCCGAATTCTTCACCGACCTAGGCTGCGCGGCCTGCGGCGCGATGTCTATGTTAAGCGACGGCCTGGGTCAGCACCATCCGATTCCGTGCAGCTGCGAGGCCGACGCCAACGGAACCGTGACCCAGTTGATGCTGCATTGGCTGGCAGGCGAACCATCCTTCGGCACCGACATCGTAGCGATGGATTTTGAACAGGATTTCATCTCTCTCTGGCACTGCGGGTTAGCGCCGCTCTCGATGGCAAACCCCAAGTACCAGCCGCATGGAACCATTCACTCCAACCGTAAAGTGCCGCTGGTGATGGAATTCCCGCTCAAACCGGGCGTGGTGACGATTGCCCGCCTGAACCGCCATCAGGGACATTTGCGTCTGGTGCTGGGACGCGGCGAAATGCTGGATGCCCCCGCGCCGTTCTCCGGCACATCAGGCCGCCTGCGGCTGGAAACGCCCACCCGCCGTTTCTTCGATACGCTCATGCAGGAAGGTCTGGAACATCACATCTCGCTTGTCTATGGCGATTACCTGGCGGAACTGCGCGCCTTTGCCCGCCTGGTTTCGCTGCCGGTGCTGGAATTGTGATTCGGCAGGGCAGGTCTCCGACTTGCCCGCGCAATCGGACTCGTTCAAAAAGGAGGTGGTGCCGACCAGAGATACCCCGCTTCCCTCCGCGCGCTCCCGCCCAAGTTGGGAGAAAAGCAAGTTTCAACCCTTTTTTGACGTTCTATGGAGGAAAAGATTATGGCAAATAAAATTTCAAGGCGCGACTTTCTAAAAGTAGGCGCTCTCGGCGCGGCCTCTGCCATTGTTGCGGGCTGCACCCCTCCGGCCACCCCCACGCAGGCCCCGGCTGCTCCACCCGCCACCAAGGCCCCCGAGGTCAAACCAACGGACGCGCCGCCAACGGCCGTCCCGACCAAAAAGCCTGTTACCCTAGATTTCCAGGCTTGGGGAGATAACGCCGACCTGCCCGCCTGGGAAAAACTCGTGCAAATGTACCAGGAGCGCAACCCACACGTCACCATTAAATACTCGCCGGTTGCCGAACCCAATGCCAACTTTTACCCGCAATTGCAGACCTCCATTGCCGGCGGCACGCCGCCCGATGTCTCGTCCTTCCAGGGCTGGGAGTGGCAGACTTATGCAGATAAGGGGTTACTTGCGCCCGTTGACGACTTTGTAAAACGCGATGGCTTCGGCGCTTTGTATCCGCAGGATGTGAAAGGCATTATTGATACCACCGTGCGCAAGGGCGCCACCTACCTGATTCCGCTTCAGGTAGCGACCATGTTGATGTTCTACGCCAAAAAGCCTTTCGATGACGCGGGCATTCCCTATCCCACCGATGACTGGACGTTTGAAGAATTCCTAGAAATTGCCCAAAAATTGACCAACACCAGCGGCGAAAAGAAGATGTTTGGCTTGCAAGCCAACGGCTCTTGGTTCCGCGACATCGGCTGGATTCGCGGCACCGGCAAGCGCGAATTCGATTCTCTGGTGGACCCGAAAAAAGCACAATTTAACCAGCCGGAAATTGTAGAAATCGTACAGAAGATGGCGCAGGATGTCATCTACAGCATGAAAATTGCTCCCTCCCCGGCAGATACCTCCGGCGGCGCCAACACCTTCCAAACCGGCAACTGCGCCATGAAATACGAAGGCCCTTGGTGGTTCCCGGCCATGAACAGCCCCAAACTGCGCGAGGAAGGCAAAGGCATCCCCTTTGATGTCGTCCTCATGCCCAAAGTGGCCGACGAAAGCCGCCCACACCGCGGCTGGGCCGAAGGCGTGGCTCTGCTCAACGGGGACGCCGTGGAAGAGGCCTGGGGCTTTGCTTCGTTTATGGCCTCCGAAGAAGGCGACAAAATTTATTCCGAGACGACCGGGCGCATGCCCAACAACCTGGCCCTGCTGGAAAGCTTCTGGATACCCACCGTCCAAGAGAAATTCCAGTTCTCCAACGCCAAAGCCTTTATCGAGGCCTTCAAACGCTCGCAGGTGGATGTCATCGGCGGCGTGCCGCGCAGCAAGATGAATGCCGAAGTGGTCAAACCGCTGGCCTACGACAAGCTGGTAAATAACTCCGCCAAAGCCGCCGACGTCTTGCCCGAAGTGGATAAGGCCCTGCAAGCCTTGCTCGATGAGTATTGGGCCAATGCGTAACAACACGCGGTAATGCGATACTGGCTGGTCTCTCCATAATCCGTTCTCACCCAGAGAGACCAGCCACCGGAAACACAATTCCTGGCATGGGAACTTAAGCAGCCCAACCCATCGCATCCGAAAACGCCCGTGCGCGAGTGACGCGCAGTTAGACCCAAAGAACCCTAACTGCCACCAGTTAAGAATAACCAACTGTCACAATGACCAACCAACCTTCTTTCTCTCTCTTGCGCCGCAACCGCCTGCGTGATTGGACCGCCGGCTATCTGTTCGCCGCGCCGTTCATTATCGGCTTTTTTGCGTTCTACGCTTACCCGATGGGCTATTCGCTGTGGATGTCGTTTCAAAAGTGGGATTTGCTCTCCCCGCCCAAATTCATCGGGCTGGCGAACTTTACCAAACTGTTGCAGGACCCGGTTTCGCGCCTGAGCCTGTATAACAGTTTCTACTACACGGTCATCGCCGTCCCGCTGCAATTGGTGTTGGCCTTTGCGTTGGCCCTGGCGCTCACCCAACCGCTGCGTTTCCGCGACCTGTATCGGGGCGGGTTTTACATGCCCATTCTCATCCCCATCGTTGCCAGCGCGGTCGTCTGGCAGCGGGTGTTTCACCCGGAATACGGCATCCTTAACGAAGTGTTGGGGTGGTTCGGCATTGCGCCGCTCAAATGGCTCTTTGAGCCGAGCCTGGCCAAACCGGCATTCATCATCATGTCGTTCTGGATGATTGGGCGCATGATGGTCATCTTCATCGCCGGGCTGGGCAACATCCCCGTCAGTTTGTACGAGGCCGCCAGCCTGGATGGAGCCGGCGCCTGGCAGCGGCTGCGCCACATCACCATCCCCATGATGACGCCGCTCATCTTTTACAACATGGTGATTGCCATTATCAACTCGTTCCAAACCTTCATCCCGGCCCAAATCATCACCCAAGGCGGCCCCGAAAACTCCACCCTGTTCGCCGTGCTGAACATTTACCGGCAAGGGTTCGAGTACTTCAACATGGGCTACGCCGCAGCCCTCTCTTGGGAATTTTTCATCATCATTTTGGGTTTCACCATTGCCCAGTTTTACATGTCCAAACGCTGGGTGTTCTACGAGGAATAGGAGCGCGCCATGAGCGAAATTTCAACACCCATCATCCACCACAAAACGGTACAGAAGATTCACCTGACCGTCCTGCAAATCGTCCTGACGCTGTTCCTAATCACCTTCTTACTGCCGGCGCTTTGGATGGTCTCGTCCTCGCTCAAGGTCTCGACCGAGGTCTTTGCGCATCCCATCGTGTGGATTCCTGAGCGTCCACAATGGAACAACTACGCGCGCATTTTCGAGATTCTGCCTTTTGGCCGTTTCATGTGGAATACCGTCGTCATCACCGGCCTGGCTGTGCTTGGCACGGTTATCTCCTCGGTGCTGGTGGGCTACAGTTTCGCCCGTCTCAATTGGCCGGGCAAAAATTTCTTCTTTGGGCTGATGATTTCCACCATGTTTTTGCCGGAAATCGTGACGCTCATTCCGCGCTTCATGATTTTCCGCGAGCTGAAATGGATAGATACGTTTTACCCGCTGATTGTGCCGCATTGGTTCGCCGTCAACGCAGTCTACATCTTCCTGGTGAACCAATTCTTGCGCGGCTTGCCGATTGAACTGGAAGAAGCTGCCCTGATTGATGGCGCCAACCGCTTCCAAATTCTCACCCAAATCATCCTGCCGCTTTCCAAACCGGTGATTGCCTCCATTACGGTCTTTGCGCTCCTGCAACATTACAACGCTTTTATTGAGCCGCTCATCTTCCTGCGCTCGATGGACAACTGGACGATGGCGCTCGGCATTCGCGCCCTGAACGACACCAACGTCCAAAACTGGGAATTGGTCTTCGCCGCCGGCACGATGATGGTCGCGCCAGTGCTGCTCCTGTTCATTTTTGCCCAGCGTTACTTCGTCCAGGGCATTGCGCTCACCGGCTTTGGTGGACGCTAAATCATAACCAAGGATTGTTTATGCTCTTTGACCAGGAAGCCAACAAACTGCAAGCCGGCTTCAGCCGCCTGAACTGGCTGGAGTTCCAAGGCGTGGAAAACGGCCTGGCGCGCTTCGAGACGGCCTCGGGCACGCTGGAAGTGAGCGCGCCGGGGAAAGACCTGCTGCGCCTGCGCTGCCTGCGCGCGCCCGCGCCCGATTACGGGATGTTGGTCGAACCCGAAGCGCTTGACCAGGCGGCAGCGCAAGCCAGGTTAGAAGTCCAAACCGATGGTGAGCAGTTTCGCATCTCGGCGGGGGAACTTGAACTCATCTTCCGGCAAGAACCGCTGCGCCTGGCAGTTTACCGCGCCGGTCGGCTCATGCTCGAATCATCCACCGACTGCACCATTGGCGGCATTTTGCGCCTGCACCCCTTGGCCGCCGATGACGAACGCTGGCTGCTCGCGCTGGCCCTGCCGAGCGAGGAGCCAATCTTTGGACTGGGAGAGAAATTCGGCGCGCTGAACAAACGCGGGCAGTGGATTGAGAGCTGGAACCGCGACGCGACCGGCGTCAACGCCGAAATCTCGTACAAGAACGTGCCATTTGCCTGGAGTCCGCGTGGCTGGGGGCTGTTCGTCCACACTACGGCGCGCGTTACGCATGGCGTTGGCTACTCGCCCTGGTCACACCGCAGTTACGTGCTGAAACTGGATGACCCCAACCTCGACCTGTTCCTGCTCTTTGCGGATTCACCCGCCGAAATGCTGGCGCGCTACACGGCGCTTACCGGGCGCACCGCGCTGCCGCCGCGCTGGAGTTACGGGGCTTGGTTCTCGCGCGCCTATTACAAAACCGCTGAAGAAATCCTGCAAGTCGCTCACCAACTGCGCGAACGGCGCATCCCAGCCGATGTGCTGACCCTGGATGGACGCGCCTGGCACAAGCCCGAAACGCGCTTCGATTTCTCCTGGGACCCTGAGCGTTACCCCAACCCGGCCGGTTTTGTGCGCGCCTTGCGCCAGATGAACTATCGCCTGTGCTTGTGGGAATACTCCTACATGTCGGATTTGAACCCGCTCTTTGCCGAGCTGGCCGAAAAAGGCTATTTCCTAAAAGATAAGGACGGCCAGACGTACATCTACCGCTGGCTGCCACCACCCAATGACCGCCTAATTCCGCACTTACAGCCTTCCGGGCTGATAGATTTTACACACCCCGCAGCCTACGCCTGGTTCCGCGATATGCACCGCGCGCTGTTCGAGATGGGCGTCTCGGTGATGAAAACCGATTACGGCGAAGCCCTGCCTGAAGACGTGGTTGGATACAACGGCGATACCGGCAAGCGCCTGCACAACGCCTACACCTTGCTCTACAACCGCTGCGTCTACGAAGCCTCGCAAATGTATGGAGAAAGAGACGGCGTGGTTTGGGGGCGCTCCAGTTGGGCAGGCGGTCAGCGCTACCCCGTCCAATGGGGCGGCGACCCGCAAAACGACTGGGAAGGCTTAGCCGGAAGCATTCGCGGCGGCCTGTCGTGGGGCATGAGCGGTGGCGCCTTCTACACCCACGACATCGGCGGCTTTTACGGCGCGCAGGAGGCCGGCAGCCTGCTTGGAACCGGCATGCCCGACCCGGAACTGTACATCCGCTGGGCGCAGGCGGCGGTGATGTGTTCGCACACCCGTTTTCACGGCACCAGCCCGCGCGAACCCTGGTTTTTTGGCGCGCAGGCCGAGGAAATCATCCGCCAATGGCTGGCCTGGCGCTACCAGTTGATTCCGTACCTGCAAGCCTGCGCCCTAGAAGCCAGCCAAACCGGCATGCCGGTCATGCGCTCGATGATGTTGGCCTTCCCCGATGACCCCCTAGCCTGGGGTTTCGAGCATCAGTACATGCTGGGACCCTCGCTACTGGTCGCGCCGGTCATCCAGCCGGGCGGCAAAGTGCGCTTCTACCTGCCCGCCGGGCGATGGTTCGATATTTGGAACCAGACCTGGGTACAGGGGCCGGGGCTGTTCGAGCGCCAAATGCCCCTCGACCAGATTCCCATCTTCGGGCGCGAAGGAACTCTGCTCCCACTGGGGCCAGCCGTCCAACACACCGGAGAACTCAAGGCCGGCTTAGACCTGGAGCAAGTTTGGGCCTTCGGCCAGCCGCAGAGCGGAATGGCGCTGCCGGGGCTGGTCTTGAATCGGCTGGAGGATGTGCCGGAGGGGGTCACAGTCATCAGTTATCAGTGAAGAGTGAGCAGAAAATCTGTGTAATCTGTGGATGGAAAGTGAATTGAAAGGAGTGAATCATGCAATTCTTTCTGGATAGCGCCATCACCACCGAAATCGCCTACGCGCTCGAAGCGTTCAACATTGATGGCATCACCACCAACCCGCGCCATGTACAGGCCTCCGGCAAGCCCTTCTTGACCGTGATTCGTGAGATTGCAAAACTGGTGGAAGGCACAGAAAAAACCGTTTCGGTCGAGGTCAACCCGCACTTCATGACCTACGAAGAGATGTTGCCCGAAGCGCGTAAACTGGCCGCCATTTCGCCCAATTTCGTCATCAAACTACAGTGCATCGAACCGTCTTTTCGCGTCATGGAGACGTTGGCCAAGGAAGGCATTCGCGTCAACTGCACACTGATTTTTTCAGCCTTTCAGGCCTTACAGGCCATGCGCTCTGGCGCTTATTACATTTCGCCCTTCATCGGTTGGAAGGAAGCCAACGGCGAAGAGACGCGCAACTTTATTGAGGAAATCGTCACCATCCGCGATAACTACGCCTTCGATTCGCAAATCATCGTGGCGGCGGTGCGCAACGCCCGCCAAATTGTAGACTCGGCCATCGCCGGCGCCGATATTGTCACCGCCGGGCTGTCGGTGTACCAAGAGGGCTTCCAACACCCGTACACGCGCGAAGGCATCGAGAAGTTCGCCAGTTTTTGGGATAAAACCCCCTACGAATAAACAAACCCGCCTGGGCTGGCGCGCCCTCTCTGCCTGGAGGGTGGCCGCCCTGCGTCTACTTCTAAACCATTCAACATTCCTTACAGAGGAGAACCCAGCATGAAAAAAGGTATTTTGCTTCACGAAGCGACCGATGATGTCGGCGTGGCCGTGATGGACCTGCAAGCAGGCGAGGAAATCGAAGCGCTTACCCTAGAGGGCACGCCGGTGATGACTCTCAAAGTCATCGAAAACGTGCCGCTCGGTCACAAAGTCGCTATGCGGGCGATGGCAGCCGGTCATCATGTGCAAGAATATGGCCGTTCTATCGGTTATGCCGCGCAAGACATCCCCTTTGGGGCGCATGTCCACGTCCACAACATCAAAAGCCTGCGCTGGGCAGCCAGCAAAGCCAAAGTTCTCGAAGAATAGGAGTTCGCCATGAGCCTTCCCAACATCCCCCTGACCGGTTACCGCCGTGAGAATGGCCGCGTTGGCATTCGCAATCACGTTGTCATCATGTCCGTTGATGACATTTCCAACGCTGCGGTGGAGGGCGTCTCGCGGCTGATTCGCGGCACCTATCCGCTCACCCACCCCTACGGTCGCCTGCAATTCGGCGCCGACCTGCGCCTGACCTTTGATACGCTCATCGGCACCGGGCGCAACCCCAACGTGGCCGCTGTGGTCGTGATTGGCATCGAACCGACCTGGACAGAGCATGTCGTCAAGGGCATCGCCGAGACCGGCAAGCCGGTCGCCGGCTTCAGCATCGAACGCTACGGTGACTTGAAGACCATCGAAATGGCCTCGCGCAAGGCCAAAGAATTCGTCCACTACGCTTCGGAACTGCCGCGCGTGCCGGTGGAGTGGAAGGACATCTGGGTCTCGACCAAGTGCGGCGAATCGGATACCACCAGCGGGCTGGCCTCCAACCCCACCATCGGACGCATCTTCGAGCGGCTGGAAGCCAACGGCAACACGCTCATCTTCGGCGAAACGACCGAAGTAACCGGCGCGGAAGACAAAATTATCGAAAACTGCGTCACGCCCGAAGTGGCGGCGCAGTTCAAAGCCGCCTTCGATGATTATCAGGCCCTGGTCGAATCGCAGGGCGTCAGCCTGCTGGGTTCGCAACCGACCGAGGGCAACATCCGTGGCGGCCTCTCCACCATCGAGGAAAAAGCGCTGGGCAACGTGGAGAAAATGGGACGCTGTAAAATTGCGGGCTTCCTGAAACCCGCCGAAGAGCCGAAAAAGCCCGGCCTGCACTTCATGGATTCTTCCAGCGCCGCCGCCGAAATGGTGACTCTGTGCTGCGCGGCAGGGGCGGTCTTGCACCTGTTCACCACCGGGCAGGGCAACATCATCGGCAACCCCATCGAGCCGGTCATCAAATTCTCGGCCAACCCGCTCACGGTCGAAACCATGTCCGAACACATTGACGTGGATTTGAGCGGTCTGCTGCGCTTTGAATACAACCTGGATGGCGCCGCCGACCGAGGCCTGGAGATGATGGCGCGCACCATCAACGGACGCCTGACCAGCGCCGAAGCCCTGCGGCATGATGAGTTTGTGATTACCAAACTGTACCGCAGCGCGTGAGGTCAGTAAGCAGTAGTCAGTGAATAGCAAGCAGTGAACAGGAGGGAGACGCAGGCTTCCAGCCTATCACAGTCCTGTGCCTCCCTCTGCTTGTGCCATCAATCATTCTCCATTCTGCCTTCATCATTCATCATTCTGCATTCATCATTCTGCATTCATCATTCTGCATTCTCCATGCTCTCCCTCAAGAAAGAACTCCTCGCTTCCTGGCCCGGCCTGCTGCTCGTCCTGGCGCTGGCCTTGTTCAGCCGCTTTCTGCACGGATTCATCAGTCAGCCAGTGTTGAGCAAATCCATCAGCGAAATTCTGATTGCGGTTTTGCTCGGCCTGCTGGTCGGCAATCTCTTTCGGCTGAATGCGTCTTTCCGCGCCGGAGCCAAATTTGCCCTGAATCGCCTGCTGCGGCTGGGCATCATCCTGCTCGGATTGCGCCTGAGCCTGCAAGACGTGGCCGCCACCGGCTTGCGTGCGCTGGCGCTGGTGGTCATCTGCATCAGCGCGGCGCTGGGCATGGCCTGGCTGGCCGGGCGGCTGTTCCGCGTCCCGCCCAAACTGGCCGCGCTGATTGGCGTCGGCACCGCCATTTGCGGCAACACGGCCATCGTCGCCACCGCGCCCGTCCTGGAAGCCGACGAGGAAGAGATGGGCTTTGCCGTCGTCACCATCACCCTGTTTGGTCTGCTGGCCGTGCTGCTCTACCCGCTCATCGGCCACGCGCTCGGTCTTTCGGAGCGCGCCTTTGGCCTGTGGGCTGGCACGGCGGTCAACGACACCTCGCAGGTGGTGGCCGTCAGCGCCATCTACAGCCCGCTCTCGCTGGATGTGGCAACGGTCGTCAAACTGACGCGCAATACCCTGATGGCCCCGCTCATCATTTTGTTTGGCTTGGTCACAACCCGCGCACTGAACAGCTCCGCCACCCACTTCACCTGGGGCAAACTCATCCCCGGTTTTGTGCTGGGATTCCTGGCGATGGCGCTCCTGCGCACCCTGGGCGTAGCCGCCGGGTTGCTGCCGCAGAGCGTCTCGCAGCCTGGCGAGTTACAAACCGCCGCCACCTTCCTGAAAACAGTGGATGAACTCTCCAAATTCCTGATTCTCATGGCGCTGACCGGCGTCGGCCTGAACACCAACCTGTCCAGCCTGCGCCGCCTGGGCCTAAAGCCGCTCCTGGTCGGCACCTCGGTCGCCGTGCTGCTGGCCGCGCTCAGCCTGGCGCTGATTCTCCACTCGCCGCTCGGTAGGTAATACAATTTTATATTGACTTACGTTTCTCGATAATGTAAGATTTGGTTGCAAAAGGACACAAAATACATGGAAACTTACGCAACCATCAAAGGACAAATTGTCATCCCGGCCGCCTTGCGCCGCAAATACGGCATCAAGAGCGGCACAAAAATCATCATCGCCGATACGGGAGATGGCATCTTGCTCAAACCAGTCACGGAAGAATATCTCAAAAACCTGCAAGGTTC
>QEXW01000034.1 GCA_003130845.1 Anaerolineae bacterium
CATTCATCATTCATCATTCATCATTCATCATTTGGAGGCATTATGGATATTATCGGCATTGAAAACAAACATACATCCGGCCTTTACACCAAACAAAACTTCGCGATTGTGCGCGGTCAGGGGGCTTTGCTGTTCGACAGCGAGGGCAATGAGTATATTGACTGTTCTTCAGGGCATGGGGTGGCGAATTTGGGCCACGCCCATCCCAAGGTTGCGGCGGCGGTGGCGGAGCAGGCAACGAGACTGGTCACGTTGTTCGAGACCTTTCCCAATGACCAGCGTGCGGCGTTGATGGAAAAACTAACCGCGCTCACGCCGGGTCTCGACCGGGTGTTCTTCTGCAATTCCGGCACGGAGGCCAACGAGGCGGCGATTAAGTTTGCGCGGCTTTCCACCGGAAGGCCTGGCATCGTGGCGGCCATGCGCGGTTTTCACGGGCGCACGCTGGGCGCGCTTTCGGCGACTTGGAATAAGAAGTACCGCGAAGCCTTTGAGCCGCTTGTGCCGGAATATACTCATGCTGCTTTCAACAATGTCGGTGCGCTTGATAAGGCGGTGACGGAGCGGACGGCGGCGGTTTTGCTGGAGGCTGTGCAAGGGGAGGGCGGCGTGTATCCGGCGGAGCCGACCTTCTTGCAGGCTGCGCGCCAGATTTGCGAGGAACGCGGTGCATTGCTGGTGATTGATGAAGTGCAGAGCGGTTTTGGGCGCACGGGAAAAATGTTTGCCTATCAGCACTACGACATCGTTCCCGATATGGTGTGCGTGGCGAAATCGCTGGCGGGCGGGATTCCGATGGGGGCGGTCTTGCTCGGCCCGGCGGTGCGTAATCTCGGCCCAGGCCTGCACGGCTCGACTTTTGGCGGTAATCCGCTCTCGTGCGCGGCAGCGGTGGCGGCGCTGACTGCTATCGAAGAAGAAGATTTGCCCCGGCAGGCCGCCGAAAAGGGTGCGTATCTCATGGATAAACTGCGCGCACTCCATCTGCCGGTCATCCGCGAGGTGCGCGGATTGGGGTTGATGGTCGGGATTGAACTTAAGCAAAAGGTTGCGCCCTATATCAAGGCGTTGCAGGAACGGAGAGTTATCGCGCTCAACGCCGGACTGACGGTCATTCGTCTGCTACCGCCATTGGTGATTACTTATCAGCAGTTAGATGCTGTTGTGGCGGCATTGGCAGATGTGCTTGCAACGGATTTTGAAGCGGATAAACGGAACCAAGCGGATGAGTGAGACTCTGGTTGGCCTGGTTTCTCATTACAGCCCCTCCGGTCAGGAGCGCGGGGCGGTGGAGTGGTTGATTCAGCGGATGAAGGCCCTCGGCTTCACGCAGGCGTTCATGGACGAAGCCGGGAATGCGGTCGGCGTGATGGGTGCGGGGCCTCGTCAGGTGGTTCTGCTGGGGCATATTGATACGGTGCCGGGGGAAATCAAGGTAGAGCAAGTCTCTGACTTGCTCTACGGGCGCGGCGCGGTGGATGCGAAAGGGCCGCTGGCCTGTTTTACCGATGCAGTGGCGCAGGTGGGCATGGTGGAAGGCTGGCAATTTGTGGTGATTGGCGCGGTGGAAGAGGAACGCGATTCGGATGGGGCGCGGTATGTGGTGGAGAAATACCGCCCGGATTTCCTGATTGTCGGTGAACCCAACCGTTGGGACCGCGTGGCGTTGGGGTATAAAGGCTCTGCCTGGGCGGAAATCAGCGTGCGGCGGGCGCAAAGTCACACTGCCAGCGGTGAGCAGACGGCAGCAGAGGCGGCAGTGGAGGCTTGGCTGGCGGTTAAGGCGTTTGCTGATGTGTTTAATGCGGATAAACAGCGCGCTTTCGATAAAATCCTGCCGACTTTGCGCAATATCGAGGCCGGGCAGGATGGCTTTGAACAATGGGCACGCTTGAGCGTGGGAGTTCGTCTGCCGTTGGAGATGTCCCCAGAGCAGTGGTATGCCAAATTGCGTGAGATTGTCTCCGATGCCGAGGTGAAACAGGTGGGGTATGCTGTGCCGGCTTGGAGTTGCGAGAAGAATACTCCTTTGGTGCGTGCGCTGTTGAGTGGAATCCGGAGTCAGGGCGGGTCGCCATCTTTTGTTTATAAAACCGGAACTGCCGACCTGAACATCGTCGCCCCGGTGTGGCAATGTCCAGCGGTCGTTTATGGGCCGGGTGATTCGGCGCTTGACCATACGCCGAACGAGTGTATCTCGTTAGATGAATATCAAAAATCGGTGGATGTGCTGAAGACAGCATTGAGCAGTTTGGTTAAAAAGTCGTAAATTCCCTCATTTTGTGTCATTTTGCCCTTGACGTATTTTAGATTAAGCCTATAATCGGGCGAAATATCTAAAACCTATGTCTACACAATTCTCGCTCTCCCTTATTGTCGTCCTGATTTCGGTCCTTATTATCAAGGGCCTATTTGTGGTTGGGACGGCACGGGTGAGCGCGAGATAGAAACGCACACCACACCTGAATGCAAAGAGCCGCCCAACCACATGGGGCGGCTTTTTTGTATCAATTCAACGATAAATCTGTAGAGACCAACTTTGGGAAGGAACTTATGCGTTCAGATACTATCAAAAAAGGTTTCGATAAGGCTCCGCACCGTGCTTTGTTGCGTGCGACTGGGTTAAAAGATGATGATTTTGGCAAGCCGTTTGTGGCAATTGTCAATTCGTATGTGGATGTTGTGCCAGGGCATGTGCATTTGCAGGAATTCGGCAAAATTGTCAAAGAAGCGGTGCGGGCGGCTGGGGCTGTGCCGTTTGAATTCAACACGATTGGCGTAGATGACGGAATTGCTATGGGGCATGTGGGGATGAAGTATTCTCTGCCTTCGCGCGAATTGATTGCCGACTGCGTGGAAACGATGATCGAGGCGCATCGTTTTGATGCGATGGTGTGTATCCCTAATTGTGACAAAATCGTGCCGGGAATGCTGCTCGCTGCTATGCGGGTCAACATTCCCACGATTTTTATATCGGGTGGGCCGATGGCTGCCGGAAAGACGCCCGAAGGTGAGACGATTGACTTGATTTCGGTGTTTGAGGGGGTCGGGGCATTTTCGGCAGGAAAAATTAACGAAGACCGCTTGACAACGTTGGAACGGTTTGCTTGTCCTTCGTGTGGTTCTTGCTCTGGGATGTTTACTGCCAATTCCATGAATTGCTTGATGGAAGCCTTGGGGATTGCGCTGCCCTTTAATGGTTCGGCGCTGGCAAAGACGCCGGAACGCGAAGCGCTGGCGCGCAGGGCTGCGACACAAGTGCTGGATTTGCTGGCGCGCGATATTAAACCGCGTGATATTGTGACGCCAGAGGCAATTGATGATGCGTTTGCGCTCGATATGGCAATGGGTGGTTCGACTAATACCGTGTTGCACACGCTGGCTTTGGCGCACGAAGCCGGTGTGGATTATCCGCTCGAGCGCATCAATCTGGTGGCTGACCGCGTGCCGCATTTGACCAAAGTGAGTCCTTCAGGCAAGTGGCATATGGAAGATGTGCATCGGGCAGGTGGTATCCCGGCGATTTTGAACGAAGTACAACGCGGGACCGGCATGTTGCATTTTGACCGGATTACTGTCTCTGGCACAACGCTGGGGGAATCGATTCGCGGTTGTGAAATTAAGGACGATGAAGTGATTCGCCGCTATGAACACGCTCATTCCAAACATGGCGGTTTGGCAATTTTGTTTGGTAATCTGGCTCCCAAAGGTGCGGTGGTGAAGGTGGGCGGCGTGATGCCTGAAATGATGACGTTTACCGGCCCTGCACGTATTTATGAAAGCCAGGAAGATTGTATGCGCGGTATTTTGGCGCACGAGGTGCAGCCGGGGGATGTGGTGGTGGTGCGTTATGAAGGCCCCAAAGGCGGCCCCGGTATGCAGGAAATGCTCTCGCCCACTTCGGCCATTATGGGGCAGGGATTGGGAGATAAGGTAGCACTTGTCACCGATGGGCGCTTTAGTGGTGGTACGCGCGGGGCTTGTATTGGGCATGTCTCGCCAGAAGCAGCAGCTGGCGGTCCGATTGCGGCGTTGCGTAATGGTGACATTATTGAGATTGATTTGCACGCACGCACCCTCAATGTTCGCTTGAGTGAGCAGGAAATTCAGGCGCGTCTGTCTGCTTTGCCGCCTTTCCAAACCAGGGCGACGAGCAAATGGTTGAAGCGATACTCGCATTTCGTCACGAGCGCAGATACAGGCGCAGTTTTAGCAACGGATTTTTGAAGCGGATAAGCGGATAACTGGATAAGCGGATGAGCGGATAACTGGATAAGCGGATAACTGGATAAGCGGATGAGCGGATAACTGGATAAGCGGATAAGCGGATAAGCGGATAACTGGATAAGCGGATAAACGGATGACTGGATAAGCGGATAAGCGGAGAACTGGATAAGCGGATAAACGGATGACTGGATAAGCGGACAACCGGATAACCGAATAACCGAATAACTGGATAACCGGATAACTGGATAACCGGATAACTGGATAACTGGATAATCCAATAAGCCCAAATTTTATGTAAGAACTGAGAGGAGAAATTATGAAATTAAGTGGTGCAGAAATTTTGTGGGAATGCCTAATGCGTGAGGGGGTGGAGGTGGTCTTTGGCTACCCTGGTGGAGCCAATATGCCCATTTACGATGCCATGTTGAATTACCCCGTCCATCACGTGCTGGTGCGGCACGAACAGGGCGCGGCGCACATGGCCGATGGTTACGCCCGCGCTTCGGGTAAGGTTGGGGTGGCGATGGCGACTTCTGGTCCGGGTGCTACCAATTTGGTGACAGGGATTGCTACGGCGATGATGGATTCCTCGCCGGTGGTCTTCATCACGGGGCAGGTGGCCGCGCATTTGATTGGGGGCGATGCGTTTCAGGAAACTGATGTAACCGGTATTACGCAGCCAATTACCAAACACAATTACCTAATCACGCGCGCCGATGAGATTGCCCGTGTGGTGCGCGAGGCGTTTTATATTGCCCGCAGTGGACGGCCTGGCCCTGTCTTGATTGACATTTGCAAGAATGCACAAATTGAGAAAACGGAGTTCGTCTATCCAGAAGAAGTGCGCCTGCCTGGTTATAAACCACCATTGCGTGCACCCAAAGCCGATTTGGAAAAGGCTGTTCATCTTATCGAGAAGGCCAAGCGCCCTGTGATTTTGTTGGGGCATGGGGCAATTATTTCCGGGGCTGAGGAGGTGATTCAGCATTTTGCTATCAAGACGCATACCCCTGTCGCGATGACTCTGCTCGGTTTGGGTGCATTCCCGGCTTCGCATCCTCTCTCGTTGGGGATGATGGGGATGCATGGCGAGGCGCATTGTAACTTGGCGATTCAGAATGCGGACTTGTTGTTGGCGTTTGGTAT
Organism: Anaerolineae bacterium; assembly: GCA_003130845.1. Taxonomy (GTDB): domain Bacteria; phylum Chloroflexota; class Anaerolineae; order Anaerolineales; family Villigracilaceae; genus UBA5195. The sequence goes on from QEXW01000034.1 coordinate 5,374, forward strand.
GCGCTTTGATGACCGCGTGACCGGTACGCTCAAGACGTATGCTCCTCATGCTAAGAAAATCCATGTGGAGATTGACCCGTCCGAAGTGCATAAGAACGTGCGCGTGGATGTGCCTTTGGTAGGTGATTTGAAAACGATTGTGAGTGACCTAATCCCAATGGTGGATGAGTACGAGCATGATGAATGGCTGGAGCAAATTGCTGCGTGGAAATCCGAAGGAGATGCTCGCTCGATTATGTCGTGGCCGGATGATGGTAAGTTGTACGTTGCACATCTGATTCACGATTTGTGGGAGGCGACAGAAGGCGGCGCGATTGTGACGACGGATGTTGGTCAGCATCAGATGTGGGCTGCACAGTATTACTTCTTGGAAAAACCCAAGCGCTGGATTACTTCAGGCGGTGCCGGGGCGATGGGCTTTGGCTTGCCTTCGGCCATTGGTGCTTGGTTTGCTCGTAAAAACGAAGAAATTTGGACGGTGGTGGGTGATGGCGGGTTCCAAATGACGGCGGCAGAATTGACCACTGCGGTTCAAGAAGGTGCTAACGTCAAAATTGCGATTATGAACAACAATTTCTTGGGTATGGTGCGGCAGTGGCAGGAATTTTTCTTTGAGAAGCGTTATTCAGCGGTCAATATGCTCAATCCCGATTTCGTCAAGTTGGCCGAGGCACATCGTGTGCCGGCACGGCGTGTCACCCGCCCTGAGGAAGTCAAAGAGGCGATTCAGTGGGCGCGTCAAATCCAAGGCCCGGCTTTGCTGGAGTTTATGGTTGAGCAAGAAGATGCAGTGTATCCAATGGTGCCGGCGGGCGCATCTCTGCACGAGATGCTGCGCAGGCCGGTTAGGCAGAGCAAATAAGATATTTCTTTTGTCTTCCTTTCCTTAGGTTAAGGAAAAGAGAATAAGAAAGAGAGAGCGTATGCAATATACCTTTGTAACCCTCGTAGAAAACAAACCTGGTGTGTTAAATCGCGTGGCTTCGCTGTTTCGCCGCCGTAATTTCAATATTGAGTCCTTGGCGGTGGGACGGACGGAGAATCCCGATATTTCACGCATGACGATTGTGGTTGATTGTGCCGATGATTGGGATGCACACAAAATTGAGGCCAATCTGTACAAACTGGTTAATGTGATTGATGTGCAAGATGTGACCCGGCAACCGGCAGTGTTCCGTGATTTGGCGCTGATTAAGGTGAAAGCCCGGCCAGAACAGCGTGCCGAAGTGAACAGCTTGGCGCAAATCTTTCGTGCGCGTATTGTGGATGTGGCTGCCGATTCGGTTATCGTAGAAGTCACCGGCACGGAAGAGAAAATTGAAGGCATGATTGAACTGTTGCGCCCAATTGGCATATTGGAAATGGTGCGCACCGGTCAAATTGCTATGACGCGTGGAGCTTATGAGGGGACACGTCGTGCGCCCGGCGCGAATGGCAATGGCTGGCATGGTGAGGATGATACCGGTTTGGCAGAGTATTGAACCAAACCGCAGGTCTTTTCAAAATTTATCATTCATCATTACAAGGAGCGTATATGGCAAAAATCAATTTTGGCGGTGTGGAAGAGGAAGTTGTAACCCGCGAGGAATTTCCACTGGAACGCGCCCGCGAAGTGCTTAAGAACGAAGTCGTGGCTGTGCTAGGTTATGGTGTGCAAGGCCCTGCACAAGCCATGAATATGCGCGATAACGGTATTAAGGTTATTGTGGGCCAACGCCCCGGCACAAAGAATTGGGACAAGGCAATCGCCGATGGTTGGGTGCCAGGCGAAACGCTCTTCCCCTTGGAAGAAGCTGCTGAACGTGGCACGGTCATTCAATATTTGCTTTCGGATGCCGGTCAGCGCAGTCAGTGGCCGAAGATTGTGGAATGTCTCAACGAGGGCGATATGCTTTATTTTTCGCATGGATTTTCGGTCACCTATAAAGATGATACCGGTGTGGTGCCGCCTCCGCACGTAGATGTGGCTTTGGTTGCTCCGAAAGGCTCCGGCACCAGTGTGCGGCGCAACTTCTTGGCTGGTAGCGGAATCAATGCCAGCTTTGCGGTTCATCAAGATTACACCGGGCGGGCTTGGGAGCGGACAGTGGCGCTTGGAATTGCAATCGGCGCCGGCTATCTCTTCCCCACGACTTTTGAAAAAGAAGTGTTTAGTGACCTGACCGGGGAGCGTGGAATCTTGATGGGGGCGTTGGCCGGTGTGATGGAAGCGCAGTATAACGAGTTGCGTAAGCATGGTCATAGCCCCAGTGAGGCCTTCAACGAAACGGTGGAAGAACTCACCCAATCGCTTATCCGCTTGGTGGGTGAAAACGGCATGGATTGGATGTATGCGAATTGTTCTACAACCGCACAGCGCGGTGCGCTGGATTGGAAGAATCGGTTTCGTGATGCGGTGGCGCCGGTTTTTCAGCAACTCTATGAAAGTGTTGCCAATGGCACCGAAGCGCGCATCACGCTCGAAGCCAATTCTCGCCCCGATTACCGCGAACAATTAGAGAAAGAATTGGCCGAAATGCGCAATTCCGAAATGTGGCAGGCCGGCGCTGCTGTACGAGCCTTGCGACCGGAAAATTGGCAGAAAAGTCAGTCGTCATGAAACAGCGCTCCGCAGAGTGAATGACTTGAAATCCTTTGGAGTAATTATGAATAACTACGTCAAAATCTTTGATACGACCTTGCGTGATGGCGAGCAATCGCCTGGCGCAACGATGACCTCGGTCGAGAAACTGGAGGTGGCCCGCGCCCTGGCACGTTTGGGCGTGGATATTATCGAAGCGGGTTTCCCGGCTGCTTCTCCTGATGACTTGGAAGCCGTGCGCCGCATTGCTCAGGAAGTTGGTAATCCGCCGGTGAGTGAGCCGAATGCACGAGTGCCTGTGATTGCCGGCTTAGCGCGTGCTAATAAAAACGATATTGATAAGGCCTGGCAGGCTGTGCGTGAGGCCGCTCGTCCGCGTATTCACACCTTTTTGGCAACTTCCGAAATTCACATGCAACATAAACTCAAGATGACGCGTGAGGAGGTCGTTCAGCGTGTGCGTGAAATGGTGGCCTATGCGAGTTCGTTGTGTGATGATGTCGAGTTTAGCCCTGAAGATGCCGGGCGTTCTGACCCGCAGTTCTTGTATTTTGTTTTAGGCGAGGCCATTAAGGCTGGGGCTACCACGCTCAATATCCCGGATACGGTCGGTTACACCACGCCGGATGAATTTGGCGCGTTGATTCGAGGCATTATCGAAAATACACCCGGGATGCACGAGGGCATTACCATTAGCGTTCACACGCATGATGACCTCGGATTGGCTACCGCCAATGCGCTGGCAGGTATCAAGGCCGGCGCCCGTCAGGCGGAAGTGACCATCAACGGCATTGGCGAGCGCGCCGGCAACTGCTCGCTGGAAGAAGTGGTGATGGCGCTCAAGACACGCCACCCCATTTTCGGCCTAGAAACCGGCATAGATACCACCCAACTGGCGCGCATTAGCAAACTGGTCAGCAACTATACCAGCATCCCTGTTCAACCCAATAAGGCGATTGTTGGTGCAAATGCGTTTGCTCACGAGGCAGGGATTCATCAGGATGGTATGCTCAAGCACAATCTGACCTATGAAATCATGCGCCCGGAAGATGTTGGTGTCAATCAGTCGCGATTGGTGCTGGGCAAACACTCTGGTCGCCATGCCTTGCGCATGAGACTGGCAGAAATGGGTCACTCTTTAGATGATGCCGAATTGGATAAAGCCTTTGCCCGCTTTAAGGAATTGGCTGACCGCAAGAAAGTCATCACCGACTTGGATTTGGAAGCGCTGATTGCCGATGAATTCTATCGCCCGCGCGATATTTATGCACTGGATGGTTTACAAGTGGCTTGTGGCACCATGGGTATGCCCACTGCCACAGTGCGCCTGCGTGGCCCAGATGGCAAGATTCACACGCACGCTGCGATTGGCACCGGCCCGGTAGATGCTACATACAAGGCCATTGACCATATTGTCAAAGTGCCGAATACGTTACTGGAATTTAGCGTCCATGCGATTACTGAAGGTATTGACGCACTCGGTGAAGTTACCGTGCGGGTGCAGCCGAAAGATGGCCTGACCAAGTTTGATGCCCAATCGGAAGTCTCTTATGGGCGTGTCTTTGGTGGGCATGGCGCCGATACAGACATTATTGTCGCGAGTGCCAAAGCCTACCTGGCCGCCCTCAATAAAATGATTACTGCCCAAACCGAAGCCGCCGAAGCTCGACAACATGATTATGGCGTGATGTTAGGTTAGGCGGTTCTTTGCAATCTATGATTGATTTAAGGAGAATGCCATGAACGCCCATTCATCCCCACATGAACAATACGAGGTTTTTCCCTCTCCGGTCTTTGACCCCTTCCCGGAACCACAAACCATGCCGAAAGGCTGGGATTTGAGCGAAATTCTTTCGTCCTCCAATGGGTTGACTGCCGAATCGGCAAATCCGTCTGTTGAAGCCTGAGGCTGTATTCAGCAATCAGGGCGCTATGCTGGTTACCTGTGCTTGGCCTGGTAACGCTATTTGATATTCGTTTCATCCTGATTATTGGAAGTTTCTATGCCAAAAACACTTTTTGAAAAACTCTGGGATTCACACGTTGTTACTCAACAGCCCGATTCCCCTGCGATTCTTTATATTGACCTTCATCTGGTCCATGAAGTGACCTCGCCGCAGGCCTTTACGGGTCTGCGGCAGCGGGGCCTGAAAGTGCGTCGTCCGGATAAAACCGTTGCTACAATGGACCATTCCATCCCAACGACTCCGCCCGATGTGCCGATTGCCGACCCCTTGGCCGCCGCGCAAATTAGACAAATGGAGACGAACGCTGCCGAGTTCGGGATTCCACTGTATGGGATGAACAGCCCTCATCGGGGTATTGTGCATGTCATCGGGCCAGAACTTGGCCTTACTCAACCGGGCATGACCATTGTGTGTGGTGATAGCCACACAGCGACACACGGTGCGTTTGGCGCCTTGGCATTTGGGATTGGCACCAGCGAAGTTGAACACGTTTTGGCTACGCAATGTTTGCTTCAACGCAAGCCAAAGACCTACGAAGTCCGTGTAGATGGTACGCTCCCGCCTGGCGTGACGGCCAAGGATATTATCCTGGCGTTAATTGCCAAAATTGGCGTGGGGGGTGGTACAGGACACGTTTTTGAATATACCGGCTCGGCAATTCGCGCTCTGACGATGGAACAGCGCATGACCATCTGTAACATGTCTATTGAAGGTGGCGCACGCGCTGGCATGGTCGCTCCTGATGACACGACTTTTGAATATCTATATGGGCGTGAATTTGCTCCCAAAGGCGCAGAATGGGATAAGGCGGTTGCCCGTTGGCGGCAATTGCCCACCGATGAAGGCGCAACCTACGACAAACGTGTTACCCTGGATGCGTCATCGCTTGAACCCATGATTACCTATGGCACCAATCCGGGCATGGGCATGAAAATCACAGACCGTGTACCAGACCCGGCCCATGTGGGTGATGCTAACCAAAAACTTGCTCTGGAAAAAGCCCTGACCTATATGGGTTTGCAGCCTGGTCAAACGCTACTTGGTCATAAAGTGGATGTCGTTTTCATTGGCTCTTGCACCAACTCGCGCATTTCCGACTTGCGTCTGGCGGCCTCCCTGCTCAAAGGTCGCAAGGTTGCACCGCACACCCGTGTGATGGTTGTGCCTGGCTCTCAAGATGTCAAGCGTCAGGCCGAAGCCGAAGGGCTGGATAAAATCTTCAAAGAATCGGGCGCCGAGTGGCGTGAAGCAGGCTGTTCGATGTGTATTGCCATGAACGGCGATCAGTTGCAGCCCGGCCAATATGCCGTCAGCACCAGTAACCGCAATTTTGAAGGCCGCCAGGGCAAGGGGGGGCGCACCTTTTTGGCCTCTCCCTTAACTGCCGCCGCAAGTGCGATTGCAGGCGCGATAGCCGACCCGCGCTTGCTTGTAACCCAATAGACACATACTGCGACTTCAAAGAAACCTATGGCTCAATTTACCACTCTCACTTCCCGTGTCGTGCCATTGCCGATTAATGATATTGATACGGACCAGATTATTCCAGCGCAATTTCTCAAGGTGACCGACAAAAATGGCTTGGCGAGCGCACTTTTTTTCAACTGGCGCTATCTTGCAGATGGTTCTCCCAACCCGGATTTTGTTTTGAACAAACCAGAGTTTGCTGGGGCGCAGATTTTGCTGGCCGGCGATAACTTTGGCTGCGGCTCCTCGCGCGAACACGCTCCCTGGGCGCTGACAGGGTATGGGTTCCGGGCCGTTATCAGCACCTCGTTTGCTGATATTTTCCGGAATAATGCCCTCAAAAACGGGTTGTTACCGGTCATTGTGGATGTTGCCACACATAAGGCTCTTTTTGAATTGGCCGAAGAAGCCCCTCGCGCCGAGCTGACGATTGACTTGGCTTCTCAAACTCTCTCTTTCCCTGGTACGACAGTGACTTTTCCGATTGACCCATTCAACAAAACCTGTTTGCTGAATGGGGTGGACGAGTTGGGATACATCATGGGCTTTGAGAATGAAATTACGAAGTATGAATTAGGGCTGCGAAATTAGAATTCAAGTGGCCTGATTCGCAATTCTTGACTAGGGAAGACCATGAACGCTATCCAAATCTATGATACTACCCTGCGCGATGGCACACAGGCCGAGGGTTTTAACCTTTCGGCCAACGATAAAGTGCGCATTGCCCAAAAATTAGACGAGCTCGGTGTGGCTTTCATCGAAGGCGGCTGGCCTGGCTCGAACCCCAAAGATGCGGAATTTTTTGTTCGCGCCCATGATATGGATTGGAAGCATGCACTGATTGCCGCTTTCGGTTCTACGTGCCGTGTCAAAGCCGGGCCCGAAGACGATGCGAACATCAAAGCCTTGCTCGATTCGCGCGCACCGGTTTGCACCATCTTTGGCAAGAGCTGGACTTTGCACGTTAAAGAAGTTTTACTCACCACACTGGAAGACAATTTGCGTATCATTGAACAATCCGTGGCGTATTTGCGCTCTCAGAATCGGCGTGTTATTTATGATGCCGAGCACTTCTTCGATGGCTACAAAGCTGACCCCGTCTATGCCCTGGAAACACTGCGTGCGGCTATTCGTGGCGGGGCCGAAACAGTGGTTTTGTGCGATACCAACGGTGGCACGCTCCCGTGGGAAGTGGAACAAATCATTTCCGAGATGAAAAATTCTCTTCAGCATCCCTTTGGTATTCATACGCATAATGACGGCGATTGCGCGGTGGTTAACTCGTTGGTAGCCGTGCGCCAAGGGGCAATTCAGGTGCAAGGGACGATTAACGGCGTGGGCGAACGCTGTGGTAATGCCAACCTGGTTTCCATCATGGCAGACTTGGAACTCAAGATGGGATACCAGTGCTTGCCGGCAGGTCACCTTGCCCGTTTGACCGAACTCTCACACTTTGTGGATGAAGTGGCCAACCGCACGCCCAACGACCATCAACCGTATGTGGGCAAGAGTGCCTTTGCGCATAAGGGCGGTGTGCATGTCGCCGCGATGCGTCGTTCGGCGCAGAGTTATCAGCATGTCCCACCCGAAGTGGTGGGCAACAAGATGCGCGTGGTTGTTTCAGACCTTTCGGGGCGCGGCAACTTGCTGAGTAAAGCCGAAGAGCATTTCTTAGAAGTTGACGTGGAAGAAGTCGTGCCGGTTCTTAACGAAATCAAAGAACTGGAAGCGCGCGGTTTTTCTTTCGAAGCTGCTGAAGCCTCTGTCGCCATGATGCTCAAACGCCAGGAAATGCATTATCAGCCACCGTTTGAGTTGATTGATTTTCTTGTTAATGTGGAACACCGCTCTGGACGGGGGATTTTCGCGGAGGCGATGGTTAAGGTGCGCGTGAAAGGGGAAGTTCTGCATACCGCCGCTGAAGGCAATGGCCCGGTCAACGCGCTTGACCAGGCGTTGCGCAAAGCCCTTTTGCCGCATTACCCAATGCTTAACGACTTCCAACTGGCTGATTACAAAGTCCGTATTTTGGATGGCAACAATGGTACGGCAGCGCTGACCCGTGTATTGATTGATACCCAAAACGGCACCAAGCGCTGGAGCACCGTGGGCGCTAGCACCAACATCATCGAAGCCTCTTGGCGCGCGCTGGTCGATTCAATTGAATACGGCCTGTTGATTGCTCATTCCTAAGGAGAGTTCATGCAAGCAAACATCGTTTTACTCCCAGGTGATGGCATTGGCCCGGAAGTGGTGGCCGAGGCCGTGCGTGCATTAGAAGCGGTTGCCAGCCTATTTGGCCATTCTTTTGTCTTCACCGAGCGCCTTATGGGTGGGTGTTCCATTGATACATTCGGCACATCTCTCACAGATGAAACTCTGGCGGATTGCCAGGCTGCCGATGCTGTCTTGTTGGGCGCGGTGGGTGGCCCCAAGTGGGATGACCCTGCTGCCAAAGACCGCCCAGAGCGTGGCCTTTTGGCCTTGCGCAAAGGACTAGGTGTTTTTGCCAATCTACGCCCTGTCAAAGTCCATCCGGCGCTGATTGATTCCTCCCCCCTCAAACCTGAAAAATTGCATGGCGTGGATATTCTCGTCATTCGCGAACTAACCGGTGGGTTGTATTTCGGCTGGCCGAAAGGTCGTGATGTCAAAGATGGGCGGGAGCGTGCCGTAGACACCCTGGAATACTATGATTATGAAATTCGCCGCGTGTTAGAATTAGCGTTCCGACTGGCGGCCGGGCGCAAGAAAAAAGTGACCTCAGTAGACAAGGCCAACGTGCTAGAATCTTCTCGTCTATGGCGGCAGATTGCTATCCAAGTTGGCGCGCAACATCCAGAGATCACTTTAGAACATGTGCTGGTAGATACAGCCGCCATGCGCTTAATTACCGGTCCTGCTTGGATGGATGTGGTTGTGACCGAAAACATGTTTGGTGACATTCTGACCGATGAAGCCTCTGTGTTGGCGGGTTCGATGGGCATGCTGCCCTCGGCGAGCTTAGGCGCGAATGGGCCTGGCCTGTACGAGCCGATTCACGGCTCGGCTCCAGATATTGCCGGCAAGGGCATTGCCAATCCCATTGGCACGATTCTCTCTGCGGCTATGCTGCTGCGACATTCGCTGAGTTTGGAAACCGAAGCCGCTACCTTGGAGCAGGCTGTCGCACAAGCGATTCACGATGGCTGCCGCACTGCCGATTTAGGTGGTTCACTCACCACCCGTCAGATGACGGACGAAATTATTCACCACATGAGAAATGCAGAGCGATGAACTCTGCATCTCGCTCTGCTCTCCCTTGTTATCATTCATAACATTGTAATTTCTCATTCTGCATTCAGGAGCTTCTATGGGCATGGAATCCAAGTTTGTTTGGATGGACGGCGAACTGTTACCATTTGAAAAAGCCACCATCCATTTTCTTACCCCCGCCTTGCACTATGGCGCTGCGGTCTTTGAGGGGATTCGCGCTTACGATACAGAACGCGGCCCGGCTATCTTTCGTCTACGCGACCATGCAGAGCGGCTGATAGAATCGGCGGAAGTTTTTGGCTTTCGCAATCTCAAAATCACTGTGCAAGACGTGATGGAAGGTTGTAAAGCGGTTGTCAAAGCCAATGGCTTTCGCAATTGTTACATCCGCCCGCTCATTTACCTGACCGATGGCGGCTGGAATCTCAACGTAGATGCCGGGCGTGCGGCGCTGGGTATTGCTGCTTGGGAGTGGAACAATTACCTGGGTGAAGAAGCTCTCGCCAAAGGGATTCGCGCCAATATCTCGTCTTTTACGCGGCATCACGTCAATGTGATGATGACCAAAGCGAAAGTGGCCGGTAACTATGCCAACTCTTTCTTAGCCAAGACCGAATCGGTGCGCCTGGGTTTTGAGGAAGCGATTATGCTCGATCCCGCTGGCTATGTGGCCGAATGCACCGGTGAAAATATCTTTATCGTCAAACGCGGCAAAATCTTCACGCCGGCCATCGCCCCCGTCTTGGAGGGAATCACCCGCCATACCATTCATACCATCGCCCAAGATTTGGGTTATCGTGTTAAAGAACGCCCGATTAGCCGTGACCAACTCTACACCGCCGATGAAGTCTTCGTGGTTGGCACAGCGGCTGAATGCATTGGTCTGAGCGAAATTGACTTTCGTAAAATTGGCAATGGCGTGACCGGCCCCATTACTCAAGCCATTCAACGCGTGTATCACGATGTCATTCGCGGACGCCATGCGCGTTCTGCCGAATGGTGCGATTATGTCGAATAATGCCCCTTGACACATCGCGCTCTCTAGCATAGAATACCGCCCAATTATGAACATGCCTGTCTTCACCCGCTGGTTTGCGTTTTACTTTTATTACGGCCTCCGATTTCCGGTTGCCGGCGGCGGCGCTTAAGAGCAGGTAGATTGAACCTGACCTGAAAAAGAGCGAGCCACACGGCGCGCTCTTTTTGTTTACCCGCTCACTTTTTGCATTCAGGAGGTCTGTATGACCACTCGTGGAATTCGCGGCGCAATCACCGTGGAAGCCGACCAACCCGAACTGATTCTTGCTGCCACACGTGAGCTGCTCGAAGCCATCTTGCAGGCAAACGCTGGCATGACCCCTGCGGATATTGCCAGTGCCTTCTTCACCGTCACGGCAGATTTATCATCCACCTTCCCGGCGCAGGCTGCGCGTGAGATGGGTTGGAGCCAAGTGCCGATGATGTGCGCTCGTGAGATACCGGTTCCTGGCAGTTTACCGCGCGTCATTCGTGTGATGGTGCATTGGAACACCGACCGACATCAGAACGAAATTGTTCATGTCTATTTACGTGAAGCCGTACGTTTGCGGCCCGATTTGGTCGCTGCGCAATAAACGCCGCCTCTATCACTCATTTTATCCCTTTACCAAAGGAGGAACTGTTCTATGATGATTATCATGAAACCCAACGCCACCCCTCAGCAAGTCGAAAATGTGATTACTCACATCAAAGCGGCTGGATTGTCTGTTCATCTCTCTCAGGGGGTAGAGACTACCATTATCGGTGCCATTGGCGAAACCCACAACATCCCCACCGAGCGCTTTGAAGTGCTAGATGGTGTGCAGGAAGTGCAACGGATTACCAAACCCTACAAACTCGCCTCGCGCCAATTTCACCCGGAAAATTCCGTTTTCCCACTGGATGGCTTTACGGTGGGCGGCGAAGAAATTGCCATCATCGCCGGGCCGTGTTCGGTCGAAGGTCGTACCCAAATCATCGAGACTGCACATGCCGTTAAAGAAGCCGGCGCTTGCGCTTTGCGTGGTGGAGTCTTCAAGCCTCGCACCTCGCCCTATTCCTTCCAAGGCTTGGGTGAAGAAGGCCTCGAATATCTCGCCGAAGCGCGCGAACAAACGGGTTTGCCGATTGTCGTTGAAATTATGTCTCAAACCCAACTTGACTTGATGGTGCGTTATGTGGATGTGTTGCAAATTGGCGCGCGCAACATGCAAAACTTCAACCTTTTGCGCGCTGTAGGGGAAACCCGCACCCCCGTCTTACTCAAACGCGGACTGAGCGCCACCATCGAAGAATTGCTGATGTCTGCCGAATATGTTCTTTCTGGGGGAAACAAACAAGTGATGCTCTGTGAACGCGGTATTCGCACCTTCGAAACGGCCACCCGCAACACCACCGACATCAACGCCATTCCTGTACTCAAATCTCTCACCCACCTTCCTGTTATTCTCGACCCCTCTCATGCTACCGGTCATGCCGATTATGTCGCTGCGATTGCCCGTGCGGCCATTGCCGCCGGCGCCGATGGCTTGATTGTGGAAGTGCACCCCGACCCGGCCAACGCTGCTTCGGATGGCAAGCAATCCCTCAAGCCCGAAGCCTTTGCCAACATGGTCAAGCAGGTCGGGCAGATTGCTCAAATTATGGAGCGCCGTCTGGCCGTTGTGCATGGTGCATATACCCCGCACGGTTGGGCCTAAACACAACCGACATCTTGAAACGAACAGGAACAGACCCTATGATGATTATCATGCAGCCTGGCGCAACGCGCGCACAAATCGAACATGTTCTGGAACACATTCGGCAAAATCACCTTTCTCCGCACGTGATTGAAGGCGTCGAACAAACGGTGATTGGTGCAATTGGAGAAAGTCATGCCGTTCCCACCAGCGTCTTCGAGGGCTTGCCTGGTGTGCAGGCCGTACAGCGCATCAGCAAGCCCTATAAATTGGCCTCGCGCCAATTCCACCCACACGATTCTGTCTTTCCCTTAGATGGCTTTACGGTGGGCGGCGAAGAAATTGCCATCATCGCCGGCCCGTGTTCGGTTGAAAGCCGTGCGCAAATCATCGAGATTGCACACGCCGTCAAAGAAGCCGGCGCATGCGCTTTGCGGGGCGGTGCGTTCAAACCGCGCACCTCGCCGTATTCCTTCCAAGGCTTGGGTGAAGAAGGCCTAGAATACTTGGCTGAAGCCCGTCAACAAACGGGCTTGCCAGTAGTGGCCGAAGTGATGGCTATCTCCCAAATTGAAATAATGACGCGCTATGTAGATGTGCTGCAAGTGGGCGCGCGCAACATGCAAAACTTCAACCTTTTGCGCGCCGTAGGGGAAACCCGCACCCCTGTCTTGCTCAAACGCGGCCTCAGTGCTACGGTCGAAGAGCTGCTCATGTCTGCCGAATACATTCTGAGCGGTGGTAATCATCATGTCATGCTTTGTGAACGGGGCATCCGTACCTTTGAAACAGCCACGCGCAATACCACCGACATCAACGCCATTCCAGTGCTTAAGTCGCTTACCCATTTGCCCGTTTTTCTTGACCCATCCCATTCCACCGGTTATGCAGAATACGTGGCGGCCATTTCCAAAGCCGCTATCGCTGCGGGAGCCGATGGCCTGATAATTGAAGTTCACCAAGACCCCCCTCACGCTCTTTCGGATGGCAAGCAATCCCTAACGCCCGAAGCCTTTGCCCAACTTGTCCGTCAAGCGCGAGCGGTGGCCCAAGCCGTAGACCGCCGTTTGGCTGTCGTTCCCCAAACTGAAATCCGCCAGGTCTGATATGGATGATGGCTTTTTTCTTAAGCAATCTACTATTGCTATTGTTGGGTTGGGCTTGATGGGTGGCTCGCTGGCCCTGGCCTTGCGTGGACAGTGTGCTTGTTTGCTGGGCATAGACTCTGACCCTTCTGTCTTGGAACTTGCTCTGCGACAAAACATCGTAGACCAAGCCGCAAGTGACCCGGCCACCCTGCTGCCACAGGCTGATTTGGTTATCCTGGCAGCGCCTGTTCCGGCCATCCTCTCCCTGCTTGAAGACCTGCCCGATTTCACACCCAATCCATGTATTGTGCTAGACCTTGGTTCGACCAAGCGCGCCATTCTAGAAAAAATGGCTGCCCTCCCAGAGCGCTTCGACCCACTTGGCGGGCATCCCATTTGTGGTAAAGAAAAACTTTCGCTTGCCAATGCCGAGCGCACGCTCTACTACGCCGCACCTTTCATCCTTACTCCGCTCCCGCGCACTACCTCGCGTGCCCGCTCTGCTGCAGGACAGCTGCTCTCGGTGTTGGGCGCCAAACCCCTGTGGCTCGACCCCGTTGAACATGACCATATCCTCGCGCGCACCAGCCATCTTCCTTTCTTACTGGCCTCGGTCTTGGCACTTGCTACCCCGCTAGAATGCGCTCCACTGATTGGCCCAGGCTTTCGCTCCACAGCTCGCTTGGCCGGGACACCCTCCAGCATGATGATGGGCATCTTACAAACCAATCGCGAGAACCTTTTGGCTGCTCTTGAAGCCGTACAGGATGAACTGGCGTTGCTCACTGCCGCCCTGGCCGATTATGACTATGAAACCGTTCAAGTTACCCTCGATGCAGCGCGCGAAAAATACACCCAATTGATAACCTCATAAACCAGATTCTTTGTACACCATCTTGCTCTCATGCTTCCTATTCACCCTATCCTTCACCCTTTGTCTGCCACGGTGCGTGTGCCTGGCTCCAAATCACTCACCAATCGCGCCTTGTTGATTGCTGCGCTGGCAAGAGGAACCACCCGCCTGACCAACGCGCTCTTTAGTGATGATTCACGTTACTTTGCCCGCGCTTTACAAACGCTGGGATTTGATGTCAGCCTGGATGAAGCCAATGGCGCCATGACCGTCAAGGGGCGTGCAGGTGAAATTCCCGCTTCACAGGCTGAACTTTATATTGGGAATGCCGGCACTGCTGCCCGTTTCCTCAGCGCGTTTCTCACCCTGGGGCATGGTGAATACCTTTTGGATGGCGATCCACGCATGAGAGAGCGCCCCATCGGTGATTTGGTGGATGCCTTGCATCAACTGGGCGCGGAGGTTGTCTCGCTTAAGGCGCACACCTCGGCGGTGGTTGCGCCTCCGCTCAAAATCACGGCTCATGGCTTGCCCGGCGGCAAAACCACCCTGGCCGGAGATATTTCCAGTCAATTTCTCTCGGCCTTGTTGATGGTTGCGCCTTATGCTCACGCGCCCGTTGAGATTGAACTCACCACCCAATTGAACTCTAAACCGTATGTGGATATGACTCTGGCTGTCATGCGTGATTTTGGTGTATCGGTTGAGCGCCATGGTTATCAATGGTTTAAGATTGTTCCCCAATGTTACAGAGCACTCCCAGAATACTCCATTGAATCAGATGCCTCGGCAGCCTCCTACTTCTTTGCTGCACCGGCGGTTTGTGGCGGCCAGGTGCGGGTTGAAAACATCTCCCGCCATTCCATGCAGGGCGATATTGCTTTTTTAGATGTCCTGGAAAAGATGGGCTGCCAAGTGACCGCAACATCCAGCGCTATCACGGTGGCTTGTCACTCCTCGCTCGTTGGCATTGAGATTGACATGCGCGACATCCCCGATACAGCCCAAACCCTGGCTGCAATTGCCCCGTTTGCCACCTCGCCCACCCACATTTGTGGAATTGCTTCGGCGCGCGTAAAGGAAACGGACCGCATCGCTGCTACATGCACCGAATTGGCGCGCCTGGGCGTAAAGGTAGAAGAACATGCCGATGGTATGACCATCTACCCTTGTGACCATTTCCAACCGACCACCGTTCAGACCTATAATGACCATCGCATGGCAATGGCTTTCTCGTTGATAGGATTGCGCATCCCTGGCCTCACCATCGCCAATCCCGATTGTGTTTCCAAAACCTTTCCCAATTTCTTCACCGTCCTCAACGCTTTACGCTCATAGCCGTTTTTCTATGTCATACACGCTTGGCTTGCTTGGCTATCCTCTGGGTCATTCGCTCTCCCCCGTCATTCACACGGCTGCTCTCAAGGCCTGTGGATTACACGGAACCTATTCGCTCTTCCCAATTCCTCCCGAACACCCCCAAGAACTGCTTGCTTTGCTGGCCCGTTTGCGCGCTGGCGAGCTGCATGGCCTGAATGTCACCATCCCGCACAAACAGACCGTTTTACCGTTACTGGATGCCCTGACCGAAACCGCTCAAGCGATCGGTGCCGTAAACACGATTTTTGTACGGCAAGGGCATCTGATCGGTGATAACACCGATGCGCCAGGCTTCCTGGCAGATGTAACGCGTTTTCTTCAACCGCTTCAGATGCTGGCTGCAAAATCGGCTCTTGTATTAGGCGCCGGCGGTTCGGCTCGCGCGGTCGTCTATGCGTTGTGCCAGGCGGGTTGGCAAGTTGCTGTGAGCACCCGCCGCCTCGAGCAAGCCCAAGGTCTGGCAGATTCGCTAAAAACAGCGCATAACCAAATTGAAATCCTTCCCCTAGATGCCCTGCACACATGGACCGGTACTTTGCTGGTTAACACGACCCCGCTCGGGATGACCCCGCATCTGGAGACCTCCCCCTGGCCTGAGGGGGTTGCTTTGCCCAAAGGCGTAGCGGTGTACGACCTAGTCTACAACCCACCTGAAACGCGCTTTGTTCGTGAAGCGCGTGCGGCTGGGTCGCCTGCCACAAGCGGTTTGGGAATGCTCATTGAGCAGGCGGCTCTGGCGTTTGAAATTTGGACTGGACATTCCCCTGCGCGTGCGCTTTTATCCCAAGCGCTTTCACACTCTGCATAGCCTATTGGTTGGCCTTTTGTTTAATGCCTGGTCAACCCATACCAAACCCTGGATGCTGATTATGTTACGCTTTCTTACTGCTGGAGAGTCACACGGGCCTTCTCTGACCGCTATCCTTGATGGAATTCCGGCTGGATTACCGCTCACTCCTGAAATTATTAATCATCAACTTGCTCGCCGCCAACAAGGCTACGGTTCTGGCGGGCGGATGAAAATTGAAACCGACATCGTTCACATTTTAGGTGGTGTAATGGGCGGCGAAACCACCGGCGCGCCGATTGCTCTTTTGGTCGAAAATGCCGACCACGCAAAATGGAAAAATAAACCCATCCCACCCTTCACGGCCCCCCGTCCTGGTCATGCCGATTTGACGGGTGCCATCAAATATGGCTATCGTGACCTGCGCCCCGCCCTAGAGCGTGCCTCCGCCCGCGAAACCACCATGCGGGTAGCAGCTGGCGCAATTTGTAAACATTTGCTTGAACAGTTCGGCATCCTTATTGGCGGATATGTTCAAGCCATTGGTGAAATTCAAGCCAATTTACATGCTATGCCATACCTCGCACGTTTTGCCGCTGCCGAAGCCTCCGATGTACGCTGTCCTGACCTGAGCGCGGCGGAACGGATGAGAGCGCGGATTGAAGCAATCATTCACGGCAAAGATACGCTCGGCGGGGTGTTAGAAATTGTGGCCCTTAACGTCCCGCCTGGCTTGGGCAGTTATGCGCAATGGGACCGCCGGTTAGAAGCGCGTTTGGCACAAGCCGTGATGAGCGTTCAGGCCATTAAAGGCGTCGAAATTGGTGATGCCTTTGAAAATGCTCGCTTACCCGGCACGCAAGCCCACGATGCAGTTACTCTTCAGGCTCAGGCAGAAGATGCCTTGCTGCGTCCTACCAACCGCGCTGGCGGCACCGAAGGTGGCATTTCCAATGGGCAGCCGATTGTCATTCGCGCCGCCATGAAGCCAATCGCTACCACACTCACGCCCCAAATGACAGTAGACCTGGCGACCGGCCAGCCAGGACCCACCAAATACGAGCGCTCTGATTTTTGCCCTGTGCCGCGCGCCGTTCCCATTTTGGAAGCAATGGTAGCCTTCGTCCTGGCGGATTCTCTGCTTGAAAAATTAGGTGGCGACTCGCTGACCGAGATGAAACCTCGTTTCCAAGCCTTGCGCCAAGCCCGCCTAACAGATTTGCCGATGGATAACCAAGAACATGTGTGGTGGGACTGATGACAGCCAGCCCAAAACGTGATAAATTTATGCGCAAACCACCTCACTTTGTTGACCATCGCATGAATCATATCTTCCTCTATGGCCCCCCTGGTTCCGGTAAAAGTAGCGTTGGGCGCGTTCTGGCGTCTAACCTGGAGATGGAATTTGTAGACCTCGATGCAGAAATTGTGGCTTTCACCGGCCAAACCATTGCCCAAATCATGGCAGAATGGGGCGAATCAGGCTTTCGCGACATTGAAAGCACCGCTTTACGCCGTGTCACCAAAGGCCCGCCCCGCGTGATTGCCTTGGGTGGAGGCGCCTTGTTACGCGCCCAAAATCGCTCACACGCCGAATCAAAAGGCGTAGTGATTGCCTTGACGGCCCAAATGGAAACGCTCCAGGAACGCATCGCCCAAGACGTTGTGGAACGCCCCCTGCTGGCCGATGACCTGCCCGGCAAATTGGCTCGCTTACTCGAACGCCGCTCGGACCATTACCGTTCCTACGATTTGCGCGTAGCCACTGATGGGCTGACCCCGGAAGACGTGGCCTGGTACATCCAAACCATGATTGGGCGCTTCCGTGTACGTGGCATGGGGCAGCCCTACGATGTTGTTGTCCAACCTGGCGGCTTTGATACCTTGCCAGATTGGTTACGCCGCTGCGGTTTGGATGATGGGCCGATGGTCATCGTCAGCGATGAAAACGTCGCCCCGCTCTACGCTGAACGATTGATGAAACTGCTGCGCCGTGCCGGCATTTATTCAACGTTGGTGACCATTCCTGCAGGAGAACAGTACAAAACGCTCGAAACTGTCACAGCCCTATGGCGTAAGTTTTTGACGATGGGTTTAGACCGAAAAAGCACCTTGCTCGCCTTGGGTGGGGGAGTGGTGGGTGACCTCGCCGGATTCGCCGCCGCAACCTTTATGCGCGGCATGAATTGGGTCGTTTTGCCCAGCACCCTCTTGGCGATGGTAGATGCCTCTATGGGGGGCAAGACCGGCTTTGACTTGCCCGAAGGCAAGAACCTGGTCGGAGCGTTTTACCCCCCAAAACTGGTGTTTGCCAACCCGTTTATGCTTTCTACCCTCGCCGATGCCGAGCTGCGCTCTGGCCTAGCAGAAGTGGTCAAACATGGCGTCATTGCCGACCCTGCTCTCTTCACCCTCTGTTCCGGTGGGCTAGAAGCCGTAAAAGATGATGTGACCCAAATTGTGCAACGTGCGATGGCCGTCAAAGTCCAAATCATCGAAGTCGACCCTTACGAAAAAGGCATTCGTGCCGCCCTCAACTTTGGACACACGGTTGGACATGCCATCGAAAAAGTCTCCGACTACCGCATTCGACATGGTGAAGCCGTTTCTATGGGCATGGTGGCAGAAGCCCGCCTGGCTGAACGTTTGTGGGTTTGCTCCAAAGGCTTGGCAAATCGCATTGCCGCCACACTCACTAGTTTGGGTTTACCCACCGAAATCCCACCCGATTTGCCGCGCGAGGCCCTGCTCGCCGCCATGAAGCATGACAAGAAGCGTAAAGGCGGCGTCGTTCACTTTGCCCTGCCTGAGGAGATTGGCAAAATGCAAGTAGGTGTGGCATTGGATGACCCAAGCCTGGTCTTTGAGGAGAGAAAATGACTGCGCTCCTGGTTTTGCATGGCCCAAACTTAAATCTGCTTGGCACACGTGAGCCGGATGTGTATGGCCGCTTGACCTTAGATGAAATCAATGCCCGCTGCATAGCCCTAGGGCAAGAATTAGGCGTTGAAGTGCGCTGTCTCCAATCCAACCACGAAGGCGCACTCATAGACGCCCTGCACGAGGCCCGCACCTGGGCTGCCGGCGTGGTCTTCAACCCGGGCGGTTATACCCATACCTCGGTGGCTCTGCGCGATGCGATTGCTGCCATTGGCCTACCGGTCATCGAAGTCCACCTTTCCAATGTCTATGCCCGCGAGGACTTTCGACACAAATCGCTTATTTCGGCAGTGTGCCGAGGCAAAATTACCGGCTTGGGTTGGCGTTCGTACACACTTGCCATCCGATTTCTGTTCGAGATGTTAAACGAGTAAGAAGGCTCCCTCATTTCCACCCGGCACACTTCGACCATTATCTAAATAAGCGAGATGGGGTAAAATTCGTACACATCTAAATTCTTCTTTGTGCAAGCCGCACTGCAACAACCTTTCGGAGACCCTGATGAACGAAACCTATCACCAACTTAAAGCCCGTTTGGCCGAAATCGCCGATTTGAATCATGCCGCTGCGCTCATCGGCTGGGACCAGCAAGTCTACATGCCGCCTGCGGCTGCCGAAGAGCACGGCAATATGCTTGGCACGCTTGGAAAAATTGCCCACGAAAAATTTACCTCCGACGAAATGGGCAAATTGCTTGAAGAACTCAAAAAAGAACTGCCCAATCTCGACCCCGATTCCGAAGAGTATCGTCTGATTAAAGTGACTGCCAAAGACTACGACCGTGCGACCTGCGTTCCGGCTGATTTCGTTGTTGAACAGGCACAGGTCACTGCCTTGGCACACCAGGCCTGGGCCGAAGCCCGCGCCAAGAGCGAGTTTGGCATCTTTCAACCCCACTTGGAAAAAATCCTAGACCTTGTTCGCCGGTACGTCACCTTCTTCCCGCCGGCAGACCACCCCTACGATACCTTGCTCGACAACTTCGAGCCTGGCATGAAAACTGCCGAAGTGCAGGCCATTTTTGACGCACTGCGTCCTCAACAGGTTGAACTGATTCGCGCCATTAGCGAGCGCCCACAAGTCGAAGATTCCTTCCTGCACCTGGAATATGACGAAAAAAGCATGTGGGATTTCAGCGTTGAGATTGCCACCGCCTTTGGCTATGATTGGAAGCGCGGACGCCAAGACCCCACCGTTCACCCGTTCTGCACTTCTTTTGGCAGCAACGATGTGCGCATCACTTCTCGCTGGGTTCCAAACCTACCCTTTGCCCTGCTTTTTGGCACCATGCACGAGACAGGGCATGCTCTGTATGAACAGGGCGTTGGCAGCGTGTGGAGCCGCACCCCGCTGGAAAGTGGCGCTTCACTCGGCATCCACGAATCGCAAAGCCGCATGTGGGAAAACCTGGTCGGTCGCTCCCTGCCCTTCTGGGAATACTTTTACCCCAAACTGCAAGCACGTTTCCCGGCGCAGCTTGGCAACGTTAGCCTACATCAATTCTATCGCGCCATCAACAAGGTGCAACCTTCCCTCATTCGCGTCGAGGCCGACGAAGCCACCTATAACTTACACATTATGCTGCGCTTAGAAATCGAAATTGCCATGCTGGAAGGAAAGGTGACCGTCAAGGACTTGCCCGAATTGTGGAACACCAAAATGCAAGATTACCTCGGTCTGACCCCGCCCAATGATGCCCTAGGTGTTTTGCAAGATGTCCATTGGTCGGGCGGTATGATTGGCTACTTCTCCACGTATGCCTTAGGCAACATCATTTCTGCCCAGCTCTGGGACAAATTTAACGCCATCAACCCGCAACTGGAAGACCAAATGCGCTCTGGCGATTTTTCCGCGCTGCTCTCTTGGCTGCGCGTCAAAATTCACCAATACGGGCGCAAATACGAGCCGCAAGAACTTGTTCAGCGTGTGACCGGCTCCAAAATTGACTCTGCGCCGTATGTCCGCTACTTGCGCAAAAAATACACCGAAATTTACGAACTGTAGTACACTCCCCTCCCGCAGCAAACTGCGGGAGGTTCTCTAAATATGCGCAACGTACTTTTTCTCGTCCTGATTTTGGCTTTGCTTGGTTGTACCAGGCTAGAACAAGCAGCTCCCTTGGCAATTGAAACGCCCCAACCGGTTTTAGAACAAGAAACACTGTCCCCTGCCGGAGTAGAAATCTCTCCTACTGTAGCCGCGCTTCCGTTAAGTGGTCCAACACTCACTGCCACGTTTCCCACTATCCTTTCCGAACCGACCCTTACCCCCACCGTTGCCCTGCTCACCCCTTCTGCCACTTCCCCTTGGCGGCGCACCCGCACACCTTCCCCCACTCCCACCATCACGCTCACCCCCACCCTGGATGTGACCACACGCATCCCGCTGCGAATTGTCTCACCAGGACCGCTTTCCAAAGTGGTTTCGCCTATTCCATTTATTGTCCATATTACCCCTGATTACACCGGATTGACGCGCATTGAACTCATCGGCGAAGATGGACGTGAACTTTACCGTAAAGTCTTCAAAACCTATTCAAACATTGGCTACTTTACCCGCGTAGATGAAAAAATCACTTTCCAAATTCCCGGCGCTGCAGAAATTGCGCGTTTGCAAATTAGCACCTATGACCCCAAGGGAAACATCCTTGCCTTCAACTCTGTTCGCCTTTTGCTTCTTTCAACTGGAGAAAACCAGTTTACCCCACCCTACCCTGCACAAGACCGCATCGGTTTGCGCCTAAAGCGCGAAGCCGAGATTGCAGGCGGCACCCTAAACTTAGAAGGTGAAATTAACCCGATTAACGACACCCCGTTGATTATTGAACTGTTTGACCCCGATGGTCGTATTGTTGGTTCACGCCTGGTACAACTGGCCCCCGCCGATGGGAAATTCCAACCTTTCCGTACCGACATTCCGTACCAAGTTTTAGAACGTACGCCCATTCGTCTGGTTCTACGGCAGTCTGACGACCGCATCAGTGGACTGGCGTACCTCTATAGCTTGCCCATTTTTCTTAGTCCGTAATCTGATTTATATCACGAGCGGCTTTTGCATAATAGCCGTGATATTCATCGGGCAGCAATGCTGCAATGCGTGCCATGACCAAGTCGGTGTTGCGTTGACGGGCCAGGCGTCTTGCCTCGCCACGACCTTCTATCGGTGGCAAAAGAATGGGCTGTCCAATCGTCATGGTTAAGGGTGGACGCTGACCGCGTATCGCCTTCTTGAAAAAATCATCGGTTGTGCCGGTAATCCCTACCGGCACAACTGGCACGTTCGTCATTTCCACCAAAAATGCCAGCCCTGCTTTGGCCTGCCGCATCGCAACCGTGTGCGTTCGTCCCCCTTCTGGTGACATGAGAAGGGGGTAACCGGACTTTAGAACATGAGCCACCCGTTCCAACGCCTGGCGGTCGTATTCCCCTCGCCGCACGGGTATGGCGCCAAACAGCCGCACCAACCAGTTTTGTCCAAACGCCGCACGTTCCCAAATATCTGAAGCGCCCAGCGCTTCTATTTCTTCTGGCCAGAACGTGAGCGCAAAAGGAGGGTCAAAGGTTGAGATATGGTTGATGACGGCGATATACGGCTGACCGTAAGGCACGTTGCTTATACCCTGCACCTTAACCTGCGCCAGCGCACGAAACAGACCGCGAAAGACCGGACGCAAGAGCGCCCGGCTTATTCTATTGTGAAGCGGTACACGATAGGCCCTGTTCATCCCTTGCACAGTGCGTAAACACGCTCAAACACTTGGTCCGCATCGAGCGAATCCGAATCGAGAATGACCGCATCGGCAGCCGGTTTCAGTGGGGCAACGGCACGTGTTGAATCGATTCGGTCGCGGTCACGCACCTGTTCCAACACATCCTGATAACTGGCCTGACCGCCCCGTCCCAAGATTTCTCGGTGTCGCCGCTGTGCGCGCTCTTCTGGCGAGGCATCTAAATAAATTTTTAAGTCCGCTTCCGGCAACACCACGGTACCAATATCACGCCCAACCATAACCACGCGTCCGCGCATTCCAATTCGTCGTTGTTGAATGGTCAGGGCTTGTCGCACGCCCGGATAAGCCGAAACAACCGAAACGTTTGCATCTACTTCGGGCTTACGAATCTCCCATGTAATATCGTGGCCATCCACCACCACGTCACAGGCGCGCCCATCTTCTCGCGAAGGAGCCGTGACTTCAATCGGTACGTCCTCTGCCAGCCGTGTGACAGCTGATTCATCATACACATCAATCCCTCGATTCAACGCCAACCAAGTGACGGCGCGATACATCAAACCGGTATCGAAATACAGATAACCAAGCGCTTCGGCCAGGCGAAACCCTAAAGTAGATTTTCCCGACGCGGCGGGTCCATCTATGGCAATAATGGATGGAACGGGCATGGAGAGAAAAAACCTTTCTTCGTTATGGTGTTTGTTTTTCTGCATCAATAAACAAGTCGCTGCGAACCCACAAAATAAGCTCTTCCTGTCCTTCGATGGCTCGATGATGAAAGAGCCACCCCAACCAGTCACGGGTTTGAAACTCATCCCAATAAGCCTGCGTGCGCCAGATGAAATCCTGACCGCGGTAGTTTTCTTGCAACTCGGGGCTTTCGGTTTGGGCGGGGACAATCAGCACATCGGGCGTATCAGTCAGCGCGGTTGCAAACGTCACGTTTGGATTCCACGTGCGTAATGCCCAGCGCAGAGCAGGGGAATCTACCCCAGAGATAGTAACAGTCAACGGTTGCGCAGGATGCAGCTTCCAACGTTCAATTTCGCGCAATTGTTCCACCAATGCGCCGGCATAGCGTGCCGGCAGCCCAGGGGGCCACATCTCAGCGGTTTGATACGTGCGCAAGCCGCCTGCCGCCATCGCAGTCGAAAGATTCCACAGGGTTAACATGACCAACCCACCCCAAATACTACCCTGCACGGCGACCGGGATAGACCAGCCAAACGCGACCAGCAAAATGCTAACCCCTAACAACGTTAGGGCAGCCAACATCAAACCGAACCGAATTTGCATTTGCTCGGCCGGCAGAGTGTTAAGTGCCAAACCGCTTAAGTTTATACCCGCAAAAGCCAAAAGTGAAATCGTAAATGCAGTCATCGCCAGCGTTGACCAGAGATTGTCCTTAACCGGTTGTATGTATCGCGCTGCCTCGCTAGCTGCCAAAGCCAGAAGCGGCACAAGCGTCCAGGCCAAATCAAAGACCTGACGAGCCGGATTGGCCACACTCAAAATGAGTGACACACCGAGCCAAATTCCTAACCCTAGCGTCAACGCATCCCGTCTCCAAGCTCCTCGTAACAGAGCAATTAGCGCTAGCAGAACAGAGGGAAGCTGATACACCAGCAACGCAATCCACAACCGCTGCGCGGGGACGAAATCTGAGAAGCCGACATCGCTAAACGCAAGCCAGCCGCTCAAGTAACTGCTAAGAGATTGTACGATGCCGTTTAGCCCGTGGATTGCCCAAAAAAACAGCGTGCCAACGGTCAACACCGTTCCGCCAGCATACGCTAGAACGGGCAAAACCGTTTCGCGCACGGGCTGAGTTTCGCTCAATTCTGGCATCAGCCTGCGAGTCAGTCCAATGGTGATGGCTAATCCCAGCAACCCAGCCCAAACTTGTGGACCTCCTAGCAAAGCCAACCCGAGCAGGATACCGGCTGCAGGCAAATACCTATTGCGCCATGCACCCCATGCCAGCAGCAACGCGCTGACTGCCATCATGGGACTCCCGGCGAGCCGCGAAAGCGCCAAAAAGCCTGGGTCAAATGCCACCAGAAAAGCCAACACAAGCGCTGGTTTCTCGCCCAATTGGTCACGAAAAAAATAAGGAGCTATTACCAGTGCTGCACCAAAAATGGCCGGAACCAGGCGGGCGGTGAATTCGCTGGCTTGCAACACAAAAAAGACCAATGCGGTAAGCAACGTGTAACCAGGTTGTGACCCAATCTCTGGGCGCAGCCCCGTTACTAACTCAAACGCTTGCATTGCCCAGCGCGCTTCTTCATCGGTTAACGGCCAGGCATCTAGCCGAACGAACCGTACCATCAGCGCCAACCCAACGGCCACAGCATATAGCCAAAACTGCCAGTGACGAGAAGATGTAAAAATATTCATGCGAACCTGCATTTTACCTTAAACCCAATATCTCCTGCTCGAATCAAACATCACACCTTGCCGAGAAACTGCTCTACGGCACTTCGTAAATCACCACTTCTCCTTGTCGGAAGATTTCACGCAGAAAGATGGCGAACTTTTCTTCATATACTGCATACGTGCGTCGTTCCAATGAGCCGATGTAAACATATCGGATGTTATATCGTTTAAGAATGGCCTGTGCGGTTTCCCAATCGGTTGTCTGATAGAGCGTTTCGATGTCAGGACCGCGATTCTCCTGCTCTTTATACCCGCCACGCCATTGCCCCTGATGCCCTGGCCAATTCAAGACATTCGGATGACCGGTGTGTGTAGCAACCCGTGCATACTCACTATAACTACCGCCGACTGCCTCCGCCACCACACCCAGTGGTAAAGTCTGCAGATACTGAATGGCCATATAATCATCTGGATAGTAATCCATCAAATAAGCAGCGCTATCCAGTGTGCGCTTTTCAGGGTTTTTAGCATTGAAATTATCCGTTTTATTCGGGAGAGCAAGCAGAGGATAGGTTAGCCCAATCACAAAGACAACCGCCAAAAAAACGCTACTTGCTACCAACCGCAACCCGCGCGCTTCATAGAGCAGCACAATCACCCCAAATGCCGCAGCGATAGACCACAACATCCAGGCTTGATAATAAAACTTGAAAATGGTGTTCATGCGTGTCCCAAAGTTATCGCGCAGATAAACAAACTCTGGCGCAAGCACAAGCAGACCGCCAAACAAAATCAACATCCAAACAAATGGCAACGGATGTGCCCTCCATTCGGATGAAAGCTTGTTTGGCTGGGTTGCCAAATGGGCGATGGCTGCTCCAATCAGCAATACCAGCGTCAACCATCCGCCGCTAAAAGCCAGCCGCCGCAGAAAAGCCTCGCGCAGCACATCTCCAAGCGAACTGACACCTTGTGAACTGATGAGCATCTGTCCGGCTTCAGTTTGGGCTGCAAAAATAGCGATGACCAGCGACAAGAAACTCAGCAACGCAGAACCGCCAATCGCCAAACCAAAACCGATTTTCCAGTTTGGCGCATAACTCCGCGCAGTGTGAGCCAGAAACAAGAAAATCGGCACAAACAGCGTCCCAAACATCACCCACAAATGCGCTCCGCGCGTTGGAAAAATAACGTTAGGCAAGATACCGCCTGCTTGGGATGAAAAAGTCACATAAAACGGTAGATACAGCGCAATGCTTGCCACCCCTAGCGGGATAGAAAACTTCAGAACCTCTTCTACAAGTTCCCATCTCCAACCGCGTTCTTGTTGCAAAGAGAGGATGAGTGCCCCCGAAGCGATTGCCAAGTATGTAGGAAAATCCCACGTGTTCAGAAAAGCCAACCCTCCGAGTGTTACGGCCAACAACGCAAACCCTTCTCTGCGAATAGGCAGGTCAAGCCCTGCCAGATTCATCTTTCCTCGCCAACCACCCAAGAACAAGTTGAGTGCCAGAGCAGCCGCCAACAAACCAAACGGCATGGCCAGAACATGCGGATGCAAATCGCCCAGCAGATACGAAAAGAAAGGAAACTCATCAATCACTTCGACAAAGTTACCCATCAAATCGTAATCTTGCACCACACGTGAGGCGCGCCACCAAAACCAGAAACGCGGCTCTCCACCGAGCGAGGGGACTTCGCGCAAGTCCTTAATATCTAACCATGTCCAGAAGTTGTAGGCTTGCAGGTTAGGGCGGACCAAGCGACCGAGCGTTGTCCAAATATTCACTTCTCCCGGCGTACCGCTCCACCCGATACCGCGTGCGTGAAGAAATTCCAAAAAACCCTCTACGTTGCTCAAAATCAGCAATGCCAGCGGACCAAATAGAGAAGCCAACGCCAGCCTAACTTCTGAAGGCCCGGCTTTTTTCCAATAAGCGGTCAACAAATTGTAAAGTACTCCAAATGCCCCGCTAGCGCTCAGCCCAAACACCAGCGCCAACATCAAGTTAAAAGCCACGCTCCCGCTAGTAAAGGTGAACTTTGCCAACATGGCAGCCATGACATAGCCGAAGTAATAATATGAAATCGCATATCCTGAAAGCCAGGGGTCATTGGGTGGAAAAAATGGCGAACGCAAGATGGCATTAATAAATGCCAGCTCCATTGGTTTTTCTGTCCCAACGTTTTCAGGATTATTGGCGCGCACAAACGCCATGAAACCAAAGGCTGCCAAAAACAAAATTTCAACCGCGAGAACCAAAACAACTTTCGATTTGAACCAGGCCAATAAACTAGAAAACGAGGAACGAACAGCGCTATTGTCCGCCTCGTTTTCCTCCTGTTTGCCACGCATTCCCCATACCGAAAGTGCAACGACAACAACCAATGCTACAAAAATACTGGCACCGTCATTCCGGAGTATCTTAAGAGAAGTGAGCAACCAGAATACAAACGTCCACAAAAGCAGGCCGAGCGCGCGGCTTAGACTATAGCCCCGGTCGGTCAGCGCTGGCAATAGGCGCCACGCCAAGGGAAAAGTCAGCAAACCGAGCATAGAGACAGTAATATACCAAGCGAAGAAAGCGAGCATGGCAACGTTTATTCCTTCAAAAAGATGAAAAAGAGAACCAGCCGTTTTTATCTGGGATGAATTCTATCGTATCTATCACTGCATCCAAGTTTAATGCGCCGTACAAATGCGGAAATAAGGCAGTATTTGAAACAGGAAAATCTACATGCCTGGGATGGAGAGGCGGCTCATAGCATAATTCAGCCTTTAAGCGCTCTGTCTCAACAATCAATACCACCAAATCACCCTGACCGCGATAAAATGCATTTGCCACGTTCAGCAGCTCATGGCGCTCTGAAAAGTGGATAAACCCCTCGCGTTCCAGGCTTTCTGGGCGGTATTCACTGTTTTCCAAGGCCTTTTGCCAAGCCGCGCGCGTACAAATATGATAGATATGGCTCACCGAATCACCTCATAAATAGCGGTCTGTCCATTTTCATAGATTTTTTTCCACAAAACGCCGCTTAAGCGCTCGAACTTCTCTATCCCATTGGGGTGATATATACGCTCCAACTGTCCAACAACGATGTATTCTACGTTGTACTTTGCCAGGAACTCACGCGCGTACTCCCCGCTCGTGGTTTCGTAAAAGAAACGAACGGCATCTACTCGGTCGGTCACCCAATTCGGTGGAAAGAGCGCTCTCTGTTGGCGCTGATGCCAATTCCACCCAATAACCCCCGGCAAACCTGTATAAATCGTATAGCGTGTGCCCCAACGATATTCTGGCGTGTTCGCTTCCACAATGACCGGTGTGCCTTTGATATTATCTTGCATCCAGCGGATAGCCTCATAATCTTCGCGCAGCGTCATCTCTTGCTGGTCCCAGTATGTTGAGAACCGCATGAATTCCATGCTATCGAAAGTGAAAGGCGTTTCGGCACTCATTCGGTCTCGTAATTTATCCATCGTGCCTGTAAACAGATAAAGCAGCGCACCTGCAAACAAAAGCGTGAGCGTGGTGTACCAGAAGTTACGCCAGTTAACGCTCCATTCATCAATCTCCTGCAAAATCCAGCCAAAAGCGGCTGCTGCGCTAACTGCAAACAACACCCACACCTGCAGATAAAACTTGAAGACCGTATTCATCCGGCCAATATCGCCGACCAGTACAATCACTTCTACTGCCAGGGTTAACACCAGACCCGTACCCACCATAAAAAGTACCAGTCGCTTCACATCGGGTTGACCGGGGCGCAGCAACAACAAAAGTGCCCACGCCGCCACAGGGAACGCCAGCCAGGCGACTTGCACCTTGAAGAAAAACTGCAACACCAGTGTCAGCAGTACCAAGAGAGCCAGGGCGATTTCAATCAACAGCGTGTAAGGCTTCAGTTTTGCCAGAGCCGAAACAGGCGTCTGGGCCATCCATTGTCGCGTTTCCCACGCCATCCAGGAGACAATTACAAACAAGAACAAGCCCCAATGGGTGAGATACGACCCGAGAGGCGTCTTCTCGTTTTTCCATTGCTCCAGGCTACTATAGCCAAGGCCATACCAGCGCGCAAAAGGCTGATAAAGCACAAAAGCAAAACCGGCCAGCACAACCATCACCCCCAGTGCCAACAAAACGCGCTGAACAAACGGAGAAAGCCCCAAACGGGGTTTCTCTCCCACATCTACGTGCAACAAAACAGAATACCCGGCTACTATCGCACCGAGTGCTAAGTAAGTGGGGAAATCCCAGGTATTCGTAGGGCGCAGCGCTCCAATCACCAACCCGCCAAAAGCGAGCGTTGCCAGCCATTGCCACCGGTTCAAATGGCGTGCCAACAGCGTCGAAAGCGCCCAAGAAACCGCCAACACTGTCAGAGGCAGGGCAATCATGTGCGCGTGCAAGTCACTATAAATAAACGTGAACAATGGAAACTCAGTGATAGCCAGGTCACCAACCGGCATCACACGGCTGGGTGCCCAATACCATTCACCCCAGCCGATGGGCAGGCCCTCACCGCTGAGCAGCTTCCCCAATCCTTGTATGGCCCATAGCAGGTGCTGGAATACCGAAACGGAAGGATCTTCCATCACAGCATTTGGCACAACCATCTTCTGCAGCGCCTGATAAATTAATCGCACAGTACCCAAATTACCCACCAGCACCAAGCCAGCACCTGCCGCCAGCCCGGCCAGCAACTGCACACTGAAAACATCTTTGCCTAACCCCTTCGTCTCCTGATACCTAACCCTTGATACCAAATTCCATGCCACAGAAAACCCACCCATCGCGAGCATAGCAAACAAAGTGGGTAAGACAAAGTTATAAGCAATGGAAGGCACAATACCGAGCAACTTAATAGGCGTACCTACCAGAACAAATCCCCAGTAATAATAATTAATATAACCGCCAGCATACCAAGGGTCGTAAGGTGGAAAAGCCACGCTCTTCAAAATAGCATTAAGATACGAAAAATCCATTGGACGTTCCCCGCCTCGTCCAGGATGCCACAGGTCGGGGTTACCCAAGCGAATACCGAAATCAATTACAAAGAACGCCAAAAACAAAATCTCTACCAGCAGGAAATACTGCCGATTTTCACGCCACTCGGCAATCAAGACATCCTTCTGCTTCCAGAATGCGGCTGCCCCAAGAGCTACTATCAACCCGTACCCTGCAGCAATTGTCTCTCGGCTATACTCTCCACCGAGTGACCCTACCATCCAGGCAAACCAAGCCAACAACAGCAACCCGACCAACCGAGAAAGCGGATACCCCCTATCGGGCAACCCAGGCAGAAACAAGCGCAGAAGCGGCCAAGTAAACAGCCCCAACAGACCGATTGTCAAATACCATAACACAAGCCCGAGCAAAGGAAAAGCATTTTGCGGCCATTCGTAAGAAAACAAATCGCTCCACGTACCACCCTCTCGTTGTCGGGCGGCATGCCCAGGAGAGAGAGTTAAATCTCCAGGATACCGGCTCGCCTGGCGTGGCGTAATTCGCACCACCTTCGATAAATCCACCTTTTCCAGGATTGCGCGCACCGTAGCCGTATCGTAAGCCTCCGTCTTCTTGAAAATCAACACTTTAGGAGCGTCATACACCGTAAATGCTTCCTCGGCAAACTGTGTGTTGATTTGATAACCGAAAATTTCTGGATACGAAGTAAACGTTTTCACCAACTCGTACCCAAGCTGTCCTTGGAACATACCAGGCTCGGCCACGTTATAACACCAAATCACCTCCTGCTCTGGCGGACATCCAATCAGCGCCCGATAAAAAGCTGTGGTCAACGGATACCGTTCTGGCACGCGTGTCGTCGTTGCCCACTGTCGGTTTGACGTGATAAAAATATAATCACCGCTCTCCAGATTACCAACGAACCGGTCAAGCTTTTCCTGATTATCGTCCCAATACATCTCAAAGTTCAATCCACCCTGATAAATGCCGCCATAAGCATCATAACCATCCATACGTAGAGGCAGGCCATCATCCCACGAAGTTTCGTGGACAGGGGAAGCCCCACTAATCGTAAGCAGCGTACTAGAAACCAGCCGCAGATAATACGTGCGGTTTTTATCGAGCGTAACAGGGCGATCGAAATTCAGCGTATACGATTCCCCTTTTGGATTGCGTCGCGGACCGAAATCCGCTGTTAACGTAGCCGTTCCCAGAATGGTCTCGGCCCCAAAAGAGAAATCCGATGCCACTTGGGCCGTCAAAGTTTGGATTCCGTTTTGCGTGAAATCCACTGCATAACCTAACACCATCTGCTTCATATCGCCTGAAGCAGCTGCCATAAAAGCCGTATCATACGGCTGCTGGGGCGAAAAAACATAGTTATAAGAAAGTGGCAAAGGCTGATTATATACACTCCCATCTGCCTGCGAGATTCGCAAATTAAGTGGCCCTGGCACATTCTGATAAATCCAGCGCGTTGCCTGCACGCGTGAATGCTCGCGGGTATAAATCCGTGTAAAAGCATACGTCCATGCTGCCGTGCCGCACAGAACCACAACTGTCAGAACCGCATAAACCAAATTACTGACACTGACCTTATGATTTGCAAGCTTAAACTCTTGATTACTGATACGCGGACCATAGAAAACAAACCAAGCCGCAAACAACGCCAGTAACGGATAAATTGGCAATTGGTAGCGCATCGTTGGATTCCATTGCAACGATTGCCAAACAAAATAAAACGCCACCCAACCCCACAAAAGCACATCCATCTTTCCTTGGCCACGCAAAATTTGCCAGCCCATATACAGAAAACCTGCTACTGCCAGCAAACCGAGCGACCAGCCCAACCCCCAGGCCAAAATGTTATAACCCGAAAACCAAATTGGTCGCCGTGCCCATTGCAATGCTGGTGGAAAATCCACATCACCACTGGCCTGTGCCCGCTGATCGGCGATATTCTGCACCCATTGCGGATTGGGTGTTATGCCCAAAAAACCTGGCCCACTAAATGCGTAAGGCTGGAATATCCGAAATGCTAATACAGAAAAAAACGCACCGAGAATCAACAAAATAAGAGAGACTTCAAGCGATAAACGGGTATTGGTTCGTTTTATTCTATAACTTTCAAAATTCACTACCATCATCCGCTTATCCGCTTCCTCATCCGTTGCCCTATCCGCTGCCCCATCCGTTACCAACATCCGCTTATCCGCTTCCTCATCCGTTGCCCCATCCGTTACCAACATCCGCTTATCCGCTTTCTCATCCGTTGCCTCATCCGCTGCCCCATCCGCTACCAACATCCGCTTATCCGCTTCCTCATCCGTTGCCTCATCCGCCGTCATCCAATACCGCACCAACAGCGCCCCCGGCAGAAGAATGGCGAGTGGAGCCGCATTCAGCTTTGAAGCCACCGCTGCGCCCAGCGCGATCCCAAATCCGGCCACCTGCAACACAAGGGGAGAAAACACCAGCCGGCCCAGCATCTTCCAATTTGTCAAATCCAAGCGCTCAGAAAGCGTAAAACGCAAAGGCACATCGTTTTTTCCCATCATCACTTGCACAGCAAAAAACGTTGCCATAAAAATAAAGAAATTGGCAAAACTATCCACCACATAAAAATGCGCCTGCTGAATCTGCATCACTGCCAGCGCCGAAAACGCTGCTGCCAAAACCCCCACCTTGCGCCCATAGAGTTGCGTGGCAATCAGATAGAGAAAAACAATCGAACCCACGTCGGAAAGTGCAGCAAAGACACGTCCCACCAACGTAATCTCATCATAACCGGCCCAGTTTATCGTTGCTGCCAACACTTTCATTAACGGAGAAAACAGCCCATCTTCGCCATACGTAACGAGATATTGTGCTGCCTGTACTGCGCCTTGCGACATCCACTCTGCTGCATACCGTACTATAAATACAGGCAGCGTCCCATAAACATAAAACCCATAACCTCGGTTATGTGGATTTAGCGTGGAATTGGCAGTATCAAAATACTCGGAAACACTACGAACAGGCTGTAACGCGGTTGAGACCATCGTGAGAAAGCGCTCATCGGGATGCAAATGCTGACTTTGGTCCCAATTCAAGCCCATCAAACGCAAATATGCTGCTCCAATCAGCACCAAAACGAATAGTACATCGAAGATTATGCGGGAACGAAACGATTTCATCATCATCACTCGCCGGTTAGAGAATCAGAGACAGTATAAATCCAGAAATCCTTGCCTTCGATAGGAGAATCAAACCTACCGAGTGCGCCATTTGGGTACAAAGCGCGCAACATGCCGAGACTGTTTAGGTCTTCATCTTTCACAATAAACAACTTATTGCCTGGCAAATCCAGCGTGCGTTCGAATTCCTCCGGCCATAATGCCGCGTCTCGCGTTGGATAACCACTTTGAATGCCAACCAGACGCGTATCCACCCAATACGGATAGGGCACGACCCACGCGTTTTCCACCGAATTGCCTGCTGCCACAAAAGCACGAATCACCCGCCCCATATCCGAAGTATTCCACGCCGCTGCGCGGAACTGTGTTGCAAAACGGTCGAACTCCAACGTGTAATTTTGCAATATCGAAATGAACAACAGCGCCAGCACAACCACGAACGCAAGCGTCTGATTCCTTGTGCTAGTCGTTTGCTGTTCTGCTTGCCGGCTTTTTAGGGCAGTATAAACACCATCTAGCATTTGTGCCGCGATGACAAACACCACCACTGCTGCTGCACCGGTGCGATTAAGCGACGGATTTTCTCCTGGAAATGCCAGAGAAAGAATGGAGGGCATCATCAAAAGCGGAATGGAAAGCAGGAAAAACAAATCCAGCCAATTTCTCCTAACTACGTATCGCAGCAACAGAAAGGCACATCCAAGCGTATAAAGTGCTGCAGAAACAAAATCCAGCGCTGGGCGTCCTGGCACCGAATGTACCCAGATGCCTCCATTGTCATATTGGAACATGACGAGCGCCTTAAGCGTGTTATCGAAAAAGACCTTATAAACGGGGTCATCAGTTTCGGCGTTGACTGGATTAGTCAGACTTTTCCAAAATCGTTCCAGCGGTGTATCTGCATCAGGCAGCGTATCCCCTGCAATGCGGGTCAGAGCGCGATAAGCAAACATGTCCGGCCGATCAATCGCATAACGCCCCAGTGGCAGAAAAACCAGCACCGAGGCCAGCACCAGCATCACAAACATCATCACTGTTTGTTGGCGAAAACCCTTCGAGGTCGCATGAATTAAATATAATCCCACCCCCAGCATCACTACGAACGGCACAAAGCGGAAAGGACTATACCCATGCAACCCTAGCCCCAGGAAAAGCCCTGCCAGGAGAAAATCATTACGGCTTTGATGGCGCAACCCTCTGACAAGGTGATATAACACAGGCGCAGCAAAAGCCGGATAAAGCGGAAAGCGCAAACCAATGCGACTAATCGTATTCAGCCAATATGCCGTGCCAGCCAACAGCAGCGCAAACAACGCCACACGCGGCCCCCCGACCTCCTTACCAAGCAAGTAAATATAGGGTAGTGCGAACAGACCAATCAAGACCGTACCGAGCTTGAGCGTAAAGAATGAAACTCCCGTTCCAAGCAACCAAGCCAAAAATGCCGTCCAGTAAAACTGAATGAACTCGCGTCCGGTATTGCGCTCAAAAAAGACATGATACTGTCCCTGAGTAACATCGTACACATCCAATAGTTTTTCGGCCTGGTCACTAAATGGTTCAGCAATTACCCCCTCAAGGTTATACATCCGGAAGAAAACGACCAACACTGTCGCTGCTAAAACCAAAATACTCCATCTCGTCAGAGTAATTTGCCAGCGTTCCTGCTTCAGAAATATCAGCATCCGCCGCCAGAGAGAAGGCCGGTTAGGCTCTTCTAGCCACAAACTATAGACAAACAGCACAATTGACCCTAGCCATAGCGTCAAGTTCGTCGAAGTAAAGACATGCTGGTTTTGTGCATTCTTACCAAACTGCGTAAATGCCAACCCTGCTAAAACCACCGAAGCCAAAAACGCCAAACGGCGGAAAGTCTGTGGGTCGTTCTGCGGGATGGTCACTTCTGCTTCTGGGAGCGCAAATTCACCTTTCACCATTCCCCAAACCAACAGCACAAAAGAAAGGAGATACGCCCCAAGTCCAACCATCAACGGCTGGGTTTCAATAGGTTTAAGCGCGGTTTCAATTGTCCATTGTGCAAAAAGCGCTGCCCCAATGGCCAGAATCACACGCCAGGGACGATATGTTGGCAGAATGACCTGCGCTCCTACTTCTGCTTCGCTTACACCATCTGCTTGTGGAATTTCAATCTTCTCTCGCTGCCAGGGGTTTAGCTTCGACTTAACGTAATCGAGAACGCTGGGTTCTTTGATTGGTTCGGTCATGCGTTCCATCTCCTTAAATCCGCCGGGCAACATAAAACGTATATGCTCCCTGCGGTTGTGGCACAGGTTCGTTGTAATACTTGCGTAACAACGCCAAAATGAGTACAAAATTCCAGCGGGCGTTCGTCACATGCCATTTGCGGGTTAGGAAATGCACAATCAACGAGGGCAGACCAAAATAATGCCCCCATTCCAACACAGCCAGCGCCGAAGGAGAGAAATAATCCCAATACTGCTCTAATTTGAACCCGGCCTTCTCCAACCGCGCTGCCCAGGCCAGGGCATCTTCACACGTAACATGCCGTGAAATCTTATTAAAAAACGCACGATACAAGCGCGCCAGTGGCTTCAGCCCGATTCGATCCAAAAATCGCGCCACCGAAAGATTAGGCAGAAAATTGTGATTTGGCACACAGAACACAAACGGCGCGCCAGGTTTCAGTACACGCGCTGTTTCCGCCAAAACGGCATCGAGTTGTGGGATATGTTCCAGCACCGAATTACTGATAGCACTTGCAAAATACCCATCCGGATACGGCATCGCAGCCCCATCTGCCTCTGTTAAAAGTTGGTATACACCTCGCGTTCCCGCCTCACGGATAGGACCTGTCCAGGGATCAAGACCGACCTCCAGCTTCCGCTCAAAAGTCACCTGAGCAAAATGCCCATCGCCGCAGCCCACATCCAGCGTAGGCGAAGGCAAGTCCAAGTCCTGATAAAAACGCGATTCAACCGCCCGTAGCAAAGCACGGAAATAGGGTAAATCGCGCACGTGCAGAAACAGAAAATCCTTACCATTGCTGAGATGCAACCTAGGATGGCGAATTTCCGATTGTGGAGTGACCATGATTTCACCAGAAAATACAAAAACTTTTAGCGTGTGGCAGCCACCGCTACCGTATCAGATTCAACTTGGGTCTTTTTTGCAAAAAATGGATTTGCAGCAAAAATCGAGACCGAAGATAGCGTTCTCTTAACACCAGCGCATCGTCCTTGCGACGATTTTGTCTTAATTTTGACCAGAATTCATTTGAAAAATGGTACAAAATCTGATACTGGCTTATCCAGTTAAGTACCAGGCCATATTCGTAGCCTAGTCAAAGCGAATTTTTTCTCCTAATCTAACCAAGAAACAACCTTACCAACTACTTTTTGGTTAGCCGAGCAAACAACTTCTCATACTCTGCCGCCACAGAATCAGGGTCGTAGGTGCGCTTAATTTCTGCAGCATTACCGGCGTACCTTTCCGGTGCGCCCAAAATCTCCAAAATCGCCTCGGCAAGCTTGCCCGAATCACCAATTGGCGTCACCTTACCCATGCCGGTCATCTGCACCGGACGCCGCACCCCCGGTAGAGCCGAAGCCACACAAGGCACGTTATTCATCATGGCTTCAATTTGCACTAATCCGAACGCTTCGGTCGAATTCAGGCTTGGCACCACCAGCACGTCCAGATTGGGATAATAAGCGGCCATCTGCGCCGGATTCAGCACGCCCAGAAACGTCCAGCGCCCTTGCGCTTCGTATTCCCGAATGCGCGGATACAACCGACGGAAGTAATCTTCCTCACCCATCACGTTCAAATGCTGCCCGGCAAACAACACCTGCGCATTGGGATAGCGCGCAAACACCGTCGGCAAAGCATCGAGCAGAATTTCCACGCCCTTTTCGCTGGCAAAGCGGGTCGCCATGCCAATCACCGGACGCTTCTGGCTAGTGTTGTGTTCCCGTCCAAACGCTTCGATAGCCTCGCGCTGGACAGCGGGCAGTTCCACCGGCGGCAGGATGGGCGTCAGTTTGTGCTTGTAACGCGAGAGAAACGGGGAATGGTCAGCATAGTCTTGCGTGTAGGTAACAATATGACTTGACAAAATCGCTGCCAAATGATTTTGAAAATGAACAACAGCATTCACCACACGGTTAAATAAACCATCCGGCAACTGCAAATCACAATGATATGTGAGAATCGCCAACTTACCCATCAGCCGAGCGCGTGCGGCAAAGCCGGGAGCATCAAACTGTGGCAAATGCAGTTGCACCACGTCATTTTGCGCCACATACTTCCAGGCATACAGCCCAAAAGTCGGCATAATTACACCCTTACTGATGCGGAACCACACCGGCGCGCGCACAATCTTCACCCCGTTGCGGATTTCTTCAGCAGGCGTGGATTTGTCGAAATGCGAAGTCAGCACGGTCACTTCATGGCCGCGCCGTGCAAAGGCTTCGGCCAACCGCTCGGCATAAATCGTCAACCCGCTGGTGTGCGGGCGGTAGTAGGTGAGTACGGTGAGAATTTTCATTCGACCGCCGTCACACTGAAGAAGTAGATAGGAGTCCAGCCGGTTTTTTCGCCAAAGCGCACGTACAGCCACTCACCGCCCAGGTCTTGCCCCAGCAGTTCGCCGCGCTCTCCTGGCTGCAGCTCGGCAATTTTTTCCGCTTGCGGGTTCGGTTCGGCAAACAAATACACGCTGCGAACATCAGGCATCTGAATCACTTCCACAAAGCCTGCCTGCTCGATGGTGTTGGCTGGCAGCCCGCCTTGCAGGGTGGGCGTGGGCGCGGGGCGGAAAACCGCCGCAATCGAATCCCGAAATGCGAAGCCAGCGGCCAGCAGCAACAACCCGATGAGGGCCACTATCATCCATCGCTGCATGGCCGGCTGCGCTTGTTTTTGCGTCTGGAAATCTTTCTTCTTCGTTTTCGTTTCGCTCATTGTGCAAAATACCTCTTACTCGAAAAGATGACGATTGGCGCTGACCCAATCGAACAATTGTCTAACGCCACTATCCACATCGAACTTGGGCTTCCAACCCAGCATCTGCTCGGCTTTGCGGATATCGGCCACGAAAACCTTCTGGTCCCCTGGCCGCCAATCGCCCCACGCGACGGGAATTCGCCTGCCGAGTAGTTTTTCCAGCTTTGGCCCGAACTCCGTCCAGATAGACATCGTGTTTTCCGGCCCGCCGCCCAGGTTGAAGACCTCACCCTTCACCGTCTCGATGCGTTCGATGGCGGCATCGTAGGCATCGCAGAGGTCGTACACATGCAACAAATCGCGGATTTGCTTGCCATCGCCATAAATGGTGATAGGCCGTTTCATCACCGCCGCAATCACGAACCAGGCCACCCAACCCTGGTCTTCCACGCCGAACTGACGTGGGCCATAGATACACGATTGGCGCAAAACCACGCTGTTGATGCCGTAAATGCGGTAGTAATCGCGCACATACTGGTCGCCGGTTCCCTTGCTACACCCGTAGGGACTGTGGAAATCCAGCGGTTGAGTTTCGGGCGCGCCAAAGGGCAGGTTCTTGTATTCCCAGCGGGTTTCACGCTCCACAACTTCCACATCTTCCATCCCGCCATAGACTTTATTAGTAGACGAATACAAGAAAATGGGCTTACGCTCGTTTAGTCGCGCGGCTTCCAGCACATTGAACGTGCCGAGCGCATTGATTTCGAAGTCCTCGCGCGGCTTAAGCACCGAAGTTGTCACTGCCACCTGACCTGCCAAGTGGACGATGACATCCGCCTCCCGCGCCGAAGCCGTCACCAGCGCGGCATCGCGCACATCGCCGATAACCAGCCGGAACGATTTTTCTCCGAACGTCTCTTGCAGCCATTTTAGGTTGCGCGGCGCACCCGCCCGCGAAAGATTATCGAAGACGGTCACCCTCTCACCGCGTTCTAACAACCGTGCTACATAATTTGAGCCAATAAACCCGGCTCCACCAGTGATGAAATAGTTAAGAGACATGTGCCTCCGAAATGAATATCATGTAATCAGTAATCTAGTGACGAGTTCCAAACGTTTCAGTTTCGCATCCGCTTATCCGCTTCACACATCCGCTGCCTCATC
Source organism: Anaerolineae bacterium (assembly GCA_003130845.1). Taxonomy (GTDB): domain Bacteria; phylum Chloroflexota; class Anaerolineae; order Anaerolineales; family Villigracilaceae; genus UBA5195. The sequence continues at coordinate 44,733 of QEXW01000034.1, forward strand.
CGCTTATCCGCTTCACAATCCGTTGCCTCATCCGCTTATCCGCTTCCCAATCCGTTGCCTCATCCGCTGCATCATCCGCTTCCCAATCCGTTGCCTCATCCGCTGCCTCATCCGTTTTCCGTTTCGCGGTTTGCCAGCCGCAGCAGTTCGCGGTAGATGCCGCCAATCGTCTGCCCTTCGCGCGAGAGCGCATACAGGCCGAACAACCCGCTCTGGGTGTAGTTGAACACCCGCCAAGTGAGCGCAATCGCCAGCGCGGTGGATTGGTCACCGGAGAGCAGAGTCAGCGCCCCGCCGTAGGCACCTTCCAGCGTGCCGACCGCGCCTGGCAGCGAGGGAATTGCCCCGCCGAAAGCCGCCGCCCCCAACGAAAACATCCCCCAAACGAGCTGCGCCTGCGGATAATAAGCCAGTGCGAGCAAATAATACTGCACGATAGCCATGCCCCAGTTCAGCGTCATCCAGCCAAAGAAGCGCGCCGAAAGCCAGGGGTCATTCAGCACACCCAGACCGGCAAGGAAGGATTCCAGAAAGCGACCTCCCAGCCGCTGCACCAGCGGCCAGCGGTGACTGGCGCGGTGAAAGACATCCAGCGCACCATCGCGGTTGCGTGCCAGGGCATACATTGCTGCCAACCCGGCTAGCATCACGCCGCCGATAACCAGCGCAAACCGTTCCGCCCCGCCGGCTCCCACCACGAACGGCACCGAAGCCGCAAAAATCGCCGCCGAAAACACCAAGTCGGTCACCCGCTCGATAACAATGGTTGGCAAAATTTCAACAAATCGGAGTTCCGACTTTCGGCTAAGCAAAAACGCCCGTCCGAGCTCACCCAACCGGAACGGCAGAAAATTATTCAAGAGATACCCTTCGGTCAACGTCAAAAACGTATCCTTATAAGAAGCGCGCTCGCGCAACAAAGTACGCCAAACAACCCCTCGAACCATCAGCCAGGCCACGCCCATCACAAACACCACAGCGAGCAGCCCATAGTTGGCCTTGCGGAAGGCATCGGCTACCGCATGCAAATCAACGAAATACAAAATGACCGCTATCAGAGTCAGGCTGATGAGCAGGCCGGGGAGCATTTTCTTGAGAGTCTGCATGTTCACAGTTTACTGTCCAATGCGCTGAAACAAGGGCAGAGGCTGGCTGCCCTGTTCTTCCATTTTTGCCCGCGTGATTAAGCGGTACTCGCTGCGTATTCTGCCCGCGTTTTCTAACCGGTCGAGAATCATCGCATGGTACTCCGGGTGAATTTCACAGGAGACGAAATTCCGTTTCATTTGCTGCGCCAGGACGATTTCTGACCCGGAGCCGCCGAACAAAATCAGCACGGTATCCCCTTCCTGCGTGGATGCTTTGATGAGCATCTCCACCAAACCAAGCGGAATCTGGCAGGCGTGAAACGTCTTGTCTTTCGAGACGTTCTTGACCAGGTCGAAGTAAAACCAGGAATACGGCATTCGTCCTTTGTGGCCTTCTGCAATCCTTTGCCGAATGCGCTTATCGGTTGGGTTTTGATAAGGCTGGGCAACGTTCTCCTTGTAAAAGTGATTATTCTTCGATTTCGTGGCATGAAGGATGGAGCGGTGGGCGGTGGTGAAATGCCGGGGGCTGTGCCCAACGTTTGTGTTGTACACCCAAACGTACTCATGCACATCGAAGGCCGCTTCGTCCAGGTATCGCACGCGCAAGTGGGCATTTTGCTTGGGGTAATTGATGAAAAACAGGTTGCCGGTTGGCTTCAGCACCCGCAAACTTTCCTGTGCTAGCTCAATGTACCATTCGATGTATCGGCTCCATTCGGTCGTGAATTTCTTGCCTGCGTAACTGATTCCAACGTTGTAGTCTGGGTCGCCATACACCATATCTACCGATTCGTCGGGCAATTCTTTCAGCACCGTCAGAACATCATCATTAAAAACTTTGTTCAGATAATCCTCTATCATCCTTCTCCCTCCAGTCGATATGAGTGAGACTTCAACAATCGAATACTGGTCATTTCAAGCGGGTCAGCAAATGTGTATGCCCAAAGACTTAAAACCGAAACATTTTGCACTTTCTGCCGCACTACATAGACCCCGATGATTTCTCGTATCCTCTCGCCTAGACCGAACTCGGTTTTCGCTTTGTAGTAGTACAGGAACGGATGGTAAATCTGATATATCGAGAAAGTTTCGGGGCGTCCGTTTTTGGCTTCGAAAATTCCAATCACGCCTTGATATTCTATCGTCAAGTCTATTTCGATTTGGACTTTGTCGAGATAAATCTCCTCGCCGCCAAACCGGTATCGCAAATCCGCCTTGGTTCGATGAGGAAAATATGTCTTTGGCCGTTCGGAAATATCCAAACGCTCAAACTCTGAATCCAGGCCGAACAAAAAATGATGCAGGATGCGCTGATTATTGGCAACAGAAAGCACATTCGATTCGCTGCTGTTATATTCGTTCAGCAGGCTTTTGCGATACGACCAGCGTGTTTCTTCCCGAATTGGCTCGAAAGGGTGGTAAACTCGCTCAATTCCTTTCACGAATTGGTGTCTGCCGCGTCCTTTGTGGATAACTGCATAATTCTGTGCGCGCAACTCGGCAGGCAAAAGGCGGACGTTATCAAGTTTCGTTGCATCGAACTTGTTCTTGAAACCAACACGACGACAAACTGCTTCGACCCTATCGTTGTCGAAGCTCCAATCTCCGCGCTGCTGGCATTCGCGGAAGAGTTCTATTAGAACCTCCTGCTTTTTTCCCAATCGTTTACTCCTCGCCCAGTTTCAACACCGCCATGAAAGCTTCCTGGGGGATTTCTACACTCCCCACCATCTTCATCCGGCGCTTGCCTTTTTTCTGCTTCTCCAGCAGCTTCTTTTTACGAGTAATATCGCCGCCGTAGCACTTTGCCAGCACATCCTTGCGCAGTGCCTTGACATTCGCGCGGCTAATGACCCGTCCACCTGAAGCCGCCTGAATGGCGACCTCGAACAACTGACGCGGAATCAAATCCTTCAGTTTGCTAATTAACGCCTGACCTTTATGATAAGCATCCTTCTTGTGGACAATCGAAGCCAGAGCATCCACCGGTTCACCGTTGACCAGAATTTCCAGCTTTTGCAGTTCATCGGGGCGATATTCCAGGAACTGATAATCCAGCGAAGCATAACCCCGCGTGCGGCTCTTCAGCTCATCGAAGAAATCCACAATCAGCTCGGCCAGCGGAATCTCGAAGTTTAGCTGCACGCGGTGCGGAGCGGGGTATTCCTGGCTCTTGAACGTCCCGCGCCGCTTCGTCACCAAATCCATAATGGCGCCGTAAAACTCGGTCGGAGTGATGATTTCGATTTTCATCCACGGCTCACGGATTTCCACGATTTTGCTCTCATCCGGCAACTGCGCGGGGGAGTCAATCAGGAGCGTCTCCCCGGTCACCGTCACCACCTGATACTCCACCGAAGGCGCGGTGAACAGAACGTCCAAGTCATACTCGCGCTCAATGCGCTCCTGGATGATTTCCATGTGGAACAAACCCAGAAAACCCGCCCGGAAGCCGAAACCAATCGCCTGCGAAGTCTCCGGCTCGAAGGTGAGCGAAGCATCATTCAATTGCAGTTTTTCCAGCGCATCGCGCAAGTCGCCGTAATCTTCTGCATCCACCGGATAGATACCGGCAAACACCATCGGTTTAGGATGACGGTAACCGGGCAGGGGTTCTGATGCCGGGGCGTTGACCTTCGTAATCGTATCACCCACCCGGGCATCGTGGACGCTCTTCAAGCCGGTAGCGATATACCCTACCTCCCCGGCCTTCAACTGGCTGACGGGTTTCATCGTGGGTGCAAAGATGCCGATTTCGATGGGTTTCACTTCCGTCCCCACCGTCATCATGCGCAGGGTGTCATTCATGCTCACAGTCCCTTCTACTACACGGACATAACACACTACACCCTTGTACGAATCATAATGGGAATCGAAAATCAACGCTCTCAGGGGTTCTTCTTCGGCCCCCTTGGGCGGTGGCACCTTTTGAACCACAGCTTCTAACACCTGCTCAACGTTGATACCAGCCTTGGCGGATATGCGAATCACCTCTTCTGGGCGGCCACCCAAGAGCGAAGCCACATCCTCTGCCACGTCATCGGGGCGTGCAGAAGGCAAATCAATCTTGTTAATGACCGGAATAATCTCTAGCCCGACATCCAACGCCTGATACAGATTGGCCAGCGTTTGGGCTTCAATCCCTTGGGTCGCATCTACCACCAATACGGCGCCCTCGCAGGCCTGCAGCGCACGCGAGACTTCGTAGCCGAAATCCACATGTCCGGGCGTGTCAATCAGGTTGAGTTCATATTCCCGGCCATTGCTGGCGCGGTAATTCATGCGCACCGCCGAAGCCTTAATCGTTACACCCTTCTCGCGCTCCAGGTCCATCGAATCCAGAACTTGCTCGGTCATCTCCCGGTCAGAAATCGTACCGGTCACTTGCAACAGGCGGTCGGCCAGCGTAGATTTCCCGTGGTCTACATGAGCGATAATACAGAAATTGCGAATATGGTCAGACATAGGCTTAAGCGGGGAAAGTATAACCGATTTTTTCAGGCTCTCAAGCAGTTTGTGCGAATACAGAGCGCCTGTGGCAAAGCATACCACAGGCGCTTAGAGTCAGAGATACTCACACTTCATGGCTTATAGGGCGTTGGCGTCAACGGCACAGCGGTGGGCTGTGGCGGCGAGGTCGGCGCGGGGGTGGGTGGCGCCGCCAGCACCGGCACGCCGCTCCAATCCGTCCCCGGCGGGGCGGCGGAGGCCACAATCCAACATTCCACCCGAAACTTGGGCCAATACACAAACAGCCAAAAGCCGTCCTGACTCACGCCGCGTATCTCGGCGCTATCGCCCGTTGCCAGGGCGGTGATTTCGCGGTACACCTGTCCCGGCCCGGTGCGGCAGAACGAGTTGCGTACCAGCACAATGGTTAGCGGCCCGGCGGGGGTGGGAGTCCAGGTCGGTTCACGGGTAGGCAGGGCGGTCGGCGGTGGGGTAGAAGTGGGCTGCTCCAAGATGGTGATGGTGATACTGGCAGGCGCGCTCCATGCCCCTTGCGTATTTTGGGCGCGCACGCTCACCTGATACGTCCCCCCGGCAAAAGGCAGCCAAGTTTGGCGCGCCAGACTAAGCGTCTCGTTGACATTCGGGTTGGTATCGGTGCGCACAACCACCCCGTTGACGCTCAGCTCCACCTGGGCAATCCCATTCGGGCTGGCCGCGTGCGAGACGATTTCCACCGCGCCCATAGCCAGAGTGGCTCCGTTCAGCGGGGCATCTATCCAGGCTTGGGGCGAGGAACTGCCTGGAACCTCCTGCTGCGCAACCGCCGCCTGAGCGGCGCTTGGCGCCGTATTTGGCGTACAAGCCGCAACCCAAAACAGCAGCATGGACAAAATACCGTGTCGCAAAACGCGAAGTTTCTCACGCATCAGGAGAACGCCAAAACAGCGGAAAAAGGCCAAAGTTACTCTCATGGTAATTTCTCCGTCGGAATTTGTTCCACCCAGGTATCACTGGCTGCACTGTTTGAAGGCGCCAAGTCCTGATTGCTGTTGGGGCGGGTCACGCACGCGGCAGCGGCGTTCACGCTCAGTTCCGCGCCCAGGTAGTAGTATTCCCAGTCGTCATACGCGACGATGTTCGCCGATTGTCCGTTGCCATACCAGTATTCCTGCGCCAGGGCCAAGCGGCCGGGCAGCCAGAATTTGCTGCTACCTTGCGGGGGAAACTTCTCCTGGTTGGGTTGCAGGGCCAGGCGAAACTCCCGGCTCTCACCCGGCGCCAGGGACGAGAGTTCAATGGGCAAACGTTCCGGCTTGAAAAGGTCATACGCATTCAGCGTCGTGCCCTGCCAGTATTCCATTTTGCCGGTCTGAAAGCGCGTGCCGAGGAAAATACTTTGCCCAACCCAGGCATTGTTCACAGCGCTGGTCGAAACCGTCAGATTACAGGTTGTTTCAAAAAGCAGACTGTTTGGCAGCGATGAATCGGGCGCATCTGTACGGCGAGTCACTTGCACCAACACCTGGGCCGGCAGCAACAGGCCGCGTGGTTCGGGTTCGGTCTTAACGTTGCCAGGCAGGCAGAGCGGCTCAAAACCTAGGTTATGGGCTTCCTTCTCTCCGATACAACCGGGTTGCTGATTGCTGAGCAAATTTTCACCCGCCGCCCAAAGCTCATCCACCCGGTCACGGATGAAATCCTGACAAATTTCAACGCACGGCAGACCGGTCTGCTCTTCCAATTGTTGCACGGCCAGGTCGGTCAATTTGCCCTTAGCGGTTTCTTTCAACTGCTCATAGTTGGGAATACTAGGCGGCAGACCAACATAAGTCATGGCCGCCTGCACAATCACCTCTGCGGCTGTGTTGCAGACCGAGTCAATCTCCTCTTTATATGCCTCAATGAACTCTGACGCATAACAGTAAGGAGTGGCCTTGACCACCAACTTGACCGCCAATTGCTTGAGAATTTCATAGGCTTTGGAAATGTTGTTAAGCGCATCTATCAGGAATTGCCCCGCCTGCTCCAGAAAGGGCGGTTCTTTGTACTGATAGGGCTTGGGACACAGCGTGGTGCCAGGATGAATGTTCTGTAGGAGAGTTACTTGCCCGTTGACGTAATACGGTCCGCTCAGCCAACCACCTACGATGGCACTTTTCTTCTCATAAAACGGATTTTCCACAATCACGACGCAATGAGAAAATTTCCCATCGGGGAACTGAATCGGCGTGAACTCGACAATTTTGACATCGAACACCACCGGCGGCGCGGGCGCAGTGGGCTGTGGGGTAGGGGCGACGATGGTCAACTCCTTCGTTCGCGGGTCCACCGTCAGCGTCACCGCGTTGGAGGGGACGCACTGCACCGCGCCGTTAAAGACCGGCAGGACGCGCACGTAGTACGTCTGTGGGAACCAGGCGCTGGAGAGAGAAACGTTACCCACCCCCGGCTGGACAATTGGAATGCTATAGGCATCTTGCCCTGGAGCGGGAAAATCCACCTTAAAGATGATTTGTGCCGCGTCGGCATTTACCCCGCCCGAACGGAAAACCCCCGCAGGGTCGGGTGCGCAGGCCGAATCGAAGGGATAGCGCGAAACCTGCCACACCCCACCCTCCGCGCCGGGCGGCGGCGACCAGCGCAATTCATGCTTGCCGCCTGTGTTATTGATGGCCTCCCCGCCGAACTGACCAAATCCCTGGGCGCAGTTGGGCGAGGGTAAGTCGCAAATTTCCAGTTGACCAGGCAGCAAGACGAACGGCTCACGACCGGCTTCGGCCACGAACACCTTCTCAAAACGGCCAATATACACCAACACGCCGCCACTCCAGCCCCAGGCCTCCACCTCGGCGCGCAGTGTACCTTGCGCAGGGGGCGCAACCACACCCTTAAGAACTTCATCCAAATTGAAAAAGCCCTGCGCCGGGGTGATAAACGTATCCGGCAGGCGCGGCACGCGGCTCCATGGGCCGCCATCCAGCGAAAGATAGTAATAGACTTTCTCAAACGTGGGTGGCAGGTTCAAATCGAAGCTTGGCGCCGAGGGCTGCCCAAACGCGGAAGGCTCGCCTGGCAGTGTTGATAGCCCTCCGTTGAGCGGATTCGCCGCACCCGGCGCAAACTGCGCCAACACCTCGGGCGGGATATATGGCTCCACCGGCAAGCGCAACACCAGCCCGGCCGGCAGCGGCTCATCGAGCGCAGCAGCAATACCGGGGTTGTAAGCGGCCACGCTTTCAGGGTCCAAGCCAAATTGCCCGGCCAGGTTGGCGAACGTTTCTCCGCCCGTCGTTTGTTTCAGAATGTCGAACCCGACCGGTTCAGGGTTGATGTTGATTTCTATCGCTTCGGACGTGAGCGTTTGTCCATCCGAAAGTTGAAGCCGCGCCTGGAGTGTGTTTCGCCCTGGCACATTCGCCAGCCAATGCATCACCGGCTGAATCGCTTCCCTCTCTTGCGTTACGGCCACTGTGCCATTCACCAGCAACTCCTGTCGGCTGATTTCGGCTTTGCCGCTGGCAGCCGAAACGAACACGGGCAGGCTAGAGAAAAACGGATACGTTTCGCCGCTGACCGGGCTGATGATTGTCACAGCGCGAATTTCGAACTCTGGCGGGGCCGCTGCCTCTGCCTGCGTGGGCGAGGCCGGCGCAGCAGGCGTCCCCGCTGCCGGGCGCGGCAGATTACAAGCGGATAGCACGATAGAAAAAAGAGCAAAAAGAAGAAAAACTCGTTTCATAACTTCACCTTGTTTGCACAGCGCAAACTCGATACTCGTGTCCGATTGCATTGATTTTATGGGACACCTATTTGGATTATCATTCCCCCATTTGTCATAATTTCGGCTTTGGCATTCGGGTCAAGGGGTTGGCGTTTTGTCGCTCACCCGTCTCCAGGCGAACCAGAGCAGAACGAGGGTTATCAGGTGGAACGGCCATTGCCACCACCACCGGACCATCGGCGGCAAATTGGTTTCCTGCCAGGTTACCAGCCAGGGACGGGCGGTTTTGCTCCACACCACAAACGAATCGCCAATCGGCAGCACGCCGAACAGGTAGCGCTTGGTCTGCAATGTGGAAACCGGCAGCCCGACCGCTTCTGTGGCCTGGAAAAGCGCACTGGCGACTTCGACATCTCCCTGGACTTGGGCCGCGCCCATCCCTACCACAGTCGCCGAAGCGCTGAACCCGAAGACCAGCGGCCCGGAATCGATGTCGCCCGGCCCCGATTTGCCAGCAGGATACTCCAGAACGCCGGGAACGCCCAACAACGGCCTGAAAAACTGTTGGCGGAACCGCGCATATTGTTCGCGGCCCCAGCGGGGGTCAATCTCAAGCGCGAAGCGGGCAATGATACTTTGCGATGTGCCGCGCGCGCCTTCCAGCGGCAGGCCGTTGAATGGGTCGGAGCGGTGAGGGAGCAGGCCGGTTTCTGGGTCCAGGCGCAGGTTGGCTCTTGTCAGCCAGTCTTCGATAGTGGTTGTGTATTGCGCCGGGAAGAGCGCATCGTGCAGGCGCAGGGCGGCGATGCCGACTACGCTATCCACCGGCCAGGCTTGACCCGGGTAGGAAGTCAGAAATGGGGTTGGGCTGCCCTGGAAGGCCTGGGCAATCTGCGCGCAGTCGTTTTGAAAGGCGCGCACCAAATCGGACTCGCCTATTTCCGGCCCTTCGAGCAACACAATCCCGCCGCGCAGCCAGTTGAGCCATCCAACGTAGAAAATGCCATACGGTGGTTGCAGGTTCGGGCTGAATGGCGCCCGTCCAGCCGGCGAATCCAGCTTTTCTAGCGCCCAGCGCGCTTCCTGGATGGCTTGCTGACGCAACGGGTCGTTTGCCGGCAGGCGCATCCCCACCTCCACCCAGGCCAGGCCATAAAAAACATGGTGAAAAAAATAACCTTCTGGGAAGAGCATTTGGGCATCTTGGCCTGCTCCGTTTTCAAGCGCCGATTTGATAAAGCGCAACTGCGGCAACACATCGGCCCCCAAGGCTTGCGGGCCATACGCTGCGCTTCCAGGGGAATACAGACGCAGGTTCAGCACAACCAGGAGCAGGGTGAGCAGGGTTTTGAAAACCAACCGAACGGCTTGTAGGGTTTTTCTCATGAGCACCTCGAATAACGCGCTGTTTCGATTTTATCCCACGCCTGTAGCATTGGGCGTTCACATCTCTGTGCGTTGCCCCTTGACTTTGCCCCTCTCCTCTGTTATCCTTAAACTACCGACCGTTCGGTAGGGAGAGCCGATGACACGCGATGACATCCTACAATCCGCCGCGCAGGTGTTCCGCCAGAAGGGCTTTCACGGCGCTTCGATGGCCGATATTGCCGAGGCGGTGCAATTGCAAAAAGCCAGTCTCTACCACCACTTTGGCAGCAAGCAGGAAATCCTGCTTGAATTGCTCGACCGCGCCCTGGAAATGGTCACCGAGCGCATGGCCGAAGTGATGGCGCGCGAGCTTTCGACCGAGGAAAAACTGCGCCAGGCCATGCGCGTCTATCTCAAGACCCTCAGCGAGCAAGGCGACCTGGTTTCTGTTCTTCTGCTTGAATTTCGCTCGCTCGAGCCTGCCTTCTATTCCCGCCACATCCCCAACCGCGACCGGTTTGAGCGCATGTGGCGGGATTTGATTCAGCAAGGTGTGGACGAAGGCGCGTTTCGTTGCGAGAGCGTCTCGATGGCGGCGCGCGCCTTGCTGGGCGCCATGAACTGGACGGTCACCTGGTATCGCCGCGATGGGCCGATGACCATGGAGCAAATTGCGGATAGTTTTGCTGATTTATTTCTCAACGGACTCTTGGCCATTGGTCATTCGTAATTGCCGGTCACCCATGGCCATTTATCACTTACATAAGGAGGAACAATGTACGGTTTCACACCCACAGATGAACAGAAAATGCTCATTGACACGGTGGTGCGCTATGCCAAGAATGACCTGCGCCCTGCCGGCCATGATGCCGACGAGGCGAAAGTGCTGCCGCCCAAACTCATCAGCAAAGGTTGGGAACTTGGCGTGCTGCAGGCCTCGGTGCCAGAAGCCTACGGCGGGTTTGGCGAGCGCTCGGCAGTCACGGGCGTCCTCGCCGCGGAGGAACTCGCCTTTGGCGACCTGGCGGGCGCGCTGGCGGTCATGACGCCCTCGCTGTTCGTCACCCCCATCCTGCTGGCTGGCTCGGAAGAGCAGAAACAGACCTGGATTCCCCCCGTCATCGAAGCCGATTGGATGCCCTTTACTGCTGCGCTCATTGAACCCTCCTTCGATTTCGACCCGAATGCGCTGAAAACGACTGCCGTGCGCGAGGGCGATTCCTACCTGCTCAACGGATTGAAGACGTATGTCCCATACGCGGCCGAGGCCGAAGCCATGATTGTCTATGCCGCGTTGGACGGCGTGACCAAAGGCTTCATCGTCCAGAAAGGGGACGGCCTGACCGTTTCTGAGCGTATCAAGCTGATGGGGTTGAACGCGCTGCCACTCTACCAGGTGCGGCTCGAAAATGTGCGCGTCCCTGCCGCCAACTTGCTGGAAGGCGACTTTGCGCCGGTGTTGGCCTCCATGCAGGTCGCCAATGCCGCCCTAGCGGTGGGCGTGGCGCGCGCTTCGTTTGAGTACGCCCGCGATTACGCCAAAGAACGCGAAGCCTTCGGCGTGAAAATTGCCCAAAAGCAAGCCATCGCCTTCATGCTGGCCGAAATGGCGACCGAAATTGAAGCCATCCGTTTGCTCACCTGGCAGGCCGCCTGGAAACTGGATACCGGCAAGGAAGACGCTTTCATAGACGCCTACCTGGCCTCCACCGGCGCCGCCGATATGGTGATGATGGTGACCGACCGCGGCGTGCAAATCCTCGGCGGACACGGCTACATCCGCGACCATCCCGTCGAGAAGTTCATGCGCGAAGGGCGCGGGTTCGCGTCGTTTACCGGTCTTGCGATTGTGTAGGAGGAGAACATGACCATCGAATTTGAAACCCCAAAACCAATTGAAAATGCGCGCTTCCTGCTGCAAACTGTCGCCGATAACATGATGCGGCCGGTTTCGCGCCAATTTGATGAAGAAGAACACACCATTCCGTTTAGTTATATCGAGTTCATGCACTCCGCCATGCGCGCGATGGGTGGCGGCTCGGCTGGCTCCTTGGCGCCCGGGGAAGAAAAGAAACCGGAAGACCCCAATAAGCCGAAACGCGCTCCAATTGCGTACCAACTCTTGGCCAATCAGTTAGAGATGCTCTCGTGGGGCGACGTGGGCATGTACCTGGTCACGCCCGGTGGCGGGTTGGGTGCGGCAGCTGTCCAGGCGGCTGGCTCGCCTGAACAAAAGGCGAAGTTCCTGGCGCGCTTCAACGAGGAAAAACCAACCTTCGCTGCCATGTGCATGACCGAGCCGCACGCCGGTTCGGATACCTCCGCCATTCGCACCCGCGCTGTGCTGGATGAGAAAACGAACGAGTGGGTGATTAACGGCGAGAAGATTTTCGTCACCGCCGGTGATAAATCGTTTACCGAGCGCCCCGAATTTGGCAAAGGCTTTTTGGTCGTTTGGGCTTCCATTGACCCCTCGGCTGGTCGGGCTGGTATGCGCTCCTTTGTGGTTGAAGCGGGGACGCCGGGCGTCAAAATCACCAAACTTGAACACAAAATGGGCATTCGCGTCAGCGATACGGCCTCGATCTCGTTTGATAATGTGCGCGTGCCGTTTGAGAACATTCTCGGTTCGCCGACTGTCGAAAAAACCACCACCGGCTTCAAGGGTGCCATGGCGACCTTCGATGCCACCCGCCCGCTGGTGGCGGCGACCGGTGTGGGGGTGGCGCGCGCCGCGCTGGAAGAAGTCAAGAAAATGCTGGCTGAGCAGGGCGTCACCATCCGCTACGGCCTGCCGCGCCAGAAATTGACCGCCGTGGAGCGCGATGTGGTTGACATGGAAATCATGCTCAAGAGTGCTTGGTTGATGGTGCTTAAGGCGGTTTGGATGGCCGATAACAAACAGCCCAACGCGCTCGAATCTTCGATGAGCAAGGTCAAGGCAGGCGATGTAGTCACCAAAATCACGCAGAAAGCCGTCGAACTGATGGGGCCGCTTGGCTACAGCCGCGAATACTTGCTCGAAAAGTGGATGCGCGACGCCAAAATCACCGACATCTACGAAGGCACCGGCCAAATTAACCGCCTGGTGGTGGCGCGGCAGGTGCTGGGGTATAGCGGGAGTGAGTTAAGGTAATGCGTAATTGGTCATTGGTGATTGGAGAGGGCCTAGCGAAACCCTTTGTACCGAAGACGACATTCGCTTTCTCATGGCCTACTTACCAATCGCCAAGTACCGTTTACAACAGGAGATACCATGAAATATAAAATCCACAACGCCGTCGTCATCGGCTCTGGCACGATGGGCGCAGCCATTGCCGCCCATCTGGCAAATGCCGGCGTGCCGGTGACGCTGCTTGATATTGTGCCGAAAGATGCCGGAACGGATAAGGCGTCCCGCAACAAAATTGTCAACAACGGCCTGGAGGCCGCCAAAAAGTCGCGCCCGGCTTCGTTTTTCTCATCAGACCAGTACGCGCTCGTCAGGACCGGCAACCTGGAAGATGATTTCGAGGCCGCTGTGAGCGGGGCCGATTGGATTATCGAGGTGGTGGTCGAGAACCTGAACATCAAGCGCGGGCTAATGGAGCGCATCGAAGCGGCGCGCAAGCCGGGGAGCATTGTTTCTTCCAATACATCCGGCATTCCGTTGCGCGAAATCGCTGCCGGACGGGGCGAAGACTTCCGCAAGCACTTCCTCGGCACGCACTTCTTTAACCCGCCGCGCTATCTCAAACTGCTGGAAATTATCCCGACCGAAGATACGCTGCCCGAGGTGGTGGCGTTCATGGCGCATTTTGGCGAATATCGGCTGGGTAAGGGAATTGTCTTGTGCAAAGATACGCCCAATTTCATCGGCAACCGCGTGGCGTTTGGCACGGGCGCGTTTGCTTTGCATTACATTTTGGAAAACGGCTACACAGTGGATGAGGTGGATGCCCTCACTGGTCCGCTGATAGGGCGCCCCAAGACGGCCACTTTTCGCTTGATTGACCTGGTCGGTATTGATGTTTGGGACCATGTGGGGCGCAACCTGGCACCTGCCATTCCACACGATACTTACGCCCAGCCGTACCTGACCGCCGAAAAGCCGAACGCGCTCATCAAGACGATGATTGAACGCGGTTGGCTCGGCAACAAGACCAAAGTGGGGTTCTACAAGGAGGTGCGCGGCGAGGACGGCAAGAAGGAATTCTGGTCGCTGAATTTGCAGACGCTCGAACATGAAGCCCCCACCAAGCCACGCTTCGATTCGGTCAAAGCGGCCAAAGATGTCGAACATTTGGGCGAGCGCCTGAAGATTTTGCTGAACGCCGAAGATAAAGCCGCCAAACTGGTGCAGGCGCTGACTTACCAGGGATTCCAGTACGCTTCGGCGCTGTTGCCCGAAGTGGCCGATACCGGCAAGCCGATTGATGACGCCGTCCGCTGGGGTTTTGGTCATGACTATGGGCCGTTTGAGACCTGGGACATGCTCGGCGTGCGCGAAACGGTGGAGCGCATGAAGGCTGCCGGCTTCCCGCCTGCGCTTTGGGTGGAAGAGATGCTCCAGCGCGGTTTCGAGACCTTCTACCAGACCGACAACGGCAGTAAGGTGGGGGTGTACGATGTCGTTCGCGGGCAGTATGTTCCTATTCCTCGCCCCAAAGGGATGATTTTGCTTAAAGAACAGAAGGTGGTCTCCCACAATGCGGGTGCCACGCTGTATGACATTGGTGACGGCGTGGGACTGGTGGAGTTCCACACCAAGATGAACGCGCTTGATGACGACATCTTCGAGATGGTCAACGAAGCCCTCCACCGCGCCGAAACGGAGTTTGATGGTCTGGTGGTGGGGTCGGAGGCCGAAAACTTTAGCGCTGGCGCCAATCTGTTTATGGTGGTCGTGGCCGCCCAGCAGGGCATGTGGGACATGCTCGATGCGGCAGTGCGCAAACTGCAAGGGTTGAATATGCGGATGCGCTACTTCCCCAAGCCGGTGGTGATTGCGCCGGCTGGTCTGGCGTTGGGTGGTGGCTGCGAAGTGACCATGCACGCCTCGCGCGTGGTGGCTGCCGCGGAGTTGTACATTGGCCTGGTGGAATTGGGCGCGGGCGTTATTCCGGCAGGTGGTGGCACCAAAGAAATGATGCGCCGCATCATCAATCCTGCCATGAAAACCGAAAACGCCGAGGTGCTGCCCTTCCTGCAACGGGCTTTCTTACAAATTGGGCAGGCCAAAGTGGCCACCAGCGCCGAGGAAGCGCGGCAGATGGGCATTTTGGGGCCAGCCGACCGGGTGGTGATGAACCGCAGTCACTTGCTGACCGAGGCGAAGAAAGAAGTGTTGCACATGGTCGCCACCGGCTATGCCCCGCCTCCGCCAGAGAAAATCTATGCTGCCGGGCGCGATATGCGCGGCGCGCTTCAGGTAGGCGCGTTCATGTTCCAGGCGGGCGGCTACATCACCGAATACGATGCCCACATCGCCCGCAAACTGGCGCACATCCTGACCGGCGGCGAGTTGAGCAGGCCGCAATGGGTGAGCGAGCAGTACATCCTCGACTTGGAGCGCGAAGCCTTCCTGAGCCTGTGCGGCGAGGAGAAAACCCAGGCGCGGATGTGGAACCTGTTGCAAACGGGTAAGCCGTTGAGGAATTAGGAATTGTGAGTTAGGAATTGCGAATTAGGAATTAGGAATTAGGAGGCTTGATGCAGAAAGAGTTGCCGATGGAAGAGTGGGTTGCGACTTTACCGAAGGAGTTGAAATCAGACCCTTTGTGGCAATCTGCATATTATCGCGTGGCGATGTATTTGTATGATTTGGTCTGGATGGATGCGGAAGTGTTGCACAAAGACTATCGCACGCGCGAGATTGTGTCGCAAATTGTTCGCTCTGCCGGAAGCGTATGCGCCAACATGGAAGAAGCCTATGGGCGTGGAATTGGCACTGCGGACTATGTGCGAATCATGCGGATTTCTCTTGGGGAAGCGCGGGAAACGCAAGGTTGGTATTTTCGTGCCAGGCATGTTTTACCCCCAGAGTTGCTGGAGCGCCGCTCACAAGTGCTTGTCCAGGTCATTTCCCTGCTCGTAACCGCAATTGACGGAACCAAAAAATCCCTGCGCTCCGGACGTAATTCCTAATTTCCTAATCCCTAATTCACAGAAAGGGAATCGAACTATGAGCTTAAAAGATGCCGTACTCGTTGCCGCGGCCCGCACGCCGGTTGGAAAGGCTAAACGTGGGTCGCTGGTCACTGTCCGCCCGGATGACATGATGGCGCTGGTCATTCAGGAATTGCTCAAACGCGCCCCCGGCCTGGACCCCGCCGAAATTGACGATGTCGTCATCGGCTGTGCTTTCCCCGAAGGGGAGCAGGGCATGAACATGGCGCGCATGATTGCCCTGCGGGCCGGGCTGCCCATCACCGTTCCCGGCGAGACGATTAACCGCTATTGCTCGTCGGGCGTGCAATCGATTGCCCATGCCGCCTATGCCATCATAGCGGGCGATATTGACGTGGCAATTGCCGGTGGCACCGAATCCATGACGATGGTGCCGATGGCAGGCTACAAGTTCTCGCCCAATCCGTATTTTGCCCAGGATTTGCCGCACTACTACACCAACATGGGCCTGACCGCCGAAAACGTGGCCGCCAAATACGGAATCACGCGCGAAATGCAGGATGAGTTTGCCTTGCGCTCGAACTTGCTGGCCGCCAAAGCGGTCGATTCCGGCCTGTTCGACCCAGAACTGGTGCCGGTGGAGGTCGAGATTCACGAACTGGATGAGCAGGAAAAACCCGTCACGCGCAAATTCACCTTCCGGCGCGATGAAGGTCCGCGCGGCGATACTTCCTTAGAAGCCTTGGCCAAACTCAAACCAGCCTTCAAGGAAGGCGGCACCGTCACCGCCGGCAACGCCTCGCAGATGTCGGACGGCGCGGCGGGCGTGGTGGTTATGTCAGCAGAAAAGGCTGGTAAACTTGGTCTCAAGCCGCTGGCGCGCTTCGTCACCTTTGCGGTGGGCGGCGTGGAGCCAGATTACATGGGAATCGGTCCGGTGGCGGCCATCCCTAAGGCGCTGGCCAAGGCCGGGTTGAAGTTATCTGATATTGACCTGATTGAGTTGAACGAAGCCTTTGCCGCCCAAGGCCTGGCCGTGATGAAGGAACTCGGCCTCGACGCCGAACGCACCAACGTCAACGGCGGCGCGATTGCCCTTGGTCATCCGCTCGGCTGCACCGGCGCGAAACTGACGACCCAGCTTGTGTACGAAATGGCGCGGCGCAAATCCCGTTATGGCATGGTCACCATGTGCATTGGCGGTGGCATGGGCGCAGCGGCCATCTTTGAAAACCTTCAATAAACAAGGAGAATCTTATGCCCCTCACAATCGCAGACCTGATGTCTAAAATGCCTGGCGCGTTTATCCCTGAAAAGGCGCAAGGGTTGGATGTTGTGCTGCAATTCAAGTTCACCGGTAACGAGCCGGGCAACTGGTATGCAGTCATCAAAGACGGCAAAGTGGAAGTGCAGCAAGGCGAGCATCCCTCTCCCAAGATGACGCTCTCCGCTGATTCGGACGACTACATTGCCCTGTTCACCGGCAAACTCGACCCCATGCAAGCCTTCATGGCCGGCAAACTCAAACTGAGCGGCGACCTGAACCTGGCCATGAAGATGACGCAGTTCTTCAAGATGCGTGGGTAGGTTAGTGCTTCAGTCCTCAGTGAACCAAAAGCAGCAAACAAAAAAGACGCCTGCCCGCAGGGGTGGGCGTCTTGTGCGTTGACATTTGAGCGGGGTTATGCCTGGTTAATGAATACACCAATAATGGAGATTAACAGCCAATTGACCAGGCAGAACGTAATGAATGCCGCTAATGTCGTGATAATGCCGGTCACTCGGGAACGCAGCCAGCCGGTCAGCCCTACACCGACCAAAAAGAGATGCAAGCCAAACATGGCAATTATAAAGGCTATCCCGGCCCAGCCGGAAAGTTCTTTAACTTCTTGGTTGAGTTCAGCAACGGCGGATGCGCTTAAGACAAACGCAAATAGTGTAAACAGGAACATCAGTGCTGTGACCGAAAAAATGATGATGACCGTTGTCATCAGCCGGCCGGGTTTATCTACGGAGAGCAATTGAATCACCGCCGAAAAGGCAAAACCGGCCAAAATGCCTGCCAGGGTGGCTACCAGGTTGTATTCTTGCAAGAGATTTTCTACGGGCATAGGCACCTTTTACAAAAGAGAGGGTCGGTCTAACCGGCCCTCTCCAGAATGTTAGCCTTTGAGAAATTCTTCCAGCGCGGCTTTGCTGATGCGGTAGGCATTGCCGATTTTCTTGGCTTTCAAATCGCCGGCCTGAATGGCGGCAATCACGTCCTCTTCGGAAACGCGCAAGACGGTGGCGGCTTCGGAGGGGGTCATCACTTCGGGCATGGCGCTCCCGGCGGCTGCCCCTGCCGCTGCTCCGGCTGCCACGGGGGACTGGGCGGTTGGCTGCTGGGCCTGGTTGGCCATGCCGCCGGCCAGGGCCTGGTTCATGAGGTTGCCAATGCCTATGCCTGCGCCAATGCCCGCCGTCAGTCCCGCTCCGCCGCTGGGGTTCTGGGCGGCATCGCGCATCGCGTCGGCGGCTTGCAGTTGGGTGTAGACGTTCATGTCCAGCATGCCCATATCGCGCAGTTCCTGGGCCGATTTTTCGGAAGGCTTCAGGTTGCCGATGTAGAAGGATTTGAGCGTTAGGCCCAACGCAGCGAAGTCATCTTGGGCTTTGGCGCGCACCCCGGCACCGAGTTCTTCCGTCAGGCCAATCAGTTCGACCACGCTCTTTTTTGCCCCGGTTTCGCCGAGCAAGTCTTGGAACTTGGAGAGCAAAATGGTGCGCAGACGTTCTTCAATTTCCGAGGTGTGGAATTTGGCTTGCTTGCCCACAATGTTGGTGACAAACAGTTGTGGGTCAACTACCTGGAAAGAATAGGTGCCGAAGCCTTGTAAGAGTGCAACGCCTAAGCCCATGCCAGGGTTGCGGACGATAATCGGCTGCGGGGTGCCCCACTTTTTGTTGGCGAACTCTTTCATCGAGACAAAGTACACTTCTGCCGGGAAGGGGGTGCGGTCGTTGAAGGCTTTGCCGATGAAATCAATCAGTTTGGGGATGTTGGCGGTGGTAATGATGTGGCGCCCTGGTCCAAAGACATCCAGCGCTAAACCATCGCGAAAAAAGACTGCCGCTTGTCCATCACGGACAATGATATTGGACCCCAATCGGTAATCGCCAATGCTGCTGTCATCGGGGAAACGGTGAACAATTTCATCCACCATCTCGTTGCGATACTCAATGACATCAAAAATACGCGCCATAGTTCTCTCCTTTATGAGTTCGGCCAATCTACAGGTTCATTGTAGCCGATGAAATTACCAAATTCAAGGTGTTTCCTGGGGAATATACGCTGCATTGGCTCTAAAGTTGCTCGTGGGTATGAACTGTGTTGGGTCAGGTTGCGTGTTTCATTGGTTTTCCATCTCCACCATGCTTAAGCATGATGATTTCTGCCATCATGCTGACCGCGATTTCTTCCGGCGTCTCAGCGTGGAGTTCTAGTCCCATTGGGGAATGAACGCGCGCCAGAGCGGCTTCACTCACGCCTTGTTCTTTCAACCCCTTGACGGTTGTGGCCCAACGTCGTTTGGAACCAATCACGCCGATATAGCGGGCTTTGGTTTCTAATAATGCGGGCAGCCCGGCGACATCTATGGCAGAGCCACGGGTGGTCAAGAGCAAGTAGGTGTTGCGGTTGATGTTGAGGTGTTTGGGTAGGTCTTGCATCGGGACCGGGAAGAACGCATCGGCATCTGGGTTCATCTCAGGGGTGCAGAATTCGGCCCGGTCATCACAGATGGCAACCCAAAACCCTAACCATTTGGCCAGGTGTGCAACGGCGCGCCCGACATGCCCGCCACCGATGATTACAATTTTTTCTTTGGGCAAGATGGGTTCCACAAAGACCTCCACCCGTCCACCGCACACCCCGGGGTCGCCGCGTGCCGGGTCGGTCATCGAATAATTCAATTTGGCAGGCCGGCCTGTGTGAATCACAGTGGTGGCTTCGTCTAGTACTCGGCGTTCCAGTTCTCCTCCACCTATCGTGCCAACGAAGCGGCCATCTTCAAAGACCAACATCTTGCTGCCGGCATGGCGCGGGGTGGAGCCGCGTGCTTCGGTAATCGTGCAGAGCGCCATGCTCTCACCACGTTCGAGAGATTCGGAAATGAGTTTGTAAAGGGTTTCGCTCATTATCAGGAAGGAAGAGAGAGTGTCCCAGTGTTGATTTTGGCTGATTGGCGAGCGCTTTGTTCGTGTTCGAGCGCCATGCTCTGAAAGGCAGGGTCGGTTTTGGCGCGTAGCCAATCGGCCACCGCTTTGTGGTACAGCGCACGGTTGCGGTTGGGAATTAAACTATAGGCTACGTCGCGTAGGTAAGAGTTTTTGAAGATGTATTCCTGCTCCTGTGAAAACCGTGAACCGCTGCGTGGAAACGCCAGTTCGGCGCGTACCAGTTGACGCAGCCCTTCCTGAATGAAGCGGTCAATCACGGCCTCGGGCGCATTAAAGTTGGGATTGGTGCCGGGCAGGGGGGCGGCGCGTGCTTGGGCCATCACTGCGCCGACCCAAAATACGCGCCCAACCACGGAGGCCAACAACGCCACAGCGCGCGCCTCCCGCGAAAGATTATCGAGCCGGGCCTGTAAGGTGGCGCGCAGCGATTCGGGGATTTGGGCCAGCATGCGGCTGCGTAATTCTTCGGTCGGAATGTTTTCTGAAAGTAACCCGGCTTTAATGAGACTTTTGACAATCTCCTCTAAGAAATACGGATTGCCCTCTGCGCGCAGCGCCATTTCTTCGAGTATCGAGTCCGGCAGGTTGTGCAGGTTTGGATAGGCTTTTTTGACCATTGCTGGAGTAAACTCTAAGGGCTGTAGCGTGATTACGCGTGCCAGATTATGCCAGTGTGGTTGAAGTTTCAGGAATTCAGGTCGGGCTGCGCTGGCAATCAGCATCTGCAGAGGGGGGATTTCTGTCGTGAGCAGATAGGTCAAGAGTTGCAGCGATTCTCGGTCAGCCCATTGCAAGTCATCCAGCAAGAGGATTAACCGTTTGCGTTTGCCCATTTGGCGCAGCAGTTCACGCGTTAGGTAGAAGATGCGCTGTAATTGCTCCGGACTAGGGTTCAGGTTGCCTGAGAGTCCAATCATTTCCCCTAAAACCTGCGTGGCTTCGATTTTCGAGGCGGTTTGGTCACTTTCCCAAACGCTCTCAATGCCTTGCTGCCATTGTTCATTGGCCAGTGTCACAGCGTCGTCATCGCGAACGCCAAAGCGGTTGCGCAATAAAACGCGCCACAGATAGAACGGGATGCGGGCCGCTTGTGCCAACCCACGCGAGGAGAGAATGTGAATATCATCGCCCAACGCTTCTAGGTGATTGCTGAATTCCATAAGCAGACGCGATTTGCCAATCCCTACCTCGCCTACCACAAGGGCCATCACCGGTTTGGTATTTTCGAAAACGCGGTCGTATATCTGTTTTAATTTTTCCAGTTCGTCTTCGCGTCCTACCATATTCGTTACCAGGCTATCCGCGCTTTGGTAACGGATGCGACCTGGGTTAATCAGCCGCCCTTCGACGCGATACGGCTGTACGGCCTCGGCTTTGCCTTT
This sequence comes from Anaerolineae bacterium, assembly GCA_003130845.1. Taxonomy (GTDB): domain Bacteria; phylum Chloroflexota; class Anaerolineae; order Anaerolineales; family Villigracilaceae; genus UBA5195. The sequence continues at coordinate 66,077 of QEXW01000034.1, forward strand.
GACATGCGTTGGGTCAAGTGCTTTAACACGGAAACTGCCTTGCACCATGCGCAAGGTGTTTTCGCCTATCACTACGGTGCTGGGTTCGGCAATTTGTTCTAGCCGCGCGGCGACGTTGACAGTATCGCCGATGACGGTATATTCGTTGCGTGTTCCAATGTAAGCGGCAAAGACCGGCCCGCTGTTAATGCCAACCCGCAACTTGAGACGTTCTGCGCCGGGGATGCGCGTGGTGGCGCACCATTCATCGAGGGCCTTTACCAACTCCAAGCCGGCTGAAACGGCCTCGACAGCGTCATTGTCGCCGGCAAACGGCGCGCCCCAGATTGCCATAATGCCGTCGCCTAAGTGCTTGTCAATATAGCCGTTGTGCTGCTCGATGATTTTATCCAGGCTGAGCCAAATGCCTTTGACTAAGTCAGAGACGGTTTCATAATCCAGCTGTTCGGCCAGCGGCGTAAACCCATGCACATCGGCAAACAGGACAGTGGCGATGCGGCGTTCTTCGGGGAACCGGTTGCGGGTTTCGGCGGTCATAGAAGAAATTTTAATCAGTAAAGATTGTGATGAGATTAACAATAGGTTACGATTAAAACGTTCGGCGTTACTTTTCCAGCAATCCCAACACGGTGGGCAATAACTGTTTCTTGCGTGAGACCACCCCCGGGGCATCGCGTGTGCCATCCGGCAGTTTCGGGTAGGGTAAATCATCCAAAATGGGGTGGGGGTTGGCAATCACCAAGCGGCTGGAGTTACGCACTACGTCTGTAATCAGCAGCATAGCAAAGTCGAGCGCGTGGGTTTCTCGGTAATGCTCTAACGCATTGCGCAGACCCTCCAGGTGTTCGCCAATCGTCATCAGGTCGGTGACTTCGGCTTGTGAGACGGCGAATTTGAAGCCGCCTGCCTCGTAGGGTTTGATGTCGGTGCTGACGACTTCTTTCGGGTCACGGTTCGAGAGGCCAGCCCCAGCCGCCAGCACTTGCTGACCATAGGATTGAATCGTCTCACCGGCCAGGGGCCCATTGCCCACAAAGGCCCAGCGCGCCAAGCGGTTGGCGGCTTGTTTATCGCGTTCCGTGACGGTGGGGGAGGTGAGTATCAGCGTATCGGCTAGCAGGCCGGCGAGTAGCAACCCTGCGAGCGGCGCCGGCATCAGCAGACCGGCTTCGGCGGTTAGTTCGGAGACGAGCGTGGAGGTGGAACCCACAATATCTACAGTAAAGCGGATGGGCTGATGTGTGTGTGGATTGCCCAAGCGGTGATGGTCGAGGATTTCAAGCAATTCTGCTTCTTCGAGGGCGGCAATGGCCTGACGCGGCTCGTTGTGGTCCACCAGTACAATTTTTAGGCGCGGGGGGTTGAGCACGCCGCGCTGATGGCAAACGCCCAGGTAGTGACCGTTTTCGTCCACCACGAAGAAATCATTATATTCTTCACGCAAGATGCGGTTGAGCATATCGCGGATGCGGGCATTGACCGGAAATTTCGGCACGCCGGTATCTGCTGCTTCTCGGCAGGGGGCCGAGAGAATATCGGTGATGCGTTGGTCACTCATATCCAGGCGCGGCCCAATCACTTGTCGGAAAAAGCTGAACAGGCTGAAGCCATCTATAATCCCATACGGCCGACCGTTTTCTTCCACAATCGGGGCAATGCCGCCGGTCCGACTGGCAAGCGACCAGGCTTCGGTGAGCGGCGCATCCGGTGGTAGCGTATCCAGTTGGCGTGTAACCGATTCGAAGCGCGGCGAGGCGTCTGTCAGCAGCAGGGGTGGCTCTAGGCCAAGTCGCTTGAGAATCCAGGATGTTTGTTGGTTGATGGGGCCTGCGCGACAGGCAACAGTATCTACACCATCGCGTTGGCGCAGTAACCAGGCGTAGCCCATCGCGGAGGCAATTGAGTCGGTATCGGGGTTGACATGTCCGGTGACGTAAATGCGGTCACTCATCTGGGTTTTGTCCTCGTTTTTTGAAGTTAGGGTATTGCACTTTGGCCGGTGTGGGGGTGCTGTTATCCCCATGGATGGCCTGCTTGTACCTTGTGAAGGATGATGCGTGCTATGTTGTTGGCTAATGGTAGCATAAATACGGTTTCTCTTCTATAGCCTTTAATGTTCAGGTCGGTTGCCAAACGACCAACTTAAATCGGTGTAGAGCGTTTCGGCAGCATAGGCTCGCTCTGTCACAGGGCTGAGCCGGGCCGCCATGCTGGGTGTGATGAGCGGGATGGGTTTGCGGCGATAGAAGATGCGGTACAGTTGATTGGCGCCTGTTTCGTCCCAGGCCCAGTTCAAGTGGGCGTAACGGGAGGCATCCAACGGGCGCGTGTAGCCGCGTAGCGTTTTGGTCTTATGAATGCTGCAATAATGTTCAAAATACGTCATTACCAGTTCGCGCAGGTTTTTGTACACCGGTTCACGAAAGCCCAAATTGATGTAATTTGACTTGGCAATGGCTCCCCAGCGGCCTTCAATTTGATAGAGCGCCAGGACATGGTCATCATCCATGCCGGGGTCGGGAGTCAAATCAATCAGAAGAGGCCGGAAACCCAGGCGCCAAAGCGCCAGTGCGGCCAAGAATCCACCATCCAAGCAATGACATTGCTGGTCAAGCATGACGTGCAGCGGCGAGCGGTCACGTTCTTCGGCAATATAGGGCATCGAATCGAGATACGCTTGAATGGCGAAGGGGCTTTCTAATTGCAGGAAGCGTTCTTGTAAGTGGGGTGGTAGGCGTTTTTGAAATTCTACAAACATACGTGCTAAACCAATCGGTCACAGAGAATGGGTGAGATTTTACCGCGTTCTTGTGGTTTGTTTTGTGACTCCCTAAAAATTTACTAGCCACCCGACACTTTGTTTTTTGGACACGGATTCACGCAGAAAACGCGGAATTTTTCTAGGCTTTCTCCACAAAACACGCTTGTTGTCCGCCTTTCTTTCTTTGCGTTGGACTGCGCCTAAAAAATTATGGATGCTCGTGGGAAGGCGGAACTTCGTGATATAGTTTGACGTCGTACAACAAAAAACGAGGTATGCCATGAAACCCTTATTGACCACACTTGTTCTGTTTTTGCTTGCGCTTGTGAGCGCGTGCGCCCCTGCTTCGGAAGATTCTCGCTTGCCGGCGGCCTATCCCAATAGTTATCCCTCTTACCCCTCTGCACCACAAACAGCTCCTGCGGCGCCGCCAGCCGATTTTGAAAACCCTTACGCCCCGCAGCCGGACGATGTGAAACTGCAAAGTGGCCCGGCGTACGTAGAGAATTATGAATTGCAAACCGTCTCTACCTTACCGCCCGAATATCGGCTGGTGCTAAGTGGAAACTTGCCCACGCCTTGTCATGCTTTGCGCATTCAGCTCGCTGCACCGGATGCGCAGAACAATCTACGCATCACGGTTTATTCGGTGGCTGACCCGAATATGATGTGTACGCAAGTGCTTGAACCATTTCAGGCCGAGTTGCCCATCCGCAACCTTATTCCGGGGCGTTACAAACTCTGGTTGAATGACCAAGAGATTGCAGAAATTGACGGATAAATAAAAGTGGCGCAAGTGAGAAACTTGCGCCACCAAATTTAACCACAGACCGCGAGAGAGTTACTTGTCTTCTTTCACTTTTGCGCCAGAATGCTTGAGCGCAGCGTGCGCTGCCGCGAGACGGGCTACCGGCACGCGGAAGGGCGAGCAAGAGACGTAGTTGTTGCCAATCATGTGGCAGAACTCGATGGATTCGGGGTCGCCACCATGTTCACCGCAGATACCCACTTCCAGGTCTGGGCGGGTTGCGCGGCCATCGTTGATGGCCATTTGCATCAGGCGGCCAACACCGGCGCGGTCCAGCGTTTGGAAGGGATTCTTGGGCAGGATGCCCTGCTCAACGTAAGTGACCAAGAAGTTGCGCTCGGCGTCATCGCGCGAATAGCCGAAGGTCATCTGGGTCAGGTCGTTGGTGCCGAAGGAGAAGAACTCGGCCAGTTTGGCAATTTCGCCGGCGGTGACGGCAGCGCGTGGAATTTCAATCATCGTGCCGAATTTGTAATCCAGCTTCTCAATGCCTTTTTCGGCCAGCACGGTCTTGGCGATTCGTTCTAGGCGCGGCTGAATCCATTCCAGTTCCTTGACGGTGCCGGTGAGCGGAATCATGATTTCTGGCTTGACCACGATGCCACGCTTGGTGCAATCGGCGGCGGCTTCAAAGATAGCGCGCACTTGCATTTCCACAATTTCGGGCATGGCAATCGAAAGGCGCACACCGCGCAGACCCATCATCGGGTTCGATTCGTGCAGGTTGCGAATGGCCGCCAGCAGGCTTTCTTTTTCTGCTAAGCCTGCCGTTTCACCCTTCACGCGCATGGTGATGACTTCTTCGAGCAGGGCTTCTTCATCCGGCATGAACTCGTGCAGGGGCGGGTCAATCAGGCGAATGATGACCGGATAGCCGTTCATGGCCTCGAACAGGCCGTCAAAGTCAGAACGCTGGCTGGGCAGCAGCTCGTTGAGGGCGGCCACGCGCTCTTCGCTGGTCTTGGCCAAAATCATGCGCTGGACAATCGGCAGGCGTTCTGGCTCAAAGAACATGTGCTCGGTGCGGCACAGGCCGATGCCAACGGCGCCGTAGGAGCGGGCGCGGCGGGCATCTTTGGGGTAATCGGCATTGGTCCAGACCTGCAACCCGCGGCTCTTGCGTCCATCCGGCAAGGTGCGGATTTCGGGCCGCGCGCAGATTTCATCGGCCCATGTCAGCAGGGTCATCAATTCGGTTTGCTCTTCGAGCGTGGGCGCGGTGGTCGGAATCTTGCCGATGAACACTTCCCCGGTTGTGCCGTCCACCGAAATCCAGTCGCCTTCTTTTACAGTCACATCGCCAACGGTCATGGTGCGGGCTTCCATGTCAATCTTGATGGAAGAAGCGCCCACTACGCATGGGATGCCAAATTGGCGCGCTACCACTGCCGCGTGCGAGGTCGCGCCGCCTTCACTCGTCAGCACGCCTTTCGAGGCAATCATGCCATGTACATCATCGGGCTTGGTGAAGGGGCGTACCATGATGGTGTCTTGTTTGTGTTCCTTGGCCATCTTTTCGGCGGTGTCGGCATCGAAGTAGCACTGGCCGACCGCCGCGCCGGGCGAGGCGTTCACGCCCTTGGCGAAGAACTTGCCCTCTTTTTGGGCTTCCTTCTTGGCTTTCTCATCGAACTGCGGGTGCAGCAGCGAGTCGACATTTTCTGGGCTGACGCGCAACACCGCTTCTTCTTTGCTAATCAGGCCTTCGTTGGCCATATCTACGGCAATTTTCACCGCAGCCTTGGCGGTGCGCTTGCCGTTGCGAGTCTGGAGCATCCACAGTTTGCCGCGTTCAATGGTGAACTCGACATCCTGCATGTCTTTGTAGTGCTTTTCCAATTTATCGGCAATTTCCATAAATTGGGCATACACTTCGGGCATCGTTTCGCTCATGTGCTCCACCGGGTCGGTGTTGCGAATGCCGGCCACCACGTCTTCACCCTGGGCGTTCAGCAGGTACTCGCCCATCATCTTTTTATCGCCGGTGGAGGGGTTGCGGGTGAAGGCCACGCCGGTGCCAGAGTCGTTGCCCATGTTGCCGAAGACCATCGTCACGATGTTGACGGCGGTGCCCAGGTCATCCGAAATGCCGGTGGCGCGGCGGTAATCAATAGCGCGTTTGCCCATCCAGGATTCGAAGACGGCTTTCGTTGCCAGCTCGAGTTGTTTGTACACATCCTGCGGAAAATCTTCGCCAACGCCTTTTTTGTACTCTTCCTTGAAAATGGCAACCAAAGCCTTCCAATCTTCGGCGGTCATTTCGGTGTCGAGTTTGTAGCCCTTGCTGGCTTTGTACTCGGCCATGGGGTGCTCAAAGACTTCGTCATCCAGCCCGAAGACGGTCGTCCCGAACATTTCCACCAAGCGGCGGTACGAATCCCAGGCAAACCGCGGGTTACCGGTTAGCTTGGACATGCCTTCCACCACCTCATCGTTCATGCCGATGTTTAGGATGGTGTTCATCATGCCGGGCATGGAAAATTTCGCCCCGGAGCGGCAGGAAACCAGCAAGGGGTTGTTCGGGTCGCCGAACTTTTTGCCGGTCTTTTGCTCAACGACTTTGAGCGCCTCCAGTTCCTGTTCCCACATCCCCTCGGGGAAATGGCCGGTTTTGCGGAATTCGTTGCAAGCTTCTGTGGTGACGGTAAAACCGGGCGGCACCGGCACACCCGCGCGGGTCATATCGGCCAGACCGGAACCTTTCCCGCCGAGCAGGGAGCGCACGCCTTCCCAATCGCCAGCATAGGCTTCTGCTTCAGCGACTTCTTCAAAGAGATATACCCATTTTTTTGCCATGTGTGGCCTCCTAATTTGAAAGAAAGTATGATAGCATTTCCAGAGCTGTTTTCGGCAAATCAGCCGAAGTTTACCACAAATAGAGTTGGCTCGATATAAATTTCACCCCTCTTTTTGTGATTTCTGTCACAACTGTATGAATTGTTAGCCATGTGCAAAGTCAACAGGCGCTAAAATCGAGGATAATCTTTATACTCGTGCTATCAAAGGACCCCAGCCCCATGAGCATAAAAGTCTTAATGATTGATGATGACCCTGCGATGACAGAACTGATTGCGTTACTCTTGCGCAGTCATGGTCTGGAAGTGGTTGCCTGTAACGATAGTGGCCAAAGCGTGGAAATGGTCAAGCGCGAAAATCCCGATGTCATTTTGCTGGATTTGATGATGCCCGGTCAAGATGGCTGGGAAGTGTGCAAAGCCATTCGCTCGTTTAGCCGCGTACCGATTGCTATCCTCTCCGCAATAGATGACCCGGCGGTGATTGCCAGCGCGCTGGACGCCGGCGCTGATGATTACCTTGTCAAACCCACCCCTGGTGGTGTGTTGGTTGCCCATATTAACAATCTTGCTCGAAGGCACATTGCTGAAAAACAAAACGCACTCATTCGCCACACCGGCCCATTGATTAGCCCGTCAATTTTTCTCTTGTAAAAACCTTTGCAGGCATCTTTCCGCCGAGTACAATCAATGACAGCCGCACATACAGTGGCTGTCATTTTATTTCTCCTCATCAAGGAGGTTGCTTTGCAAACCTGTTCTCGCTGCAATGCTACAGCGCCTGATACGGCTCAATCTTGCCTGCATTGCCAGGCCGATTTACGTGAATGGTCGGTCAACGCGGTTGCGCTCAAGAAATTTCGCGAAAATCCGCGCGTCAGCGCCATCCGAATTAGCATAGCGCACGATGCTTGCCCCTTATGTTATGAATCGCGCGGAACCTTTGAAAAAAATGCGGTTCCCCTCTTGCCGCATGAGGGCTGTTCGCATCCCCAGGGGTGCCGCTGCAACTATGCGCCGGTCTTGGAAGAAATTTATCCATAACCGGGTGCATCCTCCCTGCTTTGTCTTTGCACGCTCCTGATTGCTATGGCCAACGACCTAAACATGGATTTTTTCTTCCCTGAACTCTCCGATGATGGCGGCAACGTGCCCCTCCCGCCGGAAGAGATGCGCTTTTTGGAACTGCGCGCCGAGCCTGTGCAAGATGAGGGCCCTTTGCGGACACGCGTCTATATCGAAGTCACCCCGTTTCGCAAGCGCCCCCACATTGATGTTGCGCTCACCGGCGCTGACGGCACGGAAATTGC
>QEXW01000005.1 GCA_003130845.1 Anaerolineae bacterium
CCCCGACTGGCTCAGCGGCCTACAAGAACCCACCCCACCCGCTTCATCCGTTTCACCATCCGCTGCCCCATCCGCTGCCGACCTCCCCGACTGGCTCAGCAGCCTACAAGAACCCACCCCATCCGCTTCACCCGTTTCACCACCCGCTTCACCCGTTTCACCATCCGCTTCATCCGCTTCACCATCCGCTGCCCCATCCGCTTCACCATCCGCTGCCCCATCCGCTTCACCATCCGATTCATCCGTTTCACCATCCGCTGCCCCATCCGCTACCCCATCCGCACCTAAGCCTTTCCCAACCGGCGCCTTGAGAGAGCTGGGCGACTTCACACAAAGCGAACCCCTGCCTGACTTCCTAAGCGGAATCATCCCAGAAACGCCACAAGCCACATCCTTGACAACAGAAGCCCAGCCTGGACAACTACCCGACTGGCTGGCAAACCTAGCAACAGAGACAGAACCTGCTCTAGATTCTGCCCAATCACCTGCGCCTAGTGCACCGGAAAAACCTAGTGAACTCGAAACGCCTGCGCTGACCCTACCAAACCAGGAAGCGGCGACTTTCAGCCCCGAAGCACAAAGCATTGACTCGCTTCTCATGGACGTACCGGATTGGCTAGCAGGATTTACACCTGTAGCAGAGACCGAAAAAACACCACAGACGACTGGTACAGACCAACCTGACCTGCAACCGGTTGAACTACCTTCATGGGTTCAAGCAATGCGCCCGGTTGAAACCATGTTGACCGGCACAGAAAGCGCAGAAACAGCAGAAGAAGAAATAGAACAAAAAGGTCCCTTAGCTGGATTTCGCAGTGTCCTGCCAGCGGCTGGCGTGCTTGAAATTCGCAAACCCCGACCTTATGCGCTCAAAATCCAAGCCGGAGAAAACCAACTTGCGCAAGCGGCATTACTCGAAAAATTACTCACCGCGGAAACAGAAGCAAAAACCCTTACACCTTCCGAAAAAGCAACCTCCTTACGCCCTTTGCGCTGGCTAATATTTGTCATATTGACCTTGGTCGTACTACTTCCCTCTGTGCTTGGCACCCGCCTAGTGCCGGTGCCCACCTTACCGGCCAACAGCAATACACCATTTAACCGCTTCTATGATACCCTAGCAACATCTGTACCGGAAAATGCTCTAGTCCTGGTTGTAACAGATTATCAACCCGGCTTTGCCGGAGAGATGGAACAAGCTGCCGTACCGGTCATCACTCACCTCATGCGCAAAAAAGCCCAGATAAGCTTCATCTCCACATCTCCGATAAGCATAGAAATGGGAGAACGCCTGCTGGAGAAAAGTAGCACCTTCTACACCGAAAACCAGCAACAACCACCAGACTACCAAATCGGCCAACAATATCTTTTTCTAGGGTACCTACCTGGGGGCGCTGCCGGTGTTAAAAGTTTTGCCGAACAACCGCATAAAATGGTGGGCATTGATTCGGTCACAGGCAACCTGTGGCAAACCGATATGTTGCGCGATAAAATCAGCGACATCTCCAGTTTCGACGCCTTAATAGTCATTACTGACGACCCAGACAACGGTCGCTTATGGATTGAACAAACAGGTGCACAGCGTAAAAATACCCCCCTATTAATGGTGACCAGCGCGCAGGCTGGACCACTAATACAGCCCTATGCAGATTCAGGGCAACTGAGCGGATTAATTGTTGGTCTAGAGGGCGGTGTACTTTACGAACAGCGAGATGCTCAAGCCGGGCAAATTTACCCAGGCCATATCAAAGCCCTCTACTGGGATAGCTTCACAGCAGCCCTCATAGCAACCTTACTCGCCATCTTGTTTGGTACATTGTGGAGCATGCTTGAACGCTTGCGCAACCAGAGAGAAGATAACGAACAGGACGAGGCACAATAGAAAATGGAGAGCAATCAACTCATCATAGGCCTGCTCAGTTTCCTGTTTACAGTCTTGGTGCTGAGTTACATCATCGGCGATAGCCCGGCCTTTCGGCTCGCCGTCCATGCGTTCGTTGGAGTCGCCGCCGGATACGTAGCAGCCACCGTCTTTCGTCAAGTAGTGGTAGACAAATTATTCATGTTGCTCCTCATCGGCTCTCCGCTTGACCGCCTATTAATGTTTTTCCCGCTTGTGATGAGCTTCATGCTGCTGGCCAAGATGTCACCACGTTTTGAATGGCTTGGACGCCCAGTTGTCGCTTTTTTGGTTGGAGTTGGCACAGCCACAGCGGTAGCCGGTGCGGTGCTTGGCACCCTATTTCCACAAATCGAAGCATCGTCATCCATGTTTGGGCAGGGTTTGGGCAGCTTGCTATCTGGCTCGCTGATCCTATTTGCAACCATCACCACCATTGCATACTTCCAATTTACTGTTAGCAAATCCAGCATGGGCAAGCGCGGCAAGCTCATGACACTCTTAGCCCTAATAGGGCAGGTCTTCATTGCCATAACACTGGGTGCTATTTTTGCCGGTGTACTGACAGCAGCGCTGACCGCCTTTGTAGACCGCATTCAATCCATCGTCCTGTTTTTGGACTCATTGTTTCGATAAAACCGTATGCCTGCCTCCCTCGTTGATGGTAACTCTCTACTGGCAGTTGATGTAGGTGCAGTCACAACACGTGCCGCCTACTTCGATGTAGTCGAAGGCCAGTACCGCTTCATTGGTATGGGTCAATCGCCAACGACCAATCACGCTAGCGGTATGCGCAACTTGGTATTAGGAGTACAGCTGGCCGTAGAAAACCTGCAAAACCTGCTTGGCAAACCATTCATGGATGAAGAAGGCCGTCTGCTCATTCCTTCGCAACCAGATGGTTCAGGCGTGGATGGGATGGTTGTAACACTTTCTGCCGGCACACCCATCAAAACACTGCTCGTTGGTTTACTACCAGATGTTTCACTCCACTCTGTTGAAAAACTAGCCAACACCACCTACACACGGATTGTAGATAGCCTCAGTCTCAACGACCCACGTCGTCTAGACGAACAAGTCAATACCATCATCCGACAGAGTCCAGAACTCATCCTAATAGCTGGTGGCGTAGATGGCGGCGCAACCCACTCCATCAACAACATCATCGAAACCATAGGCCTAGCAGCATATCTCATGCCCGATGGTCAACGCCCGGCAATGCTCTATGCTGGCAATCGTGCTTTGGCAGGAGCAATTCATAACACACTGGGAAAAATTGCTTCGGAATTGGTCATTTGCCCTAATGTACGCCCAACGCTAGAAGTCGAAGCATTGGGCCCTGCCCAACGTGAACTTGCAAAACTGACCATCAACATCCGTCAACGACAAATGTCAGAAATCGACGAGTTGCGCATTTTGTCCGGAGGAGTCATTCTGCCTACGCCATATGCGCAGGGACGAATCGTGCGGTTTCTCTCGGTTGATGGAGAAAACAAACACATCCTGAGCGTAGATATCGGTGCTTCGGCTGTATCACTGGCAGCTGCTTTCGGAGAAGATTTACATCTCAACGTTTTCCCTCAATTTGGAGTAGGTGAAGCCCTAACCGGTTTGCTCAAATACACCACAATTGATGACATTGCCCGCTGGCTACCTATAGAAACACCACTAGAAACAGTGCGCGACTACCTGTACCAGAAATCTCTGTACCCGCACTATCTCCCAGCCACCCGAGAAGAGTTGTTAATTGAACAGGCACTGGCACGTCAAAATATATTGCTTGCTACCCAAACAATGGTATCCCGCCTGCCTGGAAGGTATCGCAGAACGCTAGGCCTATTACCTTCGTTTGAACTTATCCTAGCATCAGGCTCAGTCATAACAAATGCCCCAGCCCTGGGTCAAAAATTACTCATGCTCCTAGATGCACTCCAACCAGCTGGCATCACCACCCTCGCATTAGACCAGAACAACCTGTTGCCCATGCTGGGCGCAGCAGCAGAAGTTAACAACCTCTTGCCCATCCAGGTAATAGAATCTGGCGCTTTAGCATACCTGGCAACGGTCATTTCACCCATCAGTAACTCATCCTACGGCACACCGATTGTGCGTGCTAAGCTAATCCGTGAAGACGGCACGACCATGACCAGCGAAGTTAACATGGGCAACCTGCAAATCTTGCCGCTTGAAAGCGGACAAACCGCTCGGCTGGAACTGCGCCCACTACGCAATGCCGATGTTGGCCTAGGGCCAGGGCGTGCTGGAGCAGTAGACGTCATCGGTTCCTCGCTAGGCGTTGTGATTGACGCACGCGGGCGCCCCCTAAAATTGCCTTCCAACACTACAGACCGCGTCAAACTGCTCAAGAAATGGCTCAAAACGGTGGGAGGTTGACCATGTTTGCCCCACTGATTCATATCCTACCACTGGCAACCATCATGCGCACCCGGCTCATGCCGGTTGAAGGCAAAATCATCATCGGAATTGGACAAAAAGTCAACCCAACGGATGTTGTAGCCGAAGCAATTGTCGGTCGCAAACATCTGGTGATTGATATAGCCCAAAAACTCAATGTTGCACAACGCGATGTTCCCAAATTTCTCAGAGTCAAAAAAGGACAACAGATTGCCAAAAACGACGTGCTGGCCGAAACACCAGGCTTGTTTGGCAAAGAAGTCCCAGCCCCTGCTGCCGGAACGGTTGTTGCAACCGGTGGTGGCAAAATCGTCATCGAAACCGGCGGCGCTGTTTTCGAACTACGTGCTGGCATTCCTGGCATCGTCGCTCAGACGATTGGGGGACGCGGCGTTGTCATTCGCGCGACCGGCGGTGTGGTACAAGGAGTGTGGGGTAACGGCAAACTCGACTTCGGCACCATGCACAGCCTGATGGAAACCCCAGACGAGATATTCGACCCTGGCCGCATTGACGTTAGCTTGCGTGGAACAATTTTACTTGGTGGACATCTAGAATCACCCAAAGTATTGCAAAACGCAGTCGAAATGTCAGTGCGCGGGCTGATTGTGCCAAGCATCAACCCAGCGCTGCTTCAATCTGCCTTACAGGCGCCATTTCCAATTCTTGTATTAGAAGGCTTTGGCCGACGCCCAATGAACCCCAGCGCCTATAAATTATTAAGCACCAATGTCAAGCGCGACGTATCGCTAAATGCAGAAATGCCCACCCGCAGCAACCCGTCTTCCAGACAAGAGGCAAGTGTACGCCCGGAAGTGTTCATTCCTCTACCCGTTTCGCAAGAACCACCGGAACCGCGCCAGGTTGAAACCTTTGCACCTGGTCAAGTTGTACGCGTCATGTTCCTTTCGAAACCGGGCCGTCAGGGGACCATACTTAACCTGCGTCCAATGGCAACCTTGCCCAATGGAATTCAGGCCAACGCTGCGGAAGTGCGTCTTGAAAATGGAGAACAAATTCTGTCCCCGCTCACCAATCTGGAAGTGGTGGGGTAAAATATATCGAACTACGCGAGGAGAATGAACATGGCCAACACATTTATTTTCGACGACGAAGAAGAGCCGCAATCGAATCTCTCATCATCCCAAGAATTCTCGCCCGATGAAGGGGAAGAAGTGGAAGAAGAAGGGGAAGGAGAGGGTACTAATCGCACGTTTCTTATTTTGCTCATCGTCCTGGGTGTTGCTTTGTTCAGCACCCTGGTTTGCGGTGCAATTGTGGTCTTCATGTTCGTTTTACCCGGACAAAACAATGCCAGAGCAACACAAACCGAAGAAGCCCGATTAGCCTTCGAGATAACCCAAGCCGCGCAACAAACGGCAATTGTTCAGTCATTTACGCCTACTCCATCCCCAACCGATACGCCTACTCTCGCACCCACGACCACACCGGTCATCTTGTTCCCCACTGAAACACCCACTGCCCTTGTGATTGACCCGGCAACTGCCACCGTGCAAGCCTTAGAAACGCGGCGTGCGGAATTGAATCTGACCTCTACGGCCCAAGCAACCGCCGGCGCAAGAACCACCGGAACCGGAACGCCAGGCACACCTGTGGTGGGTGCTGGAACACCGGCGCCAACAGCACTCTCACAAACTGGTTTCGCCGATGAAGTCGGCCTGCCAGGTTTATTCATTGCAGCACTTACCCTGTTTGCCGTCATTCTGCTGGTACGCTACTTACGCCAAACTACCATTGCCCGCTAAATAAAGCAGCTGCAGAGAAATCCCCCGGCTTGATTCCGGGGGATTTATGCTTGCCAAAACTTACAATGAGCGTTTCTCGGTTTTGCGTTCCGCAGGTTGTCGCAAGGGTACTTGCAAGAAGAAGGTACTCCCCTTTCCTAATTGGCTTTCCAACCAAACTTTGCCGCCATGCCGTTCGGCAATAGACTTAACAATCGCCAATCCCAACCCAGAGCCTTTTTGCTCGCGGGCTTCACGCTGCCCGCCGCGGTAAAACTTTTCAAACAAGCGAGGCTGGTCAATCGGTGCAATACCAATCCCGGTATCCTCTACCTCAAATTGTATGCCGTCTCCTATGATTTTGAGACGAACGCTTACCCGACCATCCTTGGGGGTGTACTTAATCGCATTCTCCACTAAATTGTACATCGCCTGTTCTAGCAAAGCCGGGTCAGCTTCTACCAGGGGCATAGTATTCTCGGGCAACTGCAGATTCAGAGAAATGCTCTTTTGTGCGGCCTGAGGTTGCAACGTGTTCACGACGCGCTCAACCGTATCGGTCACCGGAACCATTTGCAGGTTCAAGCCAACCCCCGCCTCGATACGTCCCAAATCAAGCAGATTATTGACCATGCGCGACATGTTCTCCACGCCAAATACAATTTTCTTAACATACCCTTGCTGTTGTTCGTTCAGCGTTCCAACCATCTCCAACATAGTGGCATAGCCGCGCATCAGGGTCAGTGGAGAGCGTAAATCGTGGCTCACCGTGCTAACAAATTCGGTCTTCAACGTATCTAATTGCTTAAAATGCGTAATATCGCGCAAGATACACACCCGCCCCATCGGACGACCCTCAGCCACAACCGGCGAGGCAGTCGCCAAATACACTTGATTGTTAAGCAAAGTTACTTCTGCGGAAAGCTTATCAGGAGGTGCATTGACGTTAAGAAGGTCAATCAACGCCTGTTGTGAAAGTAGTTTCTCGATAGGTTGACCTTCACCAGTCCCAACCGCCGGGCCGAGCGCTTGCCAGGCTGCCGGGTTGGAGAGCAACAAACGATTGTATTGATCGGTGACCAGAACAGGGTCAGGCGTAGAAGCCAAAATGGCCGCCAAACGCTGACGACCGACTTCCGCAGTACGAAATAGATGATTGTTGGAAGCCGCCAAGGCTGCCTGCCCGGCCAGGGTGGTCAAAAAGCGCACGTCGGTCTCAGAAAACAAACGCGGTTGGTCGAACCCAGCCCACAAAACGCCATATTGCCGATTCTCATGCCGCAAAGCGACAGCCATCAAAGAAGCAGGCATGGGGCGTCCGGTGCTAATTTCCAGTCCGCGTGAACGTAAGACATTCGTCAACACCAATCGTTCTTGTTGCTGTGTCAAGTGAATCATCTGCTCATCCAAGTAAGCATATTTATCTTTGGAAGGCCCCAGCGCAAAAACGGTCCCACTCTCCTGTTCAGAGGTTTCATCCAAAAAGGTTATCACCACGCGAACTGCATTGGCGCCAAGCGCTAATACTGCCTCCATCACCGGCTGGATGGTATCTTGCAAATCAAGGCTGGAGGCCACGCCCTGACTAACGAGCAACAAGCGATTGAGCTCCTCTAAACGTGATTGCAAACTCATACGCATTTGCTCAAAGGCGCGCCGCAACTGCCCCACTTCATCTACGCCTTCAACGGTCATAGCATGGTCCAGTTGTCCTTGGGCAATGCGCACCGCCTCGCTGGAGAGGTTTTGCAACGAAGTCGTGACCGCCTTTAAGCCCAATCGTAAAGAAAGCAACGCAACAATTGCTAACACCAAAATCATGCCCGAAAGCGGCGTAGCAATATCCAAAGCAAGTTGTTGCGCCTCTTGTGCCGGTACAGTCAATACAATAGACCAAGAACGTCCCACCACCGGCTGGAAATAAACTACATTGCGCGTTCCATCACGCCCGGTATCATCGAAAAAACTGGCTTGTGTTTCTACACGGCCTGCATAAGAGCTCATCACCTGGCGCGCAGCAGAATGATACAAAATTCGTCGATTCTCATCGAGCAGAATTCCTTCTCCCCCCAATTCTTCCATCGAACGCAAACTATTTAGAATCGGCTGAAAAAAGGGATTATTTGCCAGATCGGTGCGCGCCACCAAAACACGCGCCGGAAGAGGCTCGGAGAGCGTAGTGATAGCAACAATAAATGAAAGCCGGGCAGGGTTTCCCGGCGTAATTGGAGCAATGCTATATACTTGGCTCAAAACACCATTTAATGCCAGTGCAATGCCCTGACTTTCTTCAGGATACAAGTTAAGGGGGACCTCCTTTGAGGAATAACTTCCAAGCAGCTGTTTTTCACGGTTAAATATCAGCACTTGATCAAAAAATGGAATACTACGTATCTGCACGGCCAGAGTCTGTGAAAGTGCCGCCCCTGTTTCAGTACCCAGAGCAGGTGTCTGAGCCATCTGAACCGCAAGATTTTGCCCAGTTTCTAAAAAGAAAGGTACACTTTGCGCAGCAAGTTCCGCGGTACCTTTCATCCGCTTGCTGAGCATTTCGCGTGCGGAATTACCAGCCACGACCCAGTTGCCAACCAATAGGGAGAGCAACAGCAACATCGTCAAGATACCAGTACCAAATAAAAAGCGCGCTTCTAGACTGCGTTCTGTGGGCGAGGGTTGTAAGGGAAGGCGGCGTCCAAACCAAGCCGGGAAAGCCATCGCCAGAATTTGCGTAAACAACCCACCAATCAGCAATTCGGTTGCCGTAGCAACCGCTGCACCTGGAGCGCTCGCCACAGCATAAATTAGGCTATCAGCAATGGAAAGCGCTGGTGGCTCCAAAACGAGCAAGAAAGTATTCAGAATCCGTATAGGAAAATAGAGAGCAGACAAGACCAGTGTGGCAATCAGCGGCTGGCCAAGTAGACGAAACAACCGCGTGCGGTATCGTTGTCGCACGGCAACACTGAACAAGATACCCAGCAAAGCCAATTCCAGCGGAGTGAAAATGCTGTGCGAATCCCATAAAAAGCGCAATGCCCCGGCCAACAAGCCACCAATAGCGGCCACAAATGGGCCAAAGATTCCGCCAAGCAACATCCAAGGCAAGGCGGAAAACAGCATCAAGGCAGGCCCTTTTAGTTCTTGTGGCGAGTTCGGAACCGGCAGAGCCAAATCTGCTGGCAGCCGTACCCCAATCAACAACGCAAAAACCACCTGAAGCACAAACAAAAGCGCAACAACGCCTGCATTCCGCTTTTGCCAAGCAGACTGAAAATGCTGCGATAACCACAAAACCCAGGCTACGCCCCCCAAAACCAGCAACCACCCTAGCATCCCAATCGTGGACGGGAACAGTAGGACAGGATACGAATCAGGTAGCCAGAGAAAAATATCCATAACCAATAGCAGTGCAAAAAATGTGCCGCAATGAAATGATTATAGCACGAGCATTTCGATTTTTTTCGAGTAGAGATGGCAAGCGCAAATATCTCGGAAACAGCTGCAAACCTTGACCTTCGCTTGCGTGTGGAGTAAAATACAGCCCGCTAACGCCCCTGTAGCTCAGTGGATTAGAGCGCTTGCTTGCGGAGCAATAGGCCGGGTGTTCGAGTCGCCCCAGGGGCGCCAGAGAGTGAGACAGTGTCTCACTCTTTTTCGTTAATCCTCTCGCCACAAGAAATCATCTATTTGTCATCTGGAACGAAGTAAAAACCCCATTACAATTACGCTATGGCTAAATTGCAAATTTTGCTTACCAACGACGATGGTATCCGCTCCCCGGGCTTGTGGGCTGCTGCGGCAGCGCTCTCGCCGCTAGGATTTGTGACCGTTGCTGCGCCACGTGAGCAATCCTCTGGCATGGGGCGCAGCCTGCCTGGCAACAGCGATGGCATCATTCAGCGCGAAGTAGTTATGGTCAATGGTCAGGAATGGATTGTTCACGCTGTTGGCGGTACGCCTGCACAAGCCGTACAACATGCACTTCTGGAAATCCTGCCGCAGCAGCCCGACCTGGTGGTTTCAGGCATCAACTATGGAGAAAACCTTGCCACCGGCATCACCATTTCTGGTACAGTGGGTGCTGCAATGGAAGCAGCGGCGGTTGGCATCCCGGCCATCGCCATTTCTCTGGAAACCGACAAAGAACATCACCTATCGTATTCGACCGAGGTGAATTTCTCCACCGCTGCTTATTTTACCGAGTACTTTGGGCGCTTAATCTTGGAACATGGCTTGCCACCCGGTGTTGATTTGCTAAAAATAGACATTCCCGCCAATGCCACACCGGCAACCCCCTGGGAATGGACTCGACTTTCAAAACAACGGTATTATCACCCAACTGCGCCCAAGCGGGTCTCTTGGAATGTGCCTGGAACCGTGGGGTATGAAATGTCGGTAGATTGGACCCAAGAACCACACGATACCGATATTTTTGTTCTTCTCAAAAAGCGCCATATTTCGGTAACCCCGCTGACTCTCGATATGACAGCACCCTTCACGGCATCAGCACTGAACACGTTGTACCCTCAGAACGGAAAAGGTTAATTTATGCCCCAGACTCAAAATCGCTCTGTCATGCGCTGGCTCTTCGCGTTTGCCGGCATTGTTGCTTTTTTAGTTCTATTCGGTGGTTTTACCCGACTAACACGCTCCGGGCTTTCGATTGTGGAATGGAATCCCGTTCATGGTGCGTTTCCACCGATTGGTGAAGAAGCCTGGTTGCGTGAATTTCGACTCTACCAACAAACACCAGAATATCAACTGGTCAACAAAGGCATGACACTCGAAGCCTATAAAGGAATTTTCTACATCGAATGGTTCCATCGTCAGATTGCTCGTCTGGCCGGGCTATTTTACGCAATTCCGGTGTTTTACTTCTTGTTTAAGGGCATCATTCCACGCCGAGAATTTGGGGTGTACTTTGTCATGGGCTTATTGTTCATCGGGCAAGCATTTATGGGCTGGTTCATGGTGGCCAGTGGATTAGTAGACCGTCCATCAGTGAGCCACATTCGCTTAACCATGCATCTATTCTTGGCATTGAGTTTGTTTGGCCTGAGCATGTGGGTAGCACTCGGACATCGCTTTGGGTTTCCCCCGGCTGGCACAAAAGCCAATTGGTCGCCGCTTTCCAAACTGGCAGCAGGCAGCATGCTAATTCTACTGGTGCAAATTGCCTATGGCGGCTTCACCGCTGGACTTAAGGCGGGTCATGTCTCTTCTACGTGGCCTTTGATGTTTGGGCAATTGATTCCGCCTGGATTGTTCGATTCGGCCCTGCACTTGATTGAATCCCCCCAAACGGTCGCCTTCATTCACCGCTGGTTTGCATTTGTGGTACTGGCGGCGGCTTTCTGGCTCTACTTTGCAGCGCGGCGAGCCGGTTATAGCCGAGATATTCTCAACGGGTTGATCGCCCTAATTGCGCTGGTAGTGATACAAACCACGCTGGGGGTGTTGGTTGTGATTTTGTACGTGCCAATTTCGCTAGCATTGCTACACCAAGCAGGGGGAGTGGCCCTATTTGGCCTTTCCGTTTACTTTATTCACCGCCTGCGCGCGCTCGATTATGCTCGGGTTAGTTTGATGCGTTCATCTTCCTAATGAACCGTTTTTCTTTGCAATCCTTGCTTGGCTGTATCCCTGTGCGACCCCGCTTTGGCTGGCTAATCTTTTTGTTCACATTGCTGCTAACCGCCTGCACAGCTAACACATTGACAGAGCCAGCCCCCACCAAAGACATCACCGACGCACAGGCCGGCAAAAGCCTGTACGAAAATTTTTGCCTTTCTTGCCATGGCCCTAGCGGCAAAGGAAATGGCCCTGCCGCCACTACGCTGCACCCCCAACCAGCCGACCTGACAGCGCTTTTGCTTACTCACGATGATGAGTACCTTGCGATGCGGATTGCCGAGGGCAAACAGGGAACTGCCATGGTCGCTTGGAAGCATGTGCTAAACGAGGCACAAATCCGACAAATTGTGGCTTATCTGCGGGCGGAGATGAAATAAGGCGCAGTGGCTACTCATCGCCAAACGAAACACCCACCGAACGAGCGGTGAGAACACCATCACCCTGAACGTTGACCCGTTTTGGCACAGCCAACGCTTCTTCAAGAGGTACATCTTTGACGCGTGCGCTGTCTAACCCCACCATGCGCCCAAACCAGCCCTGCGCAGCCACGCGCACAGCGGCAGAGCCGTAACGGGTCGCTAGCCAGCGGTCAAAGGGGCTAGGCATACCACCGCGCTGCAAATGCCCCAGCACGGTCACTCGCGTTTCCATACCGGTTTCGCGTTCAATGTGTTCACCTACTTTATGGGCAATCCCTCCCAAACGGGGAACGTACATGGCATCGCCCGGGCGGCTGAACACCTGTTCACCATCTACCGGCCTAGCACCTTCCGAAACAGCAACTATGCTGAAGGGTCGGCCACGTTCTTTGCGACGCAAAATTTTAGCAACCACTGACTGGTACTTAAACGGAATTTCGGGAATGAGAATCACATCCGCTCCGCCGGCTACGCCGGAGTGTAAAGCAATGAAACCAGCGTCGCGCCCCATCAACTCCAACACCATCACCCGCTGGTGCGATTCAGCAGTCGTGTGCAATTTATCAATCGCATCGGTGGCGGTTCCAAGGGCGGTATCAAACCCAAAGGTCACATCTGTTCCGCCAATATCGTTGTCAATCGTCTTCGGTACACCCACTACCGGCACCCCTTTACGAAACAGTTCCAGTGCTATGCGCAGCGTGCCATCGCCGCCAATCACAATGAGCGCATCCAATTTCTGGGCTTCGATGGCACGGATAACCGCATCGGAGGCATCCACCACTTTCTCCTGACCATCTACAACCACTTTGCGCGCAAAGGGATTGCCCCGGTTGGCCGTACCCAGGATCGTGCCGCCACGCGGCAAAATACCGCGCACCGCATCATATCCTAACGGAATGGCACCATTGGGGTCCAGGAAACCATCATATCCGTTGCGATACCCTATCACCTCGCAGTGATACACATCCAGCGCGGTCTTAACCACCGCCCGGATGACGGCGTTGAGACCAGGGGCATCTCCCCCACCGGTCAACACGCCAATTCGTTTCATGTCAACCTCCTTTTTGTAACTTTTCCGTCCGCGCTACGGAATGAAAAAGGTAAAACGCCAACTCTCACCATCACCACTGGTTAGAGTGCTCGTGGTACCAACAACTTCAAACCAAGTGTTGCCAGGCTTAAGCGGAAATGTTTTGCCATCCGGCCCAACCAAGATGAATAACTGGTCAAGGGCGTTGCGGTACCACTTCAACTCAAACATTTGCCCATCGCGAAACAGGTAGGCCTTATCCGGGCCAGAGAGCAAAATATCTATGATTTCGGGTTGTCGCGAAAAGTAGCGATGAGAAACGTACAATACCACCACGTTATCAGCAGCAATCGGCTGACCCGTCAAGCGGTCGGTCAACTGCGCATAGAACTCATCCAACCCTTGCCGCAGGTCATTTTGCGTATCAGAATACCGATAATATTTTCCGGTTGTGGGGTCATAATCCCAACGGTTGTAAATCGCCGCTGAATAGCGCACAAACAGCACACGAGCAGGCTGACCCGTAACGGGTAAGTCATAATTGAAGGCCAAACCATCTAAAGACTGCCGGCCATTCCCTTCGCGCAAACGCAGATTATTGATATATGTGGTTAAGTCAGCGGTATTTGTCATCAGGTAGTTAACGCCGTTCGGCTCATAACGGCACATGGGTGGACAGGCACTTTCAATGACCAAGCGATTGGCATATCTCTGATTAAAGAGCAAGGCGCGCACACGTGCATCCGCCGAGCCAAAGGCAAAATTGGCTTTGTACATTGTGATGAGATGATGATCAAACAAACGCCCAGAACGGATGGGGCCAACCATACTCGCATCTTGCCCTAAAAATACTGCCGCAAAGCGGGTGGTGCCTTCTTCGATGTAGTACTCATACACATGGTCGGCCAGGGAAAGACCCCACTGCGGGCGATAATTGCGCGGCAGATTAGCAACTTTGACAATCATCGGGCGACGCTCTAACAAGGCCGGGTTGGAAACTTTCAAACCAGTCAAAGGATTGACATCGTTCGGGAAGCCGCTTGGGCCATAGCCGGCGGCGGGATAATCACGCGTAGGGGTCAGTGTAACCGTTGGAGTAGGAGTTTCCGTAACAGTTGGGGTGACCGAAGGGGTAACAGTGAGAGTGGCAGTCACTGTTTGGGTAGCCTGCGGGACGGGTGAGGGTGTGATCGGCATCACAACACCACAAGCAGTCGCAGTAAGGGTTAGAAAAAACAGCAGCCAGAGATGTTTCATACTTCCTCCATTTCCTTATCATACTCCAAAACCCAAGAGTAGAAACAGGTATAATCGCGCCATGAAAAACCGCCTCTCCACCCTCGCTCTAACCATTGCCCGCTGGCTGGTGCCGTTAGCGGCTATCGCCATCTCCGTTGCGTTTTTCTCTATCGCGCCCGCCGGGTTGTGGGGCAAGTTAGATGCCATCGGATACGCTGTCTGTCACCAACTTGATGAGCGCTCGTTCCACGTGGACAGCCACCGCCTACCACTGTGTGCACGTTGCTCGGGCATGTACTTGGGTGCCGTGTTAGGTATATTGTATCTCTCTCTAACACAACCCCGCCGAGGCGGTATGCCGCCCAAAGCCATCCTGGTCGTGTTGGCCGTGTTCGGATTGGCTTTTGTGGTCGATGGGGGCAATTCGTATCTTTATCTGCTAAAACAAACCTGGGGTGAACGGCTAGATTTTCTGCCCAACCTGTATCTACCGAACAATACTCTCCGCCTACTGACCGGCACAGGTGTAGGCTTGGGGCTAGCCGTTGCCGTGTTTCTTTCTTTCAACCAGACCATGTGGATTGAGTGGGACAACCGTCCCATTTTGGGGGATGGGAAGCAGGCAGGGATGCTATTTGTTCTAGCGTTAGGAATGGTCCTATTGGTACTCATGGAATGGGAAATCGTGCTATACCTGGCAGCCTTTTTGAGTTCAGCAGGTGTTTTGTTGCTCCTAAGCATGGTCTATTCCATGCTCTGGACGATGCTGATGCGACAGGAGAATTCGTATGGGACACTAAACGCTGCCTGGCTGGCAATTTTGGCAGGACTAACGCTGGCACTGTTACAGATTACGCTGATTGATGTGTTCCGTCTATGGCTAACCGGCACATGGGGCAGCTTTCCTCTGCCGTAATTTACGCTCGACGATACACCTCTATACCATCCCCTGTGTCTTTAATAAGCACATCCGGCGCATCCAACACAATCCGCAAGCAGATATACACATCGCCGATCGAACCACCAGCATTGAGTGCCATGCCCAAGAAAAACGGTCCAAGCAAACTGTTAGGGAGAAAGGGAACAACTGCCAACCCTAGAGTAGTTAGGCCAATCAACGGAAGCAATCCGACCACAAGATACTGCCGTTTTGGGAAGTACCACCCCGGTAAAGCAGCATAAGCATAGCCAGGCCCCAAACCAAATTTGGGCAGCGTTCTGGAAAACCACCAAAAGGCCGCGCCGTGCGCCAGTTCATGCAGGCTGATGGCAATCAGCCCTACCAAGAGAAAATTTAATAGAAACCCAAGGGAGTCGTTGATTAGTATAATCTCCTCTCCGCGCGGGCGCAGTTGCGAGAAAGCCCACCATAAAGGCACAAAGAGCAATCCTAACCAGAAAAGACCGGTGACTTGCAAAAGCAGGTTCAAGCGCAGGTTGTCCTTGAGATTGATTTGCCAAGCGAATGAATACCCAGGGGGCAAAGTTGAGGTCGCGTTCATAGCAACATTTCCCGTGTCCGCTCTATATCGGATTGAATTTGGGCCACAAGGTCTTGAACGGTAGCAAATTTTTGTTCGCCGCGCAAGCGCTCGACAAATTCGATTTTAAGGGAGTTGCCATACAAGTCGCCAGAGTAATCGAGCAGGTGGGTTTCCACGCGCGGTAATACAGCGCCTGCTGTAAAGGTAGGTCGCAAACCAATGTTAGTGACCGAAGGGTATTTTTGGTGTTGCACCCAAGCCCAAGTGGCATAGACACCATTGGCTGGCAACGCCTTTTCGGCAGGGATATCTATATTGGCGGTATGAATTCCAAGCGTCCGTCCACGTCCATCTCCCGGAACGACGGGGCCTTGCACAGAATAATATCGCCCCAGTTTGGCTGCAGCTAAGCGCACCGCGCCTTCGGCAACCGTTTGGCGAATGAGCGTGGAAGAAATGATTTCGTCGCTGAAACGAACCGGGGCAATGGCCTGCACCTCGTAGCCTAACCATTTGCCAATCTCGCGTAAACGGTGAAAATCACCCGCCCGGCCTTTTCCTAGCGCAAAATCATAGCCGATGAGTAGTTTGTGCAGTCCTAAGCGGCTTTTCAATTCGGTCATGAAGTCTTCGGCTGTACGTTCGGCTAAGTCACGGGTAAACGGTAACGTGATGACTTCATCTACGCCCAGGGAGAATAAGATTTCAGCGCGTTCTTCGGGTGTTGTCAGACAGGGAATATCGCGCCCTGCCAACACTTTGGCAGGATGCGGGCGAAAGGTAAGCAAAACGGCAGGCGCGCCGTCAGCATGGGCGCCTGCCGTGAGTTGATGGATGATTTCCTGGTGACCGCGATGTACTCCATCGAAGACGCCGATGGTCAGCCATGAACTGGTCAGCGAGACGGCTTCCAAGGAGGTGTAGTGGGCCATACTACGAAAAGAAAACTTTCTTGGGTTGCCATTCCGAGGTTGTGGGGTCGAGTTCCATCAGCGCAACCAGTTCCCCCGCCATACTCACACCACGCACCAGGTTGTTAATGCCGGGGCGGTCAGCGGGGTTGGCTGGAATACGGTGACCATGTTTGACGGCTTCCACCTCATCGGGGGTGAGTTCCACGGCCGGCCAATCCCCTAAGGCTTCAGCTGCCGGGATCAGGTATTGATACCAATTGCCGGCGCGGAAGGATTCTTGCAGTTTGCGCAAAGGGGTAGCATCGCGCAGGCTAAAGCGCCCGCTTTTGGTGCGGCGCAAGCCCACCAAATACGCGCCGGTGCCTAGCTTTTCACCCAGGTCATTGGCCAGCGAACGAACATACGTGCCGGAGGAGCAATGTACATCCACTACCACTTCAGGCGGCGCCCATTCCAGCACTTCGAGATGATAGACGTTAATTTTACGCGGCGGCAGAGTTACCGGTTCACCGCGCCGTGCCATGTCATAGGCGCGGCGTCCGCGTACCTTGACAGCCGAGTAGGGTGGTGGGGTTTGTTCAATTTCGCCAATAAAGCTCTTCAGCACTTTTTCAAATTGTTCTTCGCTGACGTTAACAGCCGGCTGAACTTGACGAGTGAAACGTCCATCGGCATCGTAGGTGTCAGTGGATGCACCCAGGCGGATGATGGCCTGATAGCGCTTATCGGAGGCCGAGACGTATTCGCTCAGACGCACTGCCGGCCCGACCAAGATGACCAACACGCCTGAAGCGCGCGGGTCAAGTGTGCCGGTGTGCCCGGCGCGGCGAATGCCTGTGCCAAAGCGTACAGCATTGACCACATCATGCGAGGTCATTCCGATGGGTTTATCTACAACAAGTACACCAGAAATTGCGTTTTTGATGTCCTGATGGTTCATGAGAGCCTCCTATGCCCCCTTCAAAGTTTGAGCATTTCACGCGTAACGGCGAGTACGCGCGGTTGAATTTCTTCGAGTTTGCCGGGAATATCGGCCCCGGCGGCGGCTTGATGGCCTCCTCCGCCAAACGAGCGCGCAACCTGAGCAACGTCAATTTCTGGCTGGAGCGCCCGCCACGAAATTTTGACGCTATCGGGCTGCTCTACAAACACCATGCCAACCTGATGGTCTTCAATGGACGAGATGACGTTAATCAGGTCAGCATCATCATTGCCGCCATAGCCCGCATTTTTTCGGTCCGCAATGCGCAGGGTGCCATAGACGATGCCATCTAGGGTGGTCAGGCTAGAAAGTCCGGCGCCCCAGTATTTGGCCGCAGCATAAGAGCGACGCACTAAAGCCCGGTTATATAGTTCCGGCAGGTCAATACCGGTTTCCATCAAGAAAGCCGCCTGCCGCAAAGCCGCAGGTGTGGTATTCGAGGTGCGGAAGCCGAGGGTATCGGTGACGATTCCGGTAGCCAGGTTAGCCGCCACCTCCCGGCTGATTTGCAATCCCCAGCCAGGCAAGTGGTCCGTCAAAATAGCACAAGTCGCCACGGCTTGTGGTTCGACCAGGTTCAATACACCAAAGCGTTCATTGGTAATGTGATGGTCAATGTTGATATCCGGTTGCCGAAATGACTGGAATAGACGTCCCGTGCGTCGAAAATCGGCACAATCTACAGTGATGAATAGGTCAAAGCCTGGTTTTGGCTCTTTTTTAACCTGTTCACTGCCGGGTAAATGACGAAAGGAAGCGGGTAGTCCATCGTTCAAAACCATTTGAACGGTCTTGCCAGCCGCCTGTAGCGCCAATCCCAGCCCAAGCAAAGAGCCAATTGCATCTCCATCCGGGCGAACGTGAGAAACGATGAGAATGTGTTGTGCCGTGTGGAGACGGGCTGCGATGGAAGAATCAATCTCTGTGGTCATAACACTTTATTCTTTGCGCTCTTCGCGCAGTTGGCGCAGAAGTTTTTCAATGTGGTCAGCATTTTCAGGGGTGGGGTCCCAATGAAAACGCAGGCGCGGAAAAACGCGTAATTCCACGCGCGTGGCCAGAGCGCGGCGCAAAAAGCCGTTTGCGGATTCCAGGCCTGCCAGCACATCGGCAGCCCGACTCTTGCCCTCAACGGCAGAGACATACACGTCAGCATAGGCCAATTCGCGGTCCACGCGCACATCGGTCACAAAAATTTGGTGCAGGCGTGGGTCACTAATTTCCCGAAGGAGCAGTTCCGACATCTCTTCTCGGATGCGGTCAGCAATTTTTTGTAAGCGGATACTAGATGGCATTGGAGAGATAAATTTCTAACTTTAGGTTTCAGGTTATGCAAGCCGATTTTCGCACGGGGTTCGAGTCGGAGACCAATCCTGAACAAACCAGGCGGGTCTCCGACCATCAGCGCGAGTTTTATAATCGTAATCGGTTTGGCGGGTTTCGTCAATTAGGTATTTTTCTCGAGGACGTAACATTCGAGAATATCACCGACTAGGATATCATGGAAATTCTTAAGGCCTACGCCACACTCCATACCGGTGCGCACTTCACGCACGTCGTCTTTTTCATGTTTGAGTGAGGCGATTTCGCCTTCGTACACAATATCATTCGCACGACGCAGCCGAACCTTGCTGTTACGACGCACTTCACCTTCTACCACACGGCATCCAGCCACTTTTCCTATTTTGGAAATTGGGAAGACCGCCAGAACATGTGCTTTGCCAATCTGTTTTTCAACAAATTCCGGCTGCAACATGCCTTTTAGGGCCTTTTCGATGTCCTCGGTCAGCCGATAGATGATGTCGTACAAGCGGATGGAAACGCCTTCGGCTTCTGCAAGGCGACGTGCTGAGACTTCAGCCTGAACATTGAAGCCGATAATGATGGCTTTCGAGGCTGAAGCCAACATCACATCGTTTTCGCCGATATTGCCGGTTTCCGCGTATAAAATCTTAATGGCGATTTCTTGGCTGCTTTTGCCCAGTTCGTTGATTTCTTTGATGATTGGCTCTAGCGAACCCTGGACATCTGCTTTGATAATGAGGCGCAATTCTTTGACTTCGCCAGATTTGAAGCGCGCAAACAAGTCTTCTAGTGACATTTTGGCGGCGGCGACTTGTGTCTTGAGGGCTTCTTGGCGCTTGAGAACAATTTCGCGCGCGGTGCGTTCGTTCTCAACTACCTCGAACAAATCGCCCGCCGAGGGAACGTCGCTCAATCCTAGCACCGAAATCGGCATGGACGGGCCGGCTTTGGCCACCGGTTTGCCTCGATAATCAAACATCGCCTTGAGACGCCCATAGGCCGTTCCGGCCACTACGACCTGACCATTTTTCAAGGTTCCGTTTTGTACCAATAATGTGGCTACCACCCCTTTTGCCTTATCCAGCTCGGCTTCGATTACAGTGCCGAGCACTTTACCGTTGGGGTTAGCGCGGATGTCGGAGCTATCAGCAACCAAGAGGATGGAGGCCAATAAGTCATCAATGCCCAGCCGTTGTTTGGCTGAAACCGGTACGACGATGGTATTGCCGCCCCATTCATCCGGAACCAATTCCAATTCGGCCAGCTGATTCTTCACGCGGTCGGGGTTCGCGTTTGGTTTGTCAATTTTGTTGAGGGCAACGATGATTGGCACGCGGGCAGCCTTGGCGTGAGCAATGGCCTCGCGGGTTTGGGGCATAACACCGTCATCGGCAGCCACGACCAAGACGACAATATCGGCGCCTTGGGCACCACGTGCCCGCATGGCCGTAAAAGCAGCATGGCCGGGGGTATCTAAAAAGGTAATCAACCGGCCTTCGCGTTCTACTTGGTAGGCGCCAATGTGTTGGGTGATACCTCCTGCTTCACCAGCCGCCACATTCGTCTTGCGAATGGCATCGAGCAAGGAAGTTTTGCCGTGGTCTACATGTCCCAAAATGGTGACGACAGGCGGTCGCGGTGTCAGGTCAGATTCTTTTTCGTTGGCAATTTTTTGCCGCCAAAGCGGCACTTCACCTTCTTCTTTTTTCTCTTCGATGACTTGTTGCTCAGGCACGGCCTCGAAGCCAAATTCGGATGCAACGATCGCTGCCGTATCGAAGTCAATGGTTTGGTTGATGGAAGCCATCACACCATTCATCATGAGTTTTTTGATGGCGTCAATCGGGCTGATGCCCATTTTTTGCGCCAAATCACGAACGACAATCGCTGCCGGAATTTCGATTTGTTTTGCTCCCATGAGAACACCTCCAGCATGGAACTTGCCTGTCTCTGCCAACGGGTAGCGCTGGAGTGCGTCTCACGAGGAAAGCTTACATCGTGTTGCCCTCAGGCGCCACGTCGGCAGTGGACTCGGCGGGGTCGTCCGGCAGGCTGGCCATAAAGTCTAGCAGCCTTTGCCGGTCTTCGGCTGTCAGGGTCACGCGCAGGGCATTGGCCAGCGCACCCTTCAGCCCGCGTTCCCAGCAAGACATACGGTCGTGCAGATATGCCCCGCGGCCGTTCATCTTGCCAGAAGGGTCAACAAAGACTCCCTCTGGTCGCCGCACAAGGCGAATCAGCGTGCGCTTGGGCAAAACCGCGCGGCATCCTACGCAGGTTCGCTGGGGAATGTGCTTGACAGGTTTAGCAGGTTTTTTCTTCACGTCAACACCAGATTGACGACACAACCTTCCTTATCAGAAAAATTACCATTCTTCGTAAAAGTCACCGCCACGTTTGTGTTTCTTGCGGCCAACGACTTCGCCACGCTCTTCATCGTATTCGTACTCAAAGGCCTTCTTGCCTTTTTTGCCTTTTTTGTCTTTTTTCTCAATTTCATCATCCGCAGCAGGTGTAAACGATTCGGGGCGCAGTTTGAATAGCTCTTCGAAAGAGGTTTCTTGTTCGGGTTCTTCTTCGGTCACGGTAACCGTCGCAACCGGCGCGGCCTCTTCCAGCGGTTCGGGCTGCGGGGCAGAGTCAGCGGACGGGATGGGGGCCTCCACAACTTCAGGCTGTTGGGGTTGCTCGGACGGGAAGGAGGCATTCTCAACCGCCGTGCGAATGGCCTGCATGGCTTTGGGACCGATACCCGGCAAGCCGAGCACACGGTCAGGCGCGGTTTTCATTGCCAAGAGTAGGTCGCCTGCGGTGCGATAATCGGCCTCGGTTAGGATGTTGTATACGTGTTCAGGCAGGCCCAACACATCTAAGGGTTGTTCAAAGGCAATCGCCGGGATACCGGCACGCGCTTCGGCCAGTTTTCCGGCAGATTCTTGTTCGGCAGCCCGCTGACGTTCAATGACGCGCCGTTCTACGCGGTCCACGAAGTGAGCCAGGGTCTGATATTCTTCCGGCGTGAGTGGGCGGTTTTCGGCTTTCTTGGCCAGAATCTCGCTAATCAGCGGCAGGTTATCTTTCTCGGCTTGGGCCATTAACGCCATCGAGGGTTCGGTCTGCAGGCGGGTGAGGGCATCCGCAGCGGCTTCGCTGACGCTCTTGATGTCAATACGCCAGCCGGTCAGTTTGGCAGCCAGCCGAGCGTTCTGCCCATCGCGGCCAATCGCCAGGGAGAGTTGGTCTTCCATCACCACCACCGTGGCGGTCTTTTCACCTTCGGTCAGGTATACACCGCTCACACGTGCTGGGCTAATGGCTTTGGAGATGTATACGACCGGGTCGGGGCTCCATTCGATGATGTCAATTTTCTCATCATGCAGTTCTTTAACAATTGCCTGAATGCGCACGCCTTTCACACCAACACAGGCGCCCACCGGGTCCACGCCACTTTGGGTAGCCGAAACGGCCACTTTGGCACGTTGGCCTGGTTCACGGGCGATGGCGCGGATTTCCACAATGCCGTGATAAATTTCTGGCACTTCGTTTTCCAGTAAGCGGCGTAGAAAATTGCGATGTGCACGCGAAAGGATAATCTGCGGGCCACGCGAGCCATCTTTAATTTCCATGATAATGGCCCGCACACGGTCATGAACGCGAAAACGCTCGCCGGGAATTTTTTGGTTGGCAGGCATGATGCCTTCGGCTTTCATGTCCAGGCCAATGGTTGTGCTTTGGGCGTTGGTAGCCTGCACCACCCCGCTGACGATTTCGCCCAGTTGACGCTCAAAATACTTCATTTGCGCACTGCGTTCGGCTTCGCGAATGCGTTGTTGGATGACCTGGCGAGCGGTTTGGGCCGCTACACGACCAAAATCGCGGGGGGTACTTTCCACAATCACCATATCGCCAATTTGGCAAAGCGGGTTGACCTTGCGCGCTTGTTCGAGCGAGACTTCGGTGCGTTCATCCATCACGCTTTCGACGACTTCTTTTTCAGCGTAAACCGTCACTTTGCCGCTTTCAGGTTCGATTTTGGCTTCTACATGTTGTGCGCTGGAAGCATTGACCGCGCGGCGATAGGCAGAAACCATCGCCGATTCGAGGGCGGCCAAAATCACTTCCTTGGGAAGTTGTTTTTCTTCCAGCACTTCATTGAAAGCCAGACTAAATTCGTTTTTCATGCCTGCGGGAACTCCAAAACAAAACAAACTCGAAGGATGGTTGCTTTTTCAAGCAAAAAAGTGGGGGACGCCCACTTTTCGGTGCTTGCGGTATAGGTCGAACAGGCTGTATTTTAGCATAAAGCCAAAAAACGTGCAAGATTGCCCAAATTTAGATACAATCGGGTGCATGGCACATCTGACCGGACCCGCAAAATCTCGCTATGTGCAAGACCTATTTACCCGCATTGCCCATCGGTATGATTTGATGAATCGCTTAATGACCGCTGGGCAAGACATACGTTGGCGCAGGGAAGTTATTCGCCGCGCCGCGTTACACCCGCAGGCCTGGTTGTTAGATTTAGGTGCAGGAACCGGCGATTTGGCACGCGAAGCGTTAGTTCAGCAACCTACGGCCCGGGTAATCGCCGCCGATTTCACATTAGAAATGATGCGCGCAGGACGGCGCCCTGCTGACCGTTTCGCTTGGTCTGCCGCCGATGCGCTCTGCCTGCCCTTTGGCACAGAACAATTCGATGCCGTTGTTTCTGGCTTTTTGATGCGCAATGTGATCGATACCATGGCCGCCCTGCGTGAACAGTATCGTGTGCTTAAGCCACGCGGACGGGTGGTCATCTTAGATACAACTCGTCCACGCAAAAATGTGCTTTGGCCGCTCATTTGGCTGCATTTGCATGTGATTATTCCGGGGCTTGGCATGTTAATTTCAGGGCATCGCGATGCCTATACTTACCTGCCTGATTCCACCGAAGCCTTCTTAAGCGCGGAAAACTTGGCTGCGCGAATGGCAGCCGCTGGCTTCAAACAAATCGGTTATAAACGGTTAATGTTTGGGACGATTAGCATCCACTGGGGAGAGAAATGACTAACCGAAGCTTAGGAGCGAAATTCCCAAAGCCAGCAGCATAAACAACACCTGTATGGCAAACAGAATGGCAAAAACATAGGCCACAATCTGAAGAATGGAGTTCCCTGTTGAAGTGCGAATGGGTTGCCCTTCGGCCAATTGGCGCGTAATTTGGGCTGCTGTTAGGATGCCATTTCGCGGGAAGCCTCCTGGCCAATACCAACCAGGCGTTTCGATGGGCACGATGATTTTATGTCCCGTGTAGTCTTTTAACCATACCCGCAATGCTTCGGGGGGATTAAAAGCCAGCGTGCTTGGCAAAATAACCGCTCGTGCTGCCTCGGCATCTTCAGGGATTCCTTGTTCTATCGCAATCGCTGCCACTGGAATGCTGGGCGCAGAAACTCTAATCGCTTCTTGGATGAGCCCAGCAATTTCACTACCGGACTGTTCAAAAATGAGTACAGGAAACTGCATCTGCTTGGCGGTTAGGGTGTCTGCTTTTTGACCACTATCGCTTCGTAAGGCAAGCCAATGATAGGCCAAAAAGATGACAAATAAAAGCAAGAACTCGATCGCATGCAAAACATCACGCAGGAAACTTGTTTCTACCGACCCTAAGAGAGCATAGAGCAGATTGTAAAATAGGACAATGGCCGAAATCATTCCCCCAATGACCGCCGAAAAAATGACCAGGTATAAATAAGTCCGCCGTATTAAGGAGCGGCGAGCGTTATCACCGTTTTCATCGGAAGCCAGCGCCTCTCGCTGCATTGGAGGCCAGGTAAACAGCCAAAGTGGCAATCCAACCATCAATGTAGAGAGAGCAGCGCTTAGCCTCTTTAGCATGACACTTGTAAAAATGGCTATCTGGCTTGTAAAGATTTCAATCAGGAATGAGAATAAAAGCGCTAGCCCGATGAAAGTTGTTATCAAGCCAATTATGGCAAGAAAATAAAAATAAAAGCGCTTCAAGGTAGCGCGCCAGGCGACGGATGGATAGGAAGCGATTTGACGTGTAAGCACGTTTCCGTAGTATGCCCACACGACACCAAGGGGAATTCCCACCGAAAATGGTCCGCCCACCTGCGAAAGGATTTCGGACAGTAATAGGCTTTCACCCAAGCTCAGACGCAAAAAAACATCAAGCACAATGCCAATCGTGGAAAGCACTGTGACCACCCCACCTAGCGCCAAGAGATAGAGAATTCCCAAACGGAGATAGGAATTGGTCTCGTGTGGTTCTGTGCAGGCACGTTGAACCGTCTGCCAAGCAAGCACCCAAATTGGTGCACCAACCAGGATGAGCGCCAATCCGTTAAGCAGTTTTTCGCTACCCATTTCAGTTTCGATTGTAACCGGCAGATGAAACAAGGCGCGAATTACCTGTTGCACTCCAAAAACAAGCATTAACAACCCATAGAGAACCCAAAGATAGCGATATAAGCGGCGTACATCGTGATAATTTTCCACATGCAGTAAGGTTACCAAATCTAACTGCGTGACACGATAAAAGTAAGCCGCCAGGGTCAGATTAAAGAATATTGCTATCAGATTATCGGACCAGGACTGGTTACCACCTAACAGCGCGCGGTAAGGTTCTAATCCGGCCAGTAAGACGAGTGAACGATTGATTAATGCCAGCCCATTTTGAACAACTGGTACTAAGGTTGCAAGCAAGATTGCATATAAAAAAACGGCCCGCAAGGTGGCGGCATGCTCTGCAGCATCAGTGCGCGCAACACGCTGCGCCCATCCCCAGTGTAATAAAAAAAGCGGCACGCCTACTAAAATCAGCGCTAGTGCTTGCGCCAAGATTTCGGGGCGGGGCAACAAGAGACCAGTAGAAACAGTTACGCGCAGGAGTTGAATCAAGCCCCATAGAACAACTTCGATACTGATGAAAGCAACCCCAAAAAAGTATAGGCGGCGAACAGTTTGCATGGTTTCCTCTAGTTTTTCGGAGTAGGTTGATACCAACCATAGTACCAGAACTGATATGGCATTTGTTTGATTTTCCAAACGCCGGATTGACGGATTAACTGTGCGTTTTCAATATAACGCCCACCGCTTTCAAATGGAACTCCTGAGGAAAAGATAATGTTTAGTTCGACGCGGGCGAGGTCTTGATCAGTTTCTGTGCGTAAAATTTCAACTCCGACATTGGACGGAGAAATACCTCCTGAAAAGAAGGCTTGGCGGAATTGCTCAAAGGTAGGTTTGTTTTCTAGGTCGGCCAAGTATGTGTAGGCCTTTTCGTAATCGCGTTTTTGCAAAGCAATGATGTAGTTTTGCACCACGCCTTGAGGGGTGGAATCATCCACATAGTTCTGTTGATTGCGCCGTAGAAAGAATACCGCCAGGGAGAAAAGAACAAGCACGATAATGCCAAGCAAGATACCGGTCAAAAAGCGGTCTTGTTTCATAGGGCTCCTCTTGGAGATATATTAGAATGCCTGGACTTATTTTTTAGGTGAAAACGAGCGCTGACGTCGCTTGCGTGGACCGGGACGCGCGGCAATCACAAAAAACGGCCCAAACACCGGAAGCAGGAATGCCAGCATGCCCCAAACCAGAAATTCGGCACGGGTCAAGCGGCGATGCAACATGTAGGAGATTGTTAAAGCGAAAGCCAACGTGGCGTAGGAGATAAGTAAAGTGACAAGAATGCTGGGAATCATAAGCGATATAGTTACTCAAAAAGAAATAGTATGCCATCTACTTCAATCCAAGGTGGCACAAGCGGTAAGGCGAGTTGGTCGGTGTTCCAGTTCCACAAGCCAAGTGGTTCACACTCTGCTAAGTATAGCCCAAAAGGCAGACGCGGCGAGCGACAGATAAGCGGGCGTTCTTCCAGGCCGATTTGTTCGGTGGAGGCTAGTTCATTCATCGCATCTGGTGATGGCTTACAGCCAAAAGTCCAATTGGACTGCCCGACAGGGATGAAGCGTCCATCGGGAAACCGACACCAGGAACGGTCTAGTTCTTTCAGCACATTGTAAGTAAAGGCATCCGCAACCTGTCCGTTGGGCTTGAACAGCCGCACACTATCGCCACCATTGCTGAGTAAAAGGCCGGTTTTGGATGTGAAGAACGCCATGCGCATGCCAGGCTGCAAGACAATATCGGTGATGGTATAAGGGCTAGAGTCACCTTGTCGATCATCCAGGCGATAATTATTGAGAGTGACAGGCACACTTCCTAAGTTGATGATCTCGATGAACTCGTCGCCACTGTCAATCACCCCATCGCCGTTGTAATCAGCACGGGGATGGGGTAAAAATTCGTTGATGACAATCGGCTCCGGTGTGGCACGATTGGGGGTAGGGGTGCTTGTGCGCCTCGAACCTGGTACAGGGGTGGATGTACGAGGACTGGTAGGGGTGGGGGTAACGTAAAAGGCCCAGTTGATGTTTTTGGGTGTGCCACAAATGTCGTTGCCGGCAGCATCTTTGCCGTTTTTTAACACACCGGTATTGGATATCCAGGAGAAGTCACTATCGGGCATGGTGATGCCCCCATTGGCCCGCCGCTCCATCGAACAATACGAAGGAGAAGCATTGCCTGCTGGCCAGGGGCCACCGTTGCTATTTGCAGTATCTACGACTTGGTTAGAGGCAGAGAGTAATTGTAAAGCGCGCCCATCGTTCGAGAGTGCACCGCTATAGATTTGGTCAGCAGGAATGCTCGAGACGGTATCATCTGTGGAGCGTTCAAGCAAAAAATAACCGCCAGCCGCAATGGTGCCGCTGAGGTTGACGGTGATGGAATTATCGGTGGCCACGAGCCGCCATCCGGCAAGATTAACCGGGGTGGTTCCTGGGTTGTACAACTCAATCCATTCGTGGTTGGCGTTCGCCGCCGTGCCAGCCCAGGCGATTTCGTTGATGATGATGAGCATACTTGCGCCGGGTGTGGGTGTAATGGTGCGGGTGGGGGTGACTGTAGTCGTCAGGGTGGGAGAGGGTGTGTAGGTGGGCGTGCTGGTGGCACCAGGAGAGTTGGCGTTGCCCGGTGAGCCGTTGATGGGATTGCCAATGCGGTCGAGAGCGGTCGGCGTGCCATCAAAAGAGACCCATGTCGAGTCTGTATCGGCCTGGTAAGGGACACTGCGTTCCATGCTGCGATACTGATAAAAGCGACTACCGGCTGGCCAGGGGCCGCCATCGGCGTTGGCAGAGTCGACTAAGGTGCTGGCAGGAGAATAGAGCAATAACGTGTCACCGCTTGGGTCTAGGAATGGGAAGGCAACCACCAAGTTAGCCGGTACATTGGTGTCGGTTTGGTTGCGTTCTATAAGGTAGTACCCACCTGCAGGCAAGAGGCCGGTGAGTAGAATATCTCCCTTGCCAGGAATGCGCAGATAGTAACCGGTTAGGTCGAGAGCGGCGCCGGGGTTGTAGAGTTCAATCCATTGTGCCAGGGTGTCATCCGCCTGTGTACCACCCCAAGCCACCTCGTTAATGATGATGCGCATGAAGCCAGGCGGGGTCAGGGTAATGGTGGTCGTTGGGGTGCGTGTTCTGGTAGGGGTACGAGTGGATGAAGCGGTGGTTGTAACGGTGGCGGTTGATGAGGCCGTTCGGGTAAGCGTGATGGTGGCGGTAGTGGTAATTGTAGGTGTAAGGGTAATGGTGGGCGTTTCTGTAATGGTAGGAGTGGCGGTAACGGTGGGTGTTTCGGTTGGCAAAGGGCAAGGGGCAAAGGGGGTTGAGCTGTTTTGCGGGTCACTCGGCAGGAGAAGAACAAAATCGGTTGCGTTGGCGTTGTTATCGTGGCAAATTCCGTCTGTACCATTCGGGTTGCGCACGTACGACCGATTCTGCGTGCCAGTGAGCGGAGATAAGCGCATTCCTTCACCGTAGGCAGACCCAGCGCTCATTCCGACTTGGTCTATAATGGTGTTCATATCCGGTAGGGTGATTGCGATCCCGCCATCATCGGCAATCCCAACGTTATATGTGCCATCTGGGATGGTTTGTGTGTAGCTGTTGTGAGAAACCAGGTAGTATTGTCCTGGTTGTAGAAGAGTGCTGGCCGGGAATTGAAATGTGGTGTTGATGACCCCAAGAGAATTGGAGCGTAAGATATACCAGCCAGAAATATCAATGGTGGCCTGTGTTGGATTGAAAATTTCGATGAACTCGTCGTTGCCGCCATTGGGACCCCGTGTTCGAAATTCGCTGATGACGATATTGGTGGCCAGGGCGTGAGGGGGGGCATTTTCTGGTTTTGCATTGACCCAAGGTACAATCAGAAAGCCGAAGCTGCATAATCCCAGTAACAAAAACGCAAGTCTGGTTATAGGGTGTTTAAACCCGACTTGTTGACTTGAACTTCTATGGGGAAATGACCAAGAAAACAACTTCATTCAATTTCCATGAAGAAAAGCCGGGAGCGGCATCCCGGCAGGGTAGTGAGAAGAAGCAAGCGAAGAATTAGCGCGGTTCGATGACCAGTTTGATAGCCGTGCGCACCTTTCCGTCAATATCTACGTCCACAAATTCTGGAACGCAGACGATGCGGATACCATCACCTTCTAGGTATCCTTTGGCAAGCACAAGCGCTTTGATGGCCTGGTTGACCGCGCCCGCGCCAATCGCCTGAACTTCGGCGCGTTTGTGTTCGCGGATGACGCCTGCTATTGCGCCGGCCACAGCGGAAGTGCGGGAGTTGGCTGAGACTTTAATCATATCCATAGTGATGCTCCCTTCTGGGTGATAACAAAGGCCAGCCTTGCTTCTAAAACGATTGTACAGGATTCTGATTATCAATACAAGCGTTTGGGGAATTGCTTGGAAAATCCACAATGTTTTATAAGATAGTTTTGTTTTTTCGTGGTCGTAGTAGGCTTTGTGGATATGTGGAGAACGGTAAGGGTTTCCCCATTTATGGGTGTTGATTGTGTTTATCACACCATATATGGTGGCTTGATGGTCTTTGGCTGGATAGATGGTGTGGAATAAGTGTTGGAGAGATGAAAGTTCTCGATGGGGGTGTTTAGGATGCTTATCCATATTTGGGGCAAAAAATACAACACCCCCATATATGGGGGGTGTTGTATATGCACTTTTTGGAACAAACGGGCGGGTTTTCCACAAGGCGAGTCAGTTATCCACAGTTTTTTGGCATTTATCCACAGTTTTGTGGAAAGATAGGGTC
>QEXW01000035.1 GCA_003130845.1 Anaerolineae bacterium
AGCGCTTTGAGGAGTTTTAGCCATGAAATTAATTATTGCCATCCTAAAAGACGATGACGTCGAAAACGCCGTGCAAGCGCTCACTTCCGATAGTTTCCGTGTGACACGGGTTGCCTCCACAGGCGGTTTCTTCCGCAAAGGCAGCACCACCCTGCTGATTGGCGTAGATGACGACCACGTAGATGCCGCCATCGCCCTGCTGCGCGCCAACACCACCTCCAGCGGAGACCAAAAACGCGCCACCATCTTCGTCGTGCCGGTGGCACGCTTTGAGCAGATTTAAGCGCCTCAGACAAACGGAACCGTTGCATCCCGAGGACTTTTAAGCCAGCCGCGACAGTCTTCGGGATAACTTTATCCAAACCAAAAATGTTTTGGAACGCTGGTTATAATCAACCTCGTGGCCTCTTGCTCCCTTAACGTTCACGTTGTCATCTTCAGTTTGTGCGAGGACACCCTGCGTGTTTTGCTCGCCCCTGAGGAACAGACCCTTTGGCAACTTCCGGGTCAGCCCCTGCAACAATCTGAAACGCTAGAAAGCTGCGCCCTGCGCGCATTTCAGGAACAAACCTCACGCCGCGAAGTATATCTGGAGCAATTGTATACCTACAGCAACCTACTCCACCACACCCAAAAACAACTGGTCAGCGTCGTGTATTTTGCCCTCATTCCTGCCAATGCCCGCCGCGAACCCAGCGCAGAATTACGCTGGTTCTCCGTCAATCAACTGCCTTCCCTCAAAGACAACCACTTCGAAATCATCGCCTACGCCTTGCGCCGTTTACGCTACAAGCTAGAATACAGTGCAGTCGGCTTCGAACTCCTACCAGAAGAATTTACCCTGAGCGAACTGCAACACACCTACGAAGTCATCCTAGGTGAAAAACTCGATAAGCGCAATTTTCGCCGCCGCATTCTGCAAGCGGGCATTATCGAAGAAACCAAACACCGCCGCACCAAAGGCGAGGGCCGTCCTGCCCGGCTATACCGCTACCGCCCCGATGCTGTGGCCGAAGTCAAAGCACGCCGATTATTCCCATGACCTTCCTCATCCCTACCGCCGAACCATTTTTCTTCCCCGGTTCTCCTGAAATCGGAGTCCTGCTCATTCACGGGTTCACCGGCACACCCAAAGAAATGCGTTGGATGGGCGAAAACCTAAACCGAGTGCACGGCTTCACCTGCTTAGGGGTGCGGCTAACCGGTCATGCGACACAGCCCGCAGACATGATTCGCTCTCGCTACACCGACTGGCTAGCCTCGGTGGAAGATGGCTATCACCTACTTTCTGGAGCAACGCGCCGCGTTTTCCTAGCCGGCCTCTCGATGGGCGGTGTACTGGCACTCACCTTAGCAGCAGAACTGCCCATCGCCGGTGTCGTTGCCATGTCCACACCCTATGCCTTACCCCAAGACTGGCGACTGAATCACACCACCTGGCTGAGCAAACTGCAACCCTACTTGCCCAAAAACAACGCCCCGCCCGGCACAGGTTGGTTCGACCAGCAAGCCTGGCAAGACCACATTGCATATCCTCAAAACCCGGTGCGCTCCATTGGTGAACTCAAGAAATTATTGCACATCATGCACGCCGCCCTGCCCAAGGTGACTGCGCCGACTTTACTCATCTACTCCCAAGATGATTTGTATCTACCGTTGGGCAGTGAAACTAGTATGAATTCCATTTACGCGCATCTCGGTTCAATGCGCAAAGAAAAACTCCTCTTGGCAGGCTCCGGGCACGTTCTAACGCGCGATGCCCAGCGTGAAACAGTCTTTCAAGCCACCGCCGACTTTATTCACAGCCTGCAAAAATAACAACCATCTCACTTTGCACAAAACGGAGAAAACGCATTGAATCGCAACCTCCTTTTCATTGCCCTGGCCCTATTACTATGGGGCTTTGGCGAGGGGATGTTTATCAACTTCATCCCCATCTATTTAGCCAACACCTTTCATCTGACAAAAACGCAAATTGGCCTTGTCCTGGGAATTTTTGGATTTTCGCTCATGCTCACCCACTTACCTGCCGGTTGGTTAGCCGACCGCCTGGGACGACGTCCGCTCCTGCGAAGCGCCTGGCTGATTGGTTTACTTGCGACAATGCTGATGTCGCTAGGACAGGCCCTGCCGCTCTACCTAACCGGATTGTTTCTATATGGTCTCACCTCGTTTGTCGCCGCACCTCTCAACAGTTACGTCACTGCCGCACGCGGCAAATGGCCGGTGAGTACTGCCCTAGCGCTCACGACCGCTACCTTCAGCACCGGCATGGTCTTCGGCCCCATCATCAGCGGCTGGCTTGGGGAACAATTTGGCATGCGCGCCAGTTTGGTGGCCGCTTCGGTTATTTTTGCCATTTCTACCGTTTTTATATTTTTCATTGCTGCTCAACCCCTTAACCACTATGACTCTGCTGCCCCCCCACCCGGCTTGTGGAAAAATCAACGCTTCCTCCTCTTTTTAGGCGTGTTGACACTTGCCATTTTCTCGATGTACCTGGCCATACCGCTTACCCCCAATTTTCTTGAAAGTGTACGCGGCTTATCGCTCAGCCAAAACGGCGTGGTCTTTGCTGCCGGCGCGCTGGGCAATGCTCTCATCGCCATCCTGCTCAGCCAGAGCGAACCGCGCTTTGGCTTTCTCGCCGCCCAAGGGATGGTCATCTTGTTTGCTCTCGCCATCTGGAAAGGCAATAGCCTACCCGTGTTTGCCTTAGGGTACTTTCTGCTGGGTGGTTTTCGTGCCGCCCGTCCAATGTACTTAGCGCAAGCCCGCGCCCTGGTACACGAATCGCAAATGGGATTGACCTACGGTGTATTAGAAACAATGAGCGGATTGATTTTCTTTATCACCCCACCCCTCGCCGGCTTACTCTTCGAATGGCAACCAGAAGCCGTTTACCCCCTCGCCATCAGCTTGCTCAGCCTTTCCATATTGACCGGCGCGTTACTTCTGCCCCGAAAGGACGCCCATGCTTGAAATTGTTTCCTTCACCCTCGGCCCGGTACAAACCAACGCCTATCTAATTGCCGACCCGCAAACCGGCGAAGCAGCAGTCATTGACCCCGCCTGGGATGGTCACCTGATATTGGCCGAAGCCCAGCGACGCAAATGGCGAATCGGTCATTTGTGGTACACGCACGCCCATTTCGACCATATCGGTGGCGCAGCAGCCATTGCCGATGCCCTCAACCCCTTGCCGCTCGTCGCCCTGCATCCAGCCGACCATGTCTTATGGCGAGCAGGCGGCGGTGGACGTCTGTTTGGCTTGCCCATTGACCCAGGACCAGAGCCTTCGATTGACTTCACCCATGGGCAAACACTTTATCTGGGAAGCAATACCTTTGAAGTACGGCATGTTCCAGGACACACCCCCGGGCATGTCTTGCTCTATTGCGCGGCAGAACGAGTGTGCTTTTGCGGAGACTTGATTTTTGCCAACGGCGTAGGCCGCACAGACCTGCCAGGTGGTCGTTGGGAAAGCCTCGTACATAGCATCCGTACCCAAGTCTATACTCTGCCCGATGACACCCGCCTACTGTGCGGACACGGCCCTCAAACAACCGTAGGCGATGAAAAGGTCTCTAACCCGTTTGTACAGGAATATTAACAGCGCTCCAGTTGCTACCCTTAGTTCTTGCCTCGCTTTCGAGCAGGTTTTCTTAACACAACGGTACGAAGACACCAAAATCCTCGGTTTTTTCTTTGCCACTCTGCGACTTCGCGTTAAAACTCGTGCAAATTTTGCCAGGTGGCAAGTTGGGTTAGGCGCAGAAGTTGAAGTAAATGTTCCTAAAATCAAACCCAACGGCTTCTTACTCTTCTAGCACAAGACCACCAGCCCCCAAAGGCACAAAAATTTCAGGCAACACGCAAGCAACAAGGCACAATAGCCTACCACCTTTACAAATCATAGTAAAAGAACAGCCTATCAAAACAAACGAGACCGGCCACGCTGATGACCGGTCTTCTCTGTTAGCCCTGCACACATTATTTGGCGTAATCCACCGCACGCGTCTCCCGGATAACCGTCACCTTAATCTGCCCAGGATATTGCATCGTCTCTTCGATTTTCTTCGCAATGTCACGCGCCAGACGTGCAGAAGCCAAATCATCAATCTCCTCAGGGCGAACAATAATACGCACTTCACGCCCAGCCTGAATAGCAAAAGCCTGCGAAACACCAGAGAAGGAAGTTGCCATATCTTCTAGCGTGCGAATGCGCTTGATGTAGGCTTCCAAGTCTTCGCGACGCGCCCCAGGCCGCGCGCCCGAAATCGCATCGGCGGCTTCTGCAATGACCGCTTCAATGGTTTCCTGCTCCACCTCATGATGATGCGAGGCAATCGCATTCACCACCACCGGGTGAACCCCATAGCGTTTACAAAACTCCGCGCCCAGGCTGGCATGTGTACCTTCCTGGTTATGGTCCATCGCCTTGCCAATATCATGCAAAAACCCGCCCTGCTTGGCCCATTCCACATTCGCACCCAATTCAGCAGCCAGGATACCGGCCAACTTGGCCACTTCCACCGCATGAGCAAGTTGATTCTGCCCATACGAGGTGCGGAACTTTAAGCGCCCCATCATGCGTAGCACTTCAGGGTGCAAACCGGCAATCCCGGCATCGAAAGCAGCCTGCTCGCCTGCCTCAGCAATAATCTTTTCTACGGCTTTGGTTTCATCGTTGATAATTTTTTCGATGTGCGCCGGATGAATGCGCCCGTCTAACGTCAAGCGGGTGAGCGCGCGGCGGGCAATCTCACGGCGCACCGAATCAAAGCAGGAAATGGTCACTGCTTCGGGCGTATCATCTACAATCACATCCACACCGGCCGCTTGCTCAAAGGCACGAATATTGCGCCCATTTCGGCCTACGATGCGGCCTTTCATCTCTTCGTTCGGCAAAGGAACAACTGCCGAAGTGACCTCCGCCACATGTTCAGAGGCAACCCGCTGAATCGCATCCGCAATCAGTTTGCGCGCACGTTTTTCGCCTTCCTCGCGCGCTTCAGATTCAATTTGGCGAATAATGCGCGCCATATCGCCGCGCGCTTCTTTTTCAACTTCATCTAGCAAAAGTTTGCGAGCATCATCCCGCGTCATTTCTGCAATTTGTTGCAGCTTTTCCATCTGCTGAGCATAAATTTTATCGACCTCGTTGGCGCGTCGGTCAATACTGCTCTGGCGTTTGTTGAGATTCTGCTCACGCTGTTCCAACCGCTCAGCACGGCTGTCCAGTTCACTGCGGCGTCGGTCAAGTCGCTCCACCTCGCGGTTCAATTCATTCCGCCGCTGATTGATTTCTTTTTCTCCATCTTGAACGATTTTTAGCGCCTTAGCACGAGCTTCTAATTCAATTTTGTTGGCTTTGTCAGTGGCTTCCTGGATGATGTCCTGTGCTTTGGCTTGCTCCTCTCTTCTCCGTTTTTCGACCTGGTAACGGTTGAAGAAGTAACCGGCTGCAAAGCCCACAACCAAGGTCAGAATTTCAAGGATAAGAACCATCGGGCCATTCATTTTTTGTGTTATTCCTCGTTTTCCATAGAATACATCTTGCTCTTCGAGCGCATCTCTGCCCATAAATCGCGCAAAAGGGGCCCAATCACTTCATAAGAGAAACCGCGCCTGACCAAAAAGCCTCCGAGTTTCTCACGAAATACCGGCCAATCTAACCCTTGCAATTTAGGTAACCGCTTGCGAGCGGCTTCACGCGCCAACGATTCTTCCGTTGCAGTTTGCTCCAAAGCCTGCTGAATCAGTTCAGCCTGCACGCCTTTGCGCTGCAATTCCGACCGCAGCAT
This sequence comes from Anaerolineae bacterium, assembly GCA_003130845.1. Lineage (GTDB taxonomy): Bacteria > Chloroflexota > Anaerolineae > Anaerolineales > Villigracilaceae > UBA5195. The sequence continues at coordinate 5,808 of QEXW01000035.1, forward strand.
ACGACGCGAGCGAGGACGAAAAGTTGCGCGATTCTCAACCCAGGCTTGCGCAAATTGGCGGTCATCGAGCAGCCCACTCTCCTGAAGCCGAGTCAGGGTTCGCTCAATCAAGGTTTCAGAAATGGCATGCTTCTGCAAGTGTTCGCGCACCTCATGCACTGAGCGTGAGCGATACCCTAAAAAGCGCACCGCCTGTTGAAGAGCAACCTGGCGTGCATCTTCCTCTTTGAGCGCAGCAATTTTCTCATCCGTCAGTTCCTGCCCAACGCTCAACCACGCCGCGAGCAGGCGCGAAAGACCAAACCCAAATTCCCCATCCAGGTAAATATTCACCCGTTGGGGATTTCGTTTTTGAGACTCGATGGCCGTAATCTTTGGCATTAAAAACACACAACCGTGAACCTGCCTGCGCAAGCCACGGCTGCAAGAACATACCCGGAAAAGGCCTCTTCACCCGCTAAACCAAGGGAAAAGGTACGCTGAAACGGGTGGAACCAGCCACCCATGCAGCAACGATGTCATCAAATCCGTTCTTCGAATATCGTCCCTTCCTAAAAAACAATCGTCAATGGAGGGGTTGATTTCTCAAACGCCCGACAATCCAAAGCGGGCAGACCTATTCTCATATCCAGGTAGTACCAACAACGTGGCCGCAGAGACCAGGCGGCGCTCGAATTAACAAGTCTTAATGCAATTATACCTGGAATGTTAACAAATGACTATCTTTTGAGTCAATACAAAATCCTTGCAACCCCAGCGCACCAGCCTGTAGCGCGCCTATTTCGACAAAAGCGCGAGGGCATACCTGGCAAGAGTCGCCCCAAACAGATGACAAAAAGAACTAACCGCAATCTGGAATCTGTGACATAATGGGTTTACCCCACACCCAAAGGAGGAACTCAATGGCTAAAATCAATATCACGCGTGAAGATGCCCTGGAATATCACCGTCTGAAGGGCAAACCAGGCAAAGTTGCAATCGTTCCCACCAAGCCTATGGACACGCAGCGCGATTTGAGCCTGGCCTACTCGCCAGGCGTGGCACACCCCGTGTTGGAAATTGCAAAAGACTCAGATTTGTCCTATGAATATACCTCCAAAGGCAACTTGGTTGCCGTTATCTCCAATGGCACCGCTATCCTTGGCCTGGGAGACCGAGGCGCGCTGGCCAGTAAACCGGTGATGGAAGGCAAGGGTGTCCTGTTCAAAAAATTTGCCGATATTGATGTGTTCGATATTGAAGTTAACACACACGACCCCGAAGAAGTCATTCGCGTCGTGGCGGCCATCGCCCCCACCTTTGGCGGCATTAACCTGGAAGACATCAAAGCACCCGAATGCTTCTACATCGAAGAAACCCTCAAGGAAATGCTCGATATTCCAGTCTTCCATGACGACCAGCACGGCACCGCCATCATCTCTTCTGCAGGGCTAGCCAGCGCCCTAGAACTGGTCGGAAAGAAACATGACGAAATCCGCATGGTCATTTCGGGCGCAGGCGCTTCAGCCATCTCATGCGCCGAGCTCGCCATCCGCTGGGGCGTAAAACGCGAAAACATCATGCTATGTGATAGCAAGGGCGTCGTCTACAAAGGCCGCACCGAGGGCATGAACAAATACAAAGAACGCTTGGCGGTCGAAGATAAAGGCCATCGCACTCTGGCGGATGCCATTCAAGGCGCCGATGTCTTTTACGGGTTATCAGTCGCCAATGTACTCACCCCTGAGATGGTGAAAACAATGGCCGAGCGTCCCATCATCTTTGCGATGGCCAACCCCGACCCAGAAATTCGCTATGAATTGGCCAAAGAAACCCGCCCCGATGCGATTGTCGCCACCGGTCGTTCTGATTATCCCAACCAAGTGAACAACGTCTTGGGCTTCCCCTTCATTTTCCGCGGCGCATTGGATGTCCGCGCACGGGCCATCAACGACGAGATGAAATTTGCTGCATCCCAAGCGCTTTACCGGCTCACCAAAGAAGATGTCCCCGATTCCGTCTTGCGCGCCTACGGTGTCGAAAGCCTGAAGTTCAGCGATGAGTACATCATCCCCAAACCACTGGACCCGCGCGTTTTGCTCTGGGAGGCCCCGGCCGTTGCTCAGGCTGCCATGGAAACCGGTGTGGCACGTCGCAAAATTGACCTGGATGAATATCGCGAGCAGTTAGCCTATCGCCAAGGGATGGGGCAGCGCGTGCGCTACTTCATCATGAACAAAGCGCGTGCCAGCAAAGGTAAAAAACGCCTGGTATTTGGCGAGGGCGAGGAGACCAAAATCATCCGCGCCGCTGCCCAAGTGGTAGACGAAGGGATTGCGCACCCCATTTTGCTTGGCCGTCCGGAAATCATTCAAGAAAAAGTTAAGCTGCTCAACCTACACTTTACGCCTGAAATTATTGACCCACACCGCTCTGAAAAACAAGATAAATACGCCCAGGCCTATTACGAATTGCGACAACGCAAAGGATTAACTCTTAGCCAAGCCCGTAAACGCGTCATTGAGCCAAACGTCTTTGGCCCAATGATGGTCAAAATGGGCGATGCAGATGCTTTCGTCTCTGGGCTGACGTATGAATACCCAGAAGTCATCCGCCCGGCTTTGCAAATTCATCATACAGCCCCTGGTGTGACCTGCGCAGCCGGCGTTTACATCATGCTGGTCGGTGAAAAAACCTACTTGTTCACCGATGCCACCGTCAACATTGACCCTTCGCCCGAAGACCTTTCACAAATTGCCTGCCTGGCGGCTAACTTTGCCCGGCAACTCGAAATTGAACCCCGCGTAGCCTTCTTATCCTTCTCCAACTTCGGCTCCACCCCACATCCACTTTCGCAAAAAGTGCGCAAAGCGGTCGAATTAACCAAAGCCCGCTGCCCAGATTTCGTAGTAGATGGTGAAATGCAAGCCGATACCGCCGTCGTTGCCGACATCATTGAACAACGCTTCCCCTTTAGCGCGGTCAAAGACGCCAACGTACTCGTCTTCCCATCCCTGGAAAGCGCCAACATCGCCTACAAATTACTAGCACGGTTAGGCAACGCCAAAGCCATTGGCCCCATCTTACTTGGGGTCGGTGCGCCCATTCACGTCCTACAAACCGGCGACGAAGTGAACGATATTGTACAGGTCGCTGCCGTTGCCGTCATGGATGCCATGAGCCGCAAATAATTCTCGGCTTCCTTCACCATCAAAGAGCCACGAATAGCACGAAATTGTTTTCACTCGTGCTATTCGTGGCATCCTAGCCAAGAGGCACCACCGGCGACATCCCTATTTTGCCAACCCCAATCGCAAGAACAACCAGGGGGCACCGGCGCTAATCCACACACCAATCAGCGCATACCGCAGATAGCGTAAAACATAAGAAACAATCTCCTCCCCTCGCGGAAAAAGCACACCCAAACCATACCAAAGAACCACCACACCGACCAACCCAACCAACAAACGCAAGGCGCGCTGCATGAGCGTCCCCTGCGCCGAAAACCCACCCTGGGTCTGAATCCAAGCCAAGCCGGCCAGCAGGCCGAAAAGAGTGGCTGCCGGTGTGATAATACCACTCAGCGTAATCGGGTTAGGCGCTTCGTGCGCCCCGGCGGCGAGCGCATTTGCCGACCACTCCGCCGGCAAGGGGGTCATCCGTGCTGCGCCAAACGCTATCACCCCGGCCACCAGCAACAACATCGAACCCAAAAACGCTGACCCAACCTGCTGCCCCACCGACTTGGTTCGAAGCCAGGCAACAACCGAATCCCACACGCGAAGCACAACCCACAGCGTCAACCCGCCCAACAGCCAGCCAAGCAACACATCGTGCAAAAAGTGAACGCCCAAATACAGCCGCGAAAGGCCAATCATCAACACCAGCACCATCGCCACGACCCACGCCCAAGCACTTTTCACTTGCACAGCCGCCATTCCCCATAAACCGGCCGCTACCTGAGCATGACCAGAAGGAACACCAAACGATGTTTCAGAAGCCAGCGCACGGATTTGTGGATTCACCCAATACGGACGCGGGCCAAAAAAAGCCAATTTCAAAATACCGTTCAAAGCACCATTCAACAAAAGAAGAAGTCCCATACGCAAACCCAACCCCGCATCTACGCACCAATAAACCAAAGGCAAAACCAAAAGAAAAAACTCCTCCGAGCCAAGAAACGTGAAACCCTTCATAGGCAATTCCAACCAACCGCCTAGCCCTTGAAACCAAAGAGAAAAAGCAATGCCAACCTGCATAACCGAATCCATCGCGCATCTCCTTGAACTGTGATGATGAGTTGACGAGACCTGTCCCAATATTGTACACTCAACACAGATGAAAGCAAACTTTTCTCGCACCTGGGATTGGCCAGTCGCCGTACTCACCCTCGCCTTGAGCTATGTTTCAGCAGCGCGGCTTTCGGTCACCGGCTGGACAACAGGCCTGTGGAGCGTAGAGGTAATTGCCTTATTAGGTGCTGTGCTGGGCTTGATGCTGGGGTTCAGCCAATTCAACCGAGCAGCCCTACGCTGGTTGGTTGCCGGCTACACCTTCATGATATTGCCTTCCATACTAAGTGAACTGATTGCTGAGGAAACGCTCGCTCTTGGCCGATGGGCCAGTTGGCTGGCACGCTTAGGCGCTTCACTAACCACTGCGATGCGGGGAGAACCGGTCACCGAATCGCTACTCTTTGTCAGCCTGATGGGTTTGCTCTTCTGGGCCATCAGTCTGTTTAGCGCCTACCAAGTTATTCGGCATTCCAACGCGCCCGCAGCCATCCTGCCCCCTATGATACCGATGCTCATTGTGCAATATTACAATCCAGACAAATCCGAGCGCATGTGGGCAGTTGGTTTGTTCTTTTTGCTGGCTGTTCTATTGGTAGGGCGTTTGAACTTTTTGGAAAACCGCACACGCTGGCAAGCCAAACGCATCTTCGCCGGTGAGGAACCTCTGTTCGATATAACCCGCGGCTTGATAATTACAACCCTACTGGTGATTCTGTTGGCTTGGCTAACGCCCACCCCCGCTACAATCATCCCAGCAGCGGCTCGCGCATGGATACAAATCAACCAGTCACTCGAAACAACCCGTCATCAGATAGAAGATTTACTCGCAGCACTACAGGGCCGAGCAAGAAGCGCGCCAGGAGAACTGTATGGAAACGCCATGCCGCTTGGACAAAGCGCGCAACAAGGAGACCGGGAGATTTTCCGCGTTACAGCACCAGCGCAACCAGAGACACGTTGGTACTGGCGCGCTCGGGTCTATGATACCTACCAAAATGGACAATGGACAGTTTCGGACACCCAAACCCTACCATTTTTGCCCGAAGAACACGCTCCTCTCAATGTAGGCTTGCTGCCAGAACAAGAAGTTGAAATAACCTTCACCTGGCAGTCCAATCCATCTACCCTATTAACCACTCCCGCCTATCCAATCTGGCTCAGCCGCCCTGGGCAGATTCAAGCCCAAACCTTATCAGGGGAAACATACGACCTTTTCAGCTGGTCAGCAGCAACACCCATTCGTCGAGGAGAGCAGTACCAGGTGCGGGCAATACAATTCCAACCCACCATTCGACAGTTACGCAGCGCCCCACAAACTTACCCCGACTGGGTAAAAGAACGTTACCTGCAACTACCCCAAGACCTGCCCGGCAGCATCCGCCGTCTGTCTGAACGATTAACCCAAAACCACGAGAACGCCTACGACAAAACCCTGGCCATCACCAACTACCTGCGCACGGAAATAGAATACAGCCTAGAAATCCCGGCCCCGCCTTCTGGCATAGACCCGGTAGCCTGGTTCCTCTTCACCTGGAAGAGCGGCTTCTGCAATTATTATGCCAGCGCACAAGTGCTTCTTCTTCGCTCAGCAGGCATTCCGGCGCGGCTGGTCGTGGGGTATGCCTCCGGCGAATATGACCCTGAAGGCAAATACTACCGCGTACGTGCCAAAGATGCACATGCCTGGCCAGAAGTTTATTTCCCCGGCATCGGCTGGGTCGAATTCGAACCAACCGCCAGCCTAGCCCCAATTACCCACCCCAGCGGCGAAGAGCCAACCGAGGGAAGCGACAATGACATTCTGCGTGGCCCGCAAGGTCCAGCTCGCTTCGACCTAGAAGACCTCTTGTTACCTGAAGACCGCGAACAAGAACTAAGCAACGACCAAGATGCTCTTGCGAAACCCCGCTCCCTTGCGTTCCAATTTCGATGGCTGTGGGTTATAATTTCTACATTAACTCTCTGGGGCGCAGTATATGTCACCTGGCAGCTAGAACGCCGCTATTCTCTCACCAAAAAAATACCTCGCTTGATTGAAACATTCTACATTCGCTATCATCTTAATACGCCCCATTGGCTTAAAAATTGGGTAAGATGGAGTGAAGCAACCCTCGCCGAACGCGCTTTCCACTCCATCAACCAGGCACTCACATGGTTGGGGGAGATACCACCTACCCATGCCACCCCACAAGAAAGAGCCGCCCGGCTGAAAGAACTCCTTCCACAAGCCACACAAGAAATCAACTTGCTTGCCGCCATACACGAACAAACACTTTATGCGCCAAACTCACCCACAGCACCAGACTTATGGCTCGTTGCGTGGCGCATCCGCTATCAGGCAGTGCGCACCTTCATTCGGCGGTATTTTCCCTTAAGTGGAGAATGAAAATGACGACCGATTCCAACCCCATCAGCGTAGATTTGCAAATTAAGTCTCTCAGTCAGACCGCTGGCAAAATCCGCTCTTCCTTATTGCCCTTGCGAGCGAGTCTACCTGCCAACACCCTCGAAGAACTCTCGCAACTAGAAAGCCGCCTATACCGCATCTCGCAAGAAGTGGCCGCCTTTGCCGAAGAACGCAAGAATTTGCTTGCCCTGACAGAAATCGGACAAGTCATCAATTCCTCGCTCGAACTCGACCAAGTCCTACGTATCGTGATGGACAACATCATCAAACTGACCGAAGCCGAGCGCGGTTTTCTCATGCTGCGTGACGATGCGGGACACATGACCACACGCATCGCCCGTAACTGGGAACAAGAATCGCTGAACGAGAGCGAATACGCCGTCAGTCGAACCGTCATCCAGCGCGTGATTGATACCGGTGAAGCCATTCTCACCACCAACGCCCAGGAAGACCCCCGCTTCGGTGGACAAGAAAGCATCATCGCCTTCAACCTGCGTTCTATCCTATGCGTGCCACTCAAGTTCAAAAACGACCTGATTGGCGTCATCTACGCCGATAACCGCATCCGCACCGGAATTTTTACCGAATCGGAACGTGACTTACTAGCCGCCTTTGCCAATCAGGCCGCCATCGCCATTGACAATGCGCGCCTGTTCGCCTCGCTCAAGCGCACCTTGGCTGAAGTGACCGAACTGAAAAACATGATTGATAACATCTTTGCCTCCATTGCCAGCGGAGTCATCACCGCAGATATTGAAGATAAAGTCATCCTGTGCAACCGCGCTGCCGAAAATATCCTTGGGCAAACCATTCCGCAAATTCTAGGACGCCGGCTAGACGAAATCCTTCCGACCGTAGCCAATGACCTATTGCCCCACATCCAAACAGTGCGCCTAACCGATATGCGCATTGCTGACTTGGAAATACGACATACATTGCCCGAACGTGGTACGGTAGACTGGCGCCTAAACCTTTCCCCCCTCAAAGATGCCGAGCAAACCACCCAGGGTGTGGCAATTGTGCTCGATGACTTAACCGAACGGAAACGGCTAGAAGCGCAACGGAAGCTCTTTGAGCGCATGGTCTCCCCGGCCGTCATCCAACAACTTGACCCCAACAGCCTCTCCTTGGGTGGCAAACGCACCGACATCACCGTCTTGTTTGCCGATATTCGCGGCTTCACCAGTTTCAGCGAAACACTCTCGCCTGAGCAACTGGTTTCGATTCTAAACCGCTACCTAGCCGCCGGTGCCGAAGCCGTCTTGGATGAAGAAGGCACCATTGATAAATTCCTGGGCGATGCCGTCATGGCCTGGTTTAATGCCCCCGTCCCTCAACCTGACCACACCTTGCGCGCTGTGCGGGCTGCGCTCAAACTGCGCGACCGGGTTGCTGAGTTACACGCCAGCCTGCCACCCGAAGCCCATCTGGCCTTTGGGGTTGGCATCCATTACGGCGACGCCGTGTTGGGTCTAATCGGCACAGAAAAGCGCCTGGAATACACTGCCATTGGCGACAGCGTCAATACCACCAAACGCTTACAAGAAAACGCCGGCAAAAATCAAATCGTCATCAGCCAGACAGCCTACGAGCGCGTAAAAGACTGCGTTCACGTCCTACAGATAGAACCAATGACAGTGAAAGGCAAGCGTGAATCTATCCCTGTCTACGAAGTGTTAGGGCTTAAATAGAGACACAAATCAGAGCCACATCATCAACACCCACAACGCTGCCATGCCAACGGCAATGGTCCAAACCACATTCTTTGTGTAATATGCCACCAGCGTAGCCAGAAGCGCCGCCAGCAAACGCGCATTTTGCGGAGAAAGTAAAAGCGCTTTGTTCATATACCCGACTTCAGGAGCGATAATCGCGCTCAGCACAGCAATTGGCACAAAACGCAGCGCGCGCTGAAAAGCCGCCGGCAAACGCAATCGCTCCAGCAAAACAATAAACGACAAGCGGGTCAAGAACGTCAACAAACCCACCGCAACCATCAACAGCCATACGTTCATCAGCGAGCCTCCACCCACATCCCAACCACAACCGCCAACGTTGCGGCAGCAATCAACCCCAATTTATAGGGCAGGTTAAAGAACACAAGCGCAGCCAGACTGGCCGTTAGGGCAGTGACAAACCCAGCCCGGTCTTTGAGCGCCGGCACAACCAAAGCGATAAACGTCAACGGGAGCGTAAAATCTAACCCCCAAGATTGCGGCACCTGCGCCCCCAGAAAAACACCCAACGCCGTGCTGATTTGCCAAGCAGTCCACAAAGCCAACCCCGCCCCCAAAAAATACCAGTGACCAAAACGAGTAATACCCTGCTGTTGATAGTGAAGCACAGAAACAGCAAAGGCCTCATCCGTGAGGAGATACGCCAAACATGCCTTCCATCGAAAGGGCAAATGTTTGACATACGGGGCAATGGTTGCGCTATACAAAGCATGTCGCAAATTAATCACAAAACCGGTCACCACAATCACCAGCCACGGAGTAGATTCCCCTATCAATTGCACAATCATAAATTGAGAAGAACCAGCAAAAATCACCGCCGACATGGCCTGCGCTTCCACCGCAGGCAACCCGGCACTCAAGGCTAAAATGCCATAAATCATGCCAAAAGGAACAACACCTAACAAAATAGGCAATTCGTCTCGCACACCAAGCACAAACTGTTGAAAGGCCGTCTTTTGCATAAAGCACCCGTAGAGAAGCGGTTATTATAGCGTCATTGTGCTATATTTGGCGCATTCCAAACCAAGGAGCCACCATGAACCCGTTTCTTGCCCTTGTATTAACGTTTGTGATTGCGCTTGCCTGGCTGCGCGCGATGGATTTTGCCGCTCATCAAGGCTGGATTGAAAGTCGCCTGAGCCGCAAAATCATCCACATCGGCACCGGCCCCATCTTCGTCCTGTGCTGGCTTCTCTTTCCCGGAGAATGGTACGACCGCTACCTCGCCGCACTTGTGCCGGGCTTGATTACAATTCAATTCGCGCTGATTGGACAAGGCCTCATCAAAGACGAGGCAGCCGTAAAAGCCATGTCGCGCAGCGGCGACCCGCGAGAAATTTTGCGCGGCCCGCTCTACTACGGCATCATGTTTGTTTTAATGACCATCCTATTTTGGAAAGATTCCCCCATCGGAATTGTGGCGTTGATGATGATGTGCGGCGGAGATGGCATTGCGGATGTCGTCGGTCGCACTTTCTCATCGCCCAAATTGTTCCACAGTCCGGCCAAATCGGTGGCAGGCTCGCTGGGTGTCTTCTTCGGCGGCTGGTTGCTCTCAGCAGTTGTGCTGGGAGTGTATCTCACCGCCAACGTCTTCAGTGGTCAATGGACAGAATATCTTCTTCCACTAACCGCCGTTGCGGCCATCTCAACCATCATCGAATCCTTACCCCAACGCGATATAGATAATATCACCGTGACACTTGCCGCCACTTTAATGGGGTGGTGGCTATGGGGATAAGCGCAACTTTCCGTGCATAAGCACGTACAAATTAAAGACTCATCAAACCACACTGTTTGGAGGCAGAGATGTCCAAATCTACTGCATTTCTGATTCTGTCACTGGCTCTTTTCATCAGCGGATGCGATTTTCCCCAGATAGAAACAAACAGCACAGGTCCTGAAGTAACCGAAGAAATCAAAGTTGTCGCGCCAGAGGCAGATTCAATTCACCTAACACTCAACTTTGGCGTTGGCGAGCTTTTTCTCACCCCCGGCAACCAGCAGGACAACCTGCTAGAAGGAACGGTCACCTACAACATCCCCACACTCCGGCCAAATATTGAAATCACAGGGGGAGACATCATCCTCCAACCCGGTGAAAGCCGCATTAACACCTTTCCCAACTTCAACCAAGTTAAGAACACCTGGGATTTACGCTTAGGCACGCAAACAATGGCATTGGAAATCCGCGCCGGGGCCTACCAAGGCCGGTTTGATTTGGGCGGGCTGGCACTCACCAGCCTCACAATTAACGACGGCGCAGCCGAAGTCAACTTGGATTTTTCATCCCCCAACCCGCAGAAAATGAGCGTATTTACCTACAAAACCGGGGCATCCAATGTCAATCTCAGCCAACTGGCAAATGCCAATTTTGCCTCGCTGGTATTTGAAAGCGGCGCCGGTAACTATACACTTGATTTCAGCGGTGAATTCCAACGCGATGCAAGCGCAATCATCCGCTCTGGCATGAGTAACCTGACCCTAGTCATTCCACAAGGAATCACCGCCACTGTTCAGGTGAATGAAGGGATAGCAAACGTGCAATTCCCCACAGGCTGGTCAAAAACCGGCACACTCTATACACAAACCGGCTCAGGAACTTCCTTGACCATTGTGATTGAGATGGGAGCAGGGAATCTACAAGTTATTTCCTCTCCAACAACCAACCCACCAGCAACACCTTAAGAAAACCATTAACTCCATCCTAGTCGGCTTGACGCTGCTTTTACAAGGGTGGTAATATGAAATTATGTATCTTCGTGGAAGCAAATGGACCATGACCCGTCGGCGCAAGCCGATTAATTACTTCAACCTGACCTTGCTGACCATCCTGGTTCTAATCAGCTTGTACCTTGCCCCGTTTGTGACTACGGTGGAAACCCCTTGGAATCCTACGCCGACCCCCACCCGTCCACCCGAATCGTTTGTCACCGAGGCCGAGCAATTGCTGGCACAAGGCAAATTAAACCAAGCAGTGGCCTCCTACCAACAAGCCATTGCCGCTTCCCCCAACAACCCAGGCAACGCTGCCATTTACATCAACATTGCGCGAACACAAGTCTGGGCCGGTCAATATCAAGAAGCACAAACCAATGCCGAAAATGCCCTGCTGCTCAACCAAAACAGCTCCATGGCACACGCCGTGCGCGGCTGGGCCCTGGCCAACCAACGAGATTTTCTGAACGCAGAAGCCTCCCTCAAACGAGCCCTGGAACTCGACCCAAATAATGCCCTGGCCCACGCCTATTACGCGGAATTATTAGTAGACCAATATTTCAGCAACCAAGGCGGTCCAAATATCATCGAGCGAATGAGTGAAGAATCGCGCGTTGCACTCAGCCTAGGCGCAGGCACGGTAGAAGCCCATTACGCACGCGGCTATGTCCTCGAGGCCACCGGCAACTACGAGGAAGCCATTCAAGAATATCTGGCAGCAGTTTCGGTTAACCCCAACCTCGCCAAGATTCACCTGGCCTTAGGACGTTCGTACCGCTTGGCCGGTGTATACGACAAAGCCGTTGATGCGCTTTCCAAAGCCGATACACTCAATCCATCCGACCCTACACCCGATTTGATTATTTCGCGCATCTATTACACAACCGGTGAATTCACCAAAGCCGAACAATACGCCCAACAAGCCTTGCGCGACTCGCCCGGTGACGCCACCCTACACGCCAATTTGGGGCTGATGTATTACAAAAATTTTAAGTATCCTGAAGCAGTACAAGAGTTGAGCTACTTGGTCAACGGCGGTACCACCGAAGACGGATACGAAGTTGCAGCAATACCACTAGACCCGAATTCTCTGCGCATTATCGAATACTACTTCACCTACGGCCTATCGCTCACCCGCCTCATCCCTCCCCGCTGCGACCTGGCCTTGCCGATTGCACAACAAATCCTCACGCGCCTGCCCGGCAACGAAGTGGCTGTTTTCAACGCCAATGAAATTTACAAACGCTGCGCTGAAGCCACCGGCACACCCCTTGCTTCAGAAACCCCTACCGCCGACACAGTAACGCCCACCCCCTAAAAACGTATGGAAGTCTTCCCTCGTCGGAAACTGTTTCACCGTCAAAATCAAAACAACATCTACCGCATTTTCTTTTACACCATCATCATCATCGCCGGCCTGTGGATTGTATATGGAGTCGATCGGGGAACGGTCAAACCGATGGGTTTACCAACCCTCACCCCCACACGCTCGGCCACTTCCTATGCGATCGAAGCCGAAACCCATTTTGAAGCCGGTGCCATCCCCCGCGCCGTAGAGGCCTATCAACGCGCTACAGAAATCGAACCGAACAACGCAGAACATTGGGCGAGGCTAGCGCGCATTCAAACCTACGGTTCAGCCCTAACGACAACCGATGCCGAACGCATGGCTGCGCTGGAAAGCGCACTCAACGCCGCCAACCGTGCCAAAGAGCTCAACCCCGAAAACAGCACGGTGGCCGCCATTCGCGCTTTTGTCTTAGACTGGAAAGCCTCTGCAACCTTCGATGCCGAAGCCAAAGCCAATCTGCTATTTGAAGCCGAAAAAGAGGCTGCACGCGCACTACAACTAGACCCCTCCAACACCCTTGCCTTGGTCTTCTACGCCGAAGTATTAATTGACCAGCAAAAATGGAGCCAGGGCGAGCAATACCTTACCCAATCACGCGACAGCGCCGTGGATTTATGGGATTGGCATCGGGTATATGCCTACTATCTAGAAACCCAAGGCGCTTACAGCCGCGCCATCGAGGCCTACGACCGTGCCATTGAACTTGCGCCCAACATGACCTTTCTCTACATCTACGCAGGTGCAAATTATCGTCAACTCGCTTTTTCCAGCCCTCTCGAAGCACAACAAAAACAACTCTACGAACGCTCACTCGAATATTTCGCTCGCGCCGCCACAATCAATGAACAACTCGGCCTACGCCTGCCCTTCCCTTACCTTTCTATTTCCAGAACCTACTCCCAAACAGGAGATTACTTCGCTGCCGCGCTTAACATTCAAAAAGCACTCGACTATAAGCCCACCGACCCCGATATTTACGGCCAATTGGGCATCGTCTTTCGCAAATCGCGCAACTTTGAAGGCTCAAACCTGGCATTTAAGTGCGCTATTGAGGGGTGCAACCCCGAAGAAAGTTGCCTGGGGCGCTACGGACGTGAATGCATTGCCAAATATGGCGAAGAAGGGGTCTGGGTAGAACCCTTACCGCTCACACCCAACACCTTAGTTTACTACTACTCGTATGCTTCCAATCTAGCCGCCCTGAGCCGTCCACAAGAAAACTACTGCCCCGATGCACGGCGCATTATGAAAATGATTGTAGATGGTGGCTATGGCGCCGACCCGCTGGTACAACAAATCCTGGCCGAAAATGAAGCCATCTGCCAAATTGTAGACCAAGGCGGCATTTTGGCCTTACGCACGCCCACCATTACCCCCACCAACCCAACCCCCTCGGACGGGGAAACGCTGGCAACCCCCACGCCCACAAGCAGACCATAAACCATATTCAACCCTTTCATTCTGCGGTAAGATGCGCAACATATGAACCCATTCACCGAAGAAATGTTCGTCTTATTCGCCATTCTAACCCTGGGAGCCTGGCTCGGACATCTCTCCTGGCGCGGCATTTCCTTGGGGGCAGCCGGGGTCTTGTTCGCGGCGCTGGTCTTTGGTCACTTTGGATACAGCGTGCCAAAAGAAGTGCGCGATTTTGGGTTGCTCTTATTTGTATACTCAGTTGGTTTAAGCGCAGGCCCCAGTTTCTTTCGCACATTTCGCAAACGTGGCATCCAATTTGTGTTAGTAGCACTGACCATCGTTGGGACAGGCGCCCTGGTCACCCTGATCCTAGCCTGGTTGCTGAAATTACCACCGGCTCTGGCCGCCGGGTTATATACCGGCGCACTGACCTGTACACCCGCACTAGCCGCCGCCCTCGATGCCCTCAGCCGCTCTATGCCCGATTCAGCTGCGCTTGCCTCGGTTGGCTATGGCATTGCCTACCCCTACAGCATGATTGGCATGGTCCTGCTCGTGCAGTTTTTGCCCAAATTGCTCCGACGCAACCTGCGCAGTGAAGAAGAGCACTACCTAGCTGAAAAAGCCGCCGAAACACCCGGCCTGCAAGCCCGGCAATTTCGGGTCACCAACCCCAACATTGATGGCCTCAGCGTAGCACAAATCAACCCGCGTCGCCTAGCGCAAGTCAACATCTCCCGTGTCAAACGCGCTGGACAAGTTCAGGCCGCCATGCCCGAAACCATGCTACACCTAGGCGATGTTGTCATGGCCGTTGGAACACAAGAATCGCTTGAGAAACTGCGCCTGCTCATTGGCGAAGAAACCGACGAACGCATGGATTTCAACGCTGGCGTCATCAGCGTTGATGTAGAAGTACTAGAAGAAACCCTCACCGGCAAAACCCTGGCCCAAATGAAGGTTTGGGAACAATTCGCCGTTATCATCACCCGCATCCGCCGACAGGGCTTAGAACTTGTTCCACATGGCAACATCACCCTAGAACGTGGCGATGGAATTCGAATTGTCGGCGAGAAACACGCCGTCGAAGCCTTTGCACGCCTGGCACAAGGCTCGCCTCGCAAGGCACTGGAAACCAGCATGGTTCCTTACCTAATCGGCTTATTGGCAGGAGTGGTGATAGGGTTGTTTCCCGTGCCCCTTGCCCAGGGTATCAGCGTCAAACTCGGGATGGCAGGCGGGGTCTTTTTGGTCAGCTTGTTCATCGGTCACTTTGGAAAAATTGGGCCTTTCCGGCTGTATGTGCCGCCAGCGGCCAAAAACCTAACGCGCGAACTTGGCTTGATGCTCTTCCTGGCTGGCGCAGGCACCAACGCCGGCGCACACCTGTTGGATGTGCTGGTCAACCAAGGCTGGACGCTGCTACTGGTCGGCGCAGCCATTACCACCATTTCATCTCTTAGTGGCTTGCTCATCATGGTCAGAGGATACAACCTAAACCTACTCTCGGCCATGGGCGCGCTAACAGCTTCTATGACAAATCCCCCTGCGCTCGCCGCCGCCAACAACCAAACCGAAACCGACCTGCCCTCCATTTCGTACGCCAGCACCTACCCAGCAGCACTGATATTCAAAATTTTGCTGGCCCAAGCCTTGGTAGAACTCTTGCGCTTGCTGCTATGATCATTCGTACACCACGCCTTCTCCTTCTACCGCTGAGCTATGCACAACTAGAACGCTGCCTCGCCGACCTACCTGGACTAGAAACTGAGTTGGGCTTTCCGCTTGCACGCGCCATCTTCACAGAAGAAGTCACCAATGCCATTGGCATGAAACTAGCAAAACTGGAAATCTTGCCGCTCGCATTACATCCCTGGCAAACCTATTGGCTGATTGTCCTCTTACACAGCAACCGCCCTGAACCGCAACCCCAAATCGGCGCCGGCTTGATAGGCTTCAAAGGCTATCCCAATGCCAACGGCGAGACCGAGGTCAGATATGGCATCGCACCGCAGTTTCAAGGACAAGGGTACACCACCGAAGCGCTGCGCGCGCTTTGCACCTGGGCCTTTCGCCATCCAGATTGCCGCGCCATCACCGCAACCACAGTGCTGAACCCAGCCTCGAACCGTATTTTATACAAAGCCGGAGCACAAATCATCGATGCCCGCGAAGGCCGCGTAGAGTGGAAAATCTATCGGCTAGGCTTCCAACCCCTGGGTGAGGTGCTTGAAAAACACCCCTAACGGACTGACCTTTCCAACACAACTCCTATTTCATACACGCAAGAAGTTCGGTATAATCGAAATCAGACCAAAGGAGTCTGTTATGTTCTTATTTGAAGGTCCAGACCGCAGAAAAGAAGAAGAACGCATGCGTAACGAGGGACGCCTACCACCAGGGCAATCTCTCACACTCAAATTTCCCGTTCTCCATTACGGCCCGGTGCCACCCTTCAACCCTGCCACATGGGACTTCCGCGTTTGGGGTGAAGTAGAAACCGAACGGCGTTGGACATGGGATGAATTCAATCAGTTGCCGCGCACCAAAGTAGTGATGGACATTCACTGCGTGACGCGTTGGAGTAAATTCGATACCGTTTGGGAAGGCGTTTCTGTAAGGACCCTGATTGAACAAGGCTTCATCCAACCCAAGCCAACCGCCCGCTACGTCATGCAACATGCCGAATATGGGTTTACTGCTAATCTGCCGCTCGAAGTCGTTTTACAAGAAAATTTTCTCCTGGCCACACACTTTAACGGTGAACCCCTAACCCCTGACCATGGTTACCCCTTACGTGGTGTCGTTGGGCATATCCCTACCAAACCAGACCTAGAAACGCCTTACTTCTGGAAAGGTGCCAAGTGGCTGCGCGGGCTGGAATTCATGCCCGCCGACCGGCGCGGTTTTTGGGAACAAGCCGGCTACCATAACCGTGCCGATGTCTGGAAAGAGGAACGCTTCGGCTAAAACGCGGAAGAGCCTGGCCCCGCCGCTAAACTTCCATTTGTCGTATAATTTCTTCGCTGCCGCATGTATCACAAGAACGTGACGGCAAACTATACTCATTCACTCCCACCCTGGCACAGGGGATTTGGCCAGACGGACTCTACCACTTTTGGAGGGTACCCATGTCAACACCTACGATTACACCCATCACTTCAGCGCGGAAGAAAGTGACCACCCTAACCTTCCGCCAGAAAAAAGAGCGCGGCGAGCCAATCACCATGCTCACCGCCTACGATTACCCCACGGCGCTCGCACTCGACCAAGCCGGCATAGATGCCATTCTGGTCGGCGACTCACTGGGCATGGTCGTCTTAGGCTACGAAACCACCTTGCCCGTAACCATGGATGAAATGCTGCATCATGCGCGGGCGGTCTCACGGGGCGCAAAAAACGCACTACGAATTGGCGATATGCCTTTCCTATCCTATCAAATCTCAACCCAAGAGGCACTGCGCAACGCCGGGCGCTTCCTACAAGAAGGCGGCATGGACGCCATCAAACTCGAAGGCGGACGTGAACGGGTGGAGACAATTCGCGCCATCGTCCAAGCGGGCATCCCCGTCATGGGACACTTAGGCCTAACACCACAGTCCATTCATCAACTGGGCGGATTTCGTGCGCAAGGCAAAACCGCCTCTGCGGCTAGGCAACTGCTAGAAGACGCACTCCTGCTCGAAGAAGCGGGCTGTTTTAGCCTGGTGCTAGAAGCAGTCCCCGCACGGCTTGCGGAATTCATCTCACACCGGCTTTCCATCCCCACCATTGGCATCGGCGCGGGCGCCGGCACCGATGGCCAAGTTCTGGTGACGCACGACCTACTGGGACTGTTCGACCGCTTCACACCCAAATTCGTCAAACAATACGCCAATTTACACCACCAAATGCAACAAGCCTTCCAAGCCTACATTACCGAGGTCCAAGAGCGTCAATTTCCCGCCCCGGCCCACACCATCGAAATGGCCGAAGCCGAGTGGCAAGCCTTTTTGAACGAAGCAAACACACTGTGAAATGACAAACATCCTAATTGTAGGCACCGGCGCGCTTGGGACGCTCTTTGCCGCGCGCCTGTCAGCCGCCGGAAACAACGTCACCCTCCTGGGAACCTGGCCTGAAGCCCTGACCGCTCTTAACCAGCATGGAGCGCGGCTCATCTTGGCAGAGGGTAGCGAGCTGCGCGCCCCCGTCCAAGCCACAGATACCCCGGCAAACTGCAGCCAAGTGGACCTAGCCCTGGTATTGGTCAAGGCCTGGCAAACCAAACGCGCTGCCCAACAACTCGCCGCCTGCCTCCCCGCAACAAGCGTTGCGGTCACCCTGCAAAACGGACTCGGCAACCGCGAAATTCTCATCGAAGCACTCGGCCAAACGCGGGTCATCTTAGGAGTTTGCACCTACGGAGCCACATTACTCGCCCCAGGCGTAGCACAACTCGGCGGTGAAGGACTGCTGGCGCTTGAAGACACGCCCCGCAGCAGAGAAATACAAACCCTGCTGCAGCGAGCAGGGTTTCAAGTAAACCTGGTCGCAGACGCCGAAGCCCTGGCCTGGGGCAAAGTCATCATCAACGCGGCCATCAACCCGCTGACAGCCCTCTTGCGCGTTCCGAATGGCGAACTCCTGCAACGCCCAGCCGCACGTGCGCTCATGCAAGCACTCGCCGAAGAGACAGCCGCCATCGCACAGGCGCATGGCATACAATTACCGTTCAAAGACCCCCTAGCAGCGGTCGAAAACGTGGCCCAACGCACAGCCTCCAACCGTTCCTCCATGCTTCAGGATATACAGCGCGGCGCGCCAACCGAAATCGAAGCCATTTGCGGAGCAGTGACACGCATAGCACAGACACATGGCATATCTGCCCCGCTCAATTGGGCCATGTGGCGCCTCATAGATGCCCTGCGCGGGGCATAAAACAAACAGCATTTCGTGGTAATATCTTCATAGTTCTCTGCCGGAGGTACTTAATGCGCCGCCTTCTCTTGGTGCTTGCGTTACTCATGCTGTTTGCCCTACCTCGCCCAGTACGAGGGCAATCTGCAGTGGTTTTCGAGAGCCTGAACATCGAATTATGGCCAGATTTTGACCAACCTTCTGTGTTGGTGCTGTATGATTTTTCCCTCTCTGCCGAAACAGCGCTGCCGGCCCAAGTCAATATTCGCATGCCGGCCGGTGCACAGTTGTTTGCCGTTGCACGCGATGAAGGCAACGCCTTAATGAACGTTGAACACGCTCCCCCCGTACAAGAAGGCAACTATAGCGTCGTCACCTTCATCGTGACCGAACGGCTCAAATATCGAGTCGAGTTCTACATCCCCTACGTACGACAAGCACAAAAACGCAGCTTCATTCATACCTGGACGGGAGATTACCCCGTCAACACCTTCAGCCTGGTCTTACAAGAACCGCGCGCAGCAATCAACATCCTGACCGAACCGGAAATGACGGTCCGAGAAACACGCGCCGATGGCTTGTTCTATCGAACACTCTCTTTGCAAAATCTCAGCGCTGGAGAACGCGTGGCACTCAAAGTCAGTTACGAAAACCCGCGCTCAGAACTCACCGCAGCACGCCCCCAAACCATTTCATCGCTTGAACCCTCCCAACCTCTATTCTCCTTACTGCCCTGGCTGTTAGGAGGATTAGGTCTTGCGCTCATGATTGGGGGCGGTGTATGGTACTGGCTTTCCGGGCGTTCCGGTACCACGCTCAGCCGTTCCCGTCGGCGCCATACCACCCAACCTGAAGAAAAAACCTCCGATTCCGTCTATTGCACCCAATGCGGCAAACGCGCCCAAACCGGCGACCGCTTCTGCCGCGCCTGCGGCACACGCCTGAGAACCTAACCCAAAGCAAAAACCGAGCAGGGGATACCCAGCACCCTTAAGCAACTTGAGCAAAAAATTCCCTCTTGACAATTGGCCTGACAATCTTGTAAACTAATGTTACCGGTCACGTGACCGGTAACAAAAACTTGCTTAACAGGGTCCTCGGCCATGCCCTCTACGCATCCCACCATTCGTGATGTCGCCCGCCTGGCTGGCGTTTCACATCAGACCGTTTCAAGGGTCATCAACCGCAGCAGCGATGTAACCCCCGAAACACGTGAACGGGTAGAAGCCGCCATCTTAGAACTAGGCTACCGCCCCAATGCCATTGCGCGGTCTATGGCACGCGGTGAGACTCACACCCTCGCCTGCATCTCCCCCAACCTGACCGATTTCACCTTTGCCAGCATCATCGAGGGCGCCGAACAAGAATCCCGCGCCAACGGCTACCTACTCCTTTCTTCCTCAGCAAAAGATGCCCAAGCCTTTGCCGAATTAATCGAGGAACTCGTTGGACACCGTCGGGTAGATGGCCTACTGATTATCAACCCCTTTGCCGATGAACGGCACACACTCATCCCCAGCAACTTCCCGGTCGTCTTCGTCGGTGCCCACTCACGCGGCGGACCCATCCCTAGCGTCAGCCTAGATGACGAAGGCGCAGGCTACACCGCCACCATCCACTTACTCAAGAGCGGATTACGTCGCATTGCCCACATTTCTGGCCCCTTAGTTGAAGACTGTGTCATAGACCGTCGCGCCGGCTTCTTGCGCGCACTCCAAGAAGCAGGCATTCCCTTCGACGAAACGCTGTTCTACCAGGGTGACTGGTCAGC
>QEXW01000001.1 GCA_003130845.1 Anaerolineae bacterium
AAAGCCAATCCTACCCCTGTGTTGCAAAATTGTCATCCGTAAAATTACGGAATTTTTCCTCCGTATTTTTACCAGGTCGTCAGACAATTCGGCGAGGCGTGAGCGCAAAAGAGCAAAAAATCCCGGCGCGAGGCCGGGATACAGATTGTACGGAAATACTTCCCTACTTGTTTTTCGCAACCACAAAAGTCCAATCGCCATTCACCTGGTTAAACATCGCATCTAAAATCATTTGATTGGCTTCCTCCTCAGAAAGGTTGTTTTGACTAGAAACAAGTTTAATTTGCGTGCCACCTGGCGATTGGTCGCAAATGACTTCAATGCCTGCCTCAGCAATTTTCTGATTTTCGTTGATGCGAACCAGATACTCCTCGCATTCATGGCCTTCTGCTGGGGCAATTTGCCCAATATTTCGAATGACCAGCGTAAGATTTGATAAGTCGGCATCGGCTTTGACATCGTAAAAATCTAATCGAAGGCAACGAAACCCTTTTTGCGGTTTATCTTTGGCTACGTCAATCGAAGTTTCGTGGACGGCAAAGTTCCCTGTCTCGTTTTCCCCATAATAGAGCGTGGCGGCGTTGACATCCCACACATCTTTGCTTGGCAGGTCATAGCAAACATCAACAAAGACATGGTTTTTCTCGGCATGAAAATTCGAAGCAGTAAAAGTTATCCCTTGCGCCTGCTGGGTTTGAGATGCCGGCAAATATTGTGACTCCTGGAAAACGGATGGCGTAGGAGTTGGTTTTTTCTCTACTGGCTCAGTTTCATCGTTTTGTTGCGCCTGAACAACCGAATCACTATATCCAAGGTTAATGTCGGAGCGAACTAACCCCAACTTCAAGGCTGCGCCTGAAGATAAGGCGAAAATAGCAGCCATTGCAATCAGCAAAATCTGGGGTATTTTTTTATAAGAGTTTGATTTCATGTTTCATCACCTTTTCATTCTCTAGAATCAAACGCTACCATGCCCTGCAGCCGACATACTCTGGATAAGGGCTGTAAATTGGAAGGGACATGGCAGCTGTATTTGTGGCACCACAAGATAATACTGGTGTTCCTCGTAGTCCTTTCATCGGGGTATAAACCTGGGAATTATTTGTGATTGCGCCATTCGATTGAATGCTTTGTTCGCCACAATCATACCTGGCGCAACCATAGTTCGTGCTTCCAGCGGTATATCTTGTAGAACCAGAGACATTTGTTATACGAGTCCATTTGGCATCGCAATCTTTTGACTCCCGTCTCTCAATCTTTGCTCCCGAAAATGTCCAGTAATTTGGGTCACTTGCATTTGTGGCGGCGCAACCTTGGTAGCTCGCAAATTTTCCGGTGCATGATGGAAAAGTTGTTGTTCCCTCTCCTTTGCAGCTGACCACAGCCAATACTTTGCTCGGATTCCATGGCGCAAAAAAGCCAATTACCAGGCAAATAGCACATACAAAAATCAAAATTTGACGTTGATACCGCATAGCATCTTCTCCTTTTTGAAATTTGGATTTGATGAACAAAATCCATCATACCCTCTTGCTGCAAAATTGTCTTCCGTAAAATTACGGAATTTTTCCTCCGTATTTTTACCAGGTCGTCAGACAATTCGGCGAGGCGTGAGTGGCGTCTTGGATTGCTGACGTGGCAACGAGTTTTTGGCTCGAAACTGCGGAGGGAACCCTTTGTCTTTGGGCGGCGTCTGTGGTACAGTAAATTTGGCGATTAGAAAAGGAAAAGAGACCATGAAACGCATCCCCTTTGTTTTCATCCTGGCGGTCTTGCTGCTCGCGGCTTGCGCGGCTGCTCCGCAGACTGCCCCGATTCCTGATGTTTACGGCGGCGCAGCGCCGATGGCGTATGAGCAGAAAGCCTACGAAGTGTCAAATACTTCTGTGAATGGCGTGGCCGTCCAGGAACGGAAGGTCATCGAAAATGCCGAGCTGGCGATTGTGGTCGCCGACCCCAAAGCCCGCAGCGCAGAAATTGCCCAATTGGCGCGCGAGTTGGGCGGGTTCGTGGTTTCGTCAAAAATCTACGAGCGGACGATGCCGAGCGGCGCGAGCGTGCCGGAGGCCAACATCACCATCCGCGTCCCAGCGGCCAGCCTGGATGAGGCGCTCGCTCGAATCAAGGCGGATGTGGTCGAAGTGCGGTGGGAGAACCGCAGCGGGCAGGATGTGACCAACGAATACGTTGATTTGCAGTCGCGGCTGAAGGCGCGCCAGGCAGCCGAAGCGCAACTGCTGAAGATGATGGAACAAGCGCAAAACGCCGAAGATGCGTTGGCGATTTTCAACCAGTTGATTGAAATTCAGAGCGAAATCGAAGTGCTGAAGGGACAAATCAAGTATTATGACGAGTCCATCGCCACGTCGGCGATTACGGTGCAGTTGATTGCCGAGGAAAGCATCCAGCCGATTCAAATCGGCGGGTGGAGGCCGCAGGGCGAGGTGCGCGATGCTTTGCAGGCGCTGGTGCGCTTCTTGCAGGGATTTGTCAACTTTATTATCTGGCTGGTTATCTTCATCATCCCAGCAGGCGCGGTGATTATCACAATGCTGGCCCTGCTCTGGCGGCTGCTGCGCTGGTTTTGGCGCAAGGTCTTCCCGAAAAAGGTTCCGGCCCCGGCGGTAAAAGCAGCTGAGGAATAAGGCAACGTCCCGAAGGATCTTTTACCCTTCGGGACGTTTTTTCTACGTTACCGCGTTGATAAAGTCGGCCAGCAGGCCATAGGCGGTGGTGTGCGGGCCAGGGTCGTTTTCGATGAGGGTCAGGTTGCCCAGCACATCGGTCTGAAATTCGATGATGGAGGTGGTACCTTCCACACTAGCAAAGGGCGAAGTGAGCGGCACCAGTTCCGGCGCGACCTTGCCCCGCACGCTAGTTCCGTCTTTCTCCGCCGTGCAGATGAGTTTATAGCGTTTTCCTTCGGCTTTGGCGGCAGCAATCATGGCGGGTGTGACTTCGCGGATGCCGGTTCGGTCAATGTCCTGCGGCTTAAGGGGGATGTCCATCAGGACGGTGGCCAGCGCGGCGACTTTGATGGCCGCATCCCAGCCATCAATATCGCCAGAAGGGTCTGTTTCAGCAATGCCAATTTCCTGGGCATATTTCACAGCGCCATCAAACGTATCGCCGTTTTCCATGCGCGTTAGAATCAGGTTGGTGGTGGAGTTGAGAATGGCCCGGAAGGCTTTCAACTGCGCCCCGGGCAGCGCGCCGCGAAATAGGGAGAAAATCGGCGCGCCGTCCATCACGGTTGACTCGAAGAAGAATTTCCGTCCCTTTTGGGAAGCCAGGGCCTTGAGTTCGTGATAGGCATGGACGACCGTTCCCTTGTTGGCGGTGGCGACGTGCATGCCCAACTCTAAGGCTGTGCGAACATGGTCAATGGCGGGCTGGCCGGTCTCGTAGTTAACCGGGGAATTTTCAAACAGGACATCTGCCCCACATTGTCGAATGAAATCAAGCGAGTTGCTGACTTTGACTTTGCTCAGTAAATCAAGTGTGCGCCCGGTGCGAAACAGGTCAAGCGCGCCATCTAAATCTATGCCACTGGGATTGATGGCGTACCCGTGCCTGCCTGTGGCAATGCCGGTGACGCTGTAGGTGATGCCGTAACGTTCTTTGAGCTCGGTGCGTTTTCGCATCAGCAGTTGGGCCAGAGCGCGGCCTACGTTTCCAAAACCAAGCAGAGCGAGTTTATAGTGGGTCATTCTAACAGTTCTCCAGTTTGTCGGTTCTCCGGTTTTTCATCATTTATCATTCCGCATTCATCATTCACAAAGGCGGATAGGGGTAGGCACGGCGGTAGGTGGGAGGCTGGGGAAAGCATCCACTTTTGAGAAGGGCTTGAGCACGAACATCCAGCGCAGCAATTTCATCCAATGAAAGATAAGCCTGCAGTGCAGTGTGCAAGTCACTACCGGGCAAAAGTTGTTTACGCAAACTTTCTAAGGCGTTGAGCAACGGCTCAGGTATCGCTTCGCCCGCGAAATCCCAAACCACAGTGCGTAGTTTGTCTTGCTCGTGAAAACACAGGCCATGGTCAATCGCATACAGATGGCGTGTTCCTTTTTCGATAATGATGTGACTGCCTTTACGGTCAGCATTATTCACCAGATGGTCAAACAACGCCAAAGGACGCAGGCGGTCTTTATCGGCGGGCTTAAAACTGAAATAGTGATAGTGCGGATTGAACTCAATATACTCTTGCAGTGAACCAGGGCCGTAGGGGCCATCTTGGCGTAAGATGGTGTAAGGAACCAATTCCCATCCAAGCGCTTCACTGACCAAGTACGCCGCAACTTCACGCCCGGCTAGGGTATTTTCAGGAAAATCCCACAACGGTTGTTCGCCTCGAATCGGCTTATAAACAGCCGGCAAGTTCCCGCTTTCATGCACAAGTTCCACCAGAAACGTGTAATTGGAACCAAGCATGAACCGACCCTTCAGCTCGAGGGGAGCCTGCTCAAAAAGGGGTTTCAGGTCGGCAGGAAAAGGCGTCATGGTTCAGGCGCACGACAAAAAAGGAGTTCGGTAGGCAGGTGATTAGTGCTTATGACCGTTCTTTTTGGGGCAAAAATGACCTTCTGGTTCCATCGGCTGGCCACACTGTGGGCAGATGGGACGTCCGCGCTGCACAACTTCAGCCCCCCAGCGAGCCAAGGCGCGCGCCTGCGAACGGCTGCACCAAAAGCGAATGACCGCGGCTTCTTCTGGGTCATCCCCTTCCATGAGAATCTCACGAGTGACAATCACCACCAAGTCTCGTTCTCGGTCGTAACCCAGGCCAATCTCTCCGGCGCGAAAAACCGGTTCTACCGGCGGATGAATGCGCATTTGGGCCTCGTAAAAATCAGCCGAGGCTTCTGGCAGGTGAGGGTTCTGGCGTGCCAGTTGCGCCAAAAACTGCTCAATCCCCACGGATAAGGATTGCAGTTGAATTTTTTCAATCAGCACCGTCACCGTGCGAGCAGCCTGAAACGCCTGAATGTAAAAAACGCGCTGACCAGGCAGGCCAATCGCGTCCGCAGTAATATGGTCGCAGGGGTCAACGTCAATCTCAAAGCGAGGCATACACTCTATCCTAACAATATTGTCATTGTGCTGGAGTATACCAGAAATCGAACTGTAAGTTTTACAGGTTGCGAATTGTGAAAAATAAAGCATAATATCCGCTAGAGCGCATTAAACATGATACCTCTCACTATGCAGAAATCATCTTCATTCTTCGTGGCACATTTACGCGAAAACCAACGATTACATCTCTTGGGCGCAGGTGCGCTCGTTGTCGTTTTCTTAATTCTCTATGGCTGGCGGTGGCCAGAACAAGCGCTTTGGCTTGTCATGGCAGCATTTGGTGTCGTGCTGCCATTTTCATTTTTTTACCACAGGATTGAACGTTCTGCCTGGTCACCCCAAAAACAATATCAGGCTGCTTTGCATACCGCATTTTTGCAAGGCTGCCTGGATGTACTCCTGATTGCTTTTTTAATTCACAACACAGGTGGGTACGATAGTCCCTTGGCATTACTTTACCTGATTACCCTAGGTTCAGTTGCCGTATTTTTTCATCCCCGTCAGATGGTCATCCTGAATTTGTGGGCCATGGCAATCTACAGCGGGCTAATGCTCTCGTATGTGCAGGGCTGGCTGACACCCTCCTATTTACCCTTACAACCACAAAATACGCTGGGATTGCCTTTTGCGCCGCTGATTTGGGTCATTTACCTGATTGCAATGACGGTCAACTGGCTGGTTATTAAACCACATGCCGACCGCATTCATTCTGCCTGGGCAGATGTTGACCAACAAAACGAATACCTTCATCAGTTACTTAGCCTGACTCGCTTAGGATTGGAACGTAGAGATTTGCCCAACTTGTACCAAACGCTTGCCGATGAAGTTCGCGTCATCTTAAATGCAGATGCCATCTACCTAACCCGCTGGGAGGAAGACAACGCACAAGTGCATCAGGGTGCCAGTTCACACCGCAGCCAACAACCACGTCCAGCCCTTGCCCCGCTTCAAAAACACGAGGCCAGTCTCACCCTTTCCGCATTGCGAGCGGGCATCCCCTTGCTGGTCAAAGATGTCAATTGCTCGCCCTATCTTTCGCAAACAACTGCGCAACGCTTTAGCGAAACATCTTTGCTGGCGGTGCCCCTGTATGGCCTGCCTGAACATCGCTACCTGGGTGCGTTGCTGGTCGGATATACCAACCCGCATGATTTCAGCCAAACAGAAATCAAACACGCCCAACAAGTGGCTGATGTGGCCGCTTTGCTAATCTCACGCATGAGTTTGTTTCACGAAACGCAGTACCGTGCCAGTTTGCTTGAACAAATGGCGGGACAAATCACCCTATTAACGTGCGACTTGCGCCGCACGACCTTGCTGCCCTCCATCGTCGAATCGGCGCGCAGTTTGCTAGATGCCCAACGTGCCGCTTTGCACCTGTATGACCCGGTGAGTAAAAAAATGGAGTGTCGCTACTCGGTTGGCCTTTCTGAAGAGTATTTGCAGTTTATGACAGAGCATTTCGAGAAATCACCCGAGGCAGCAACCTTTCAGGAACAACGCTTCGTCCTGATACCAGACGTAGGACGCGATGAACGCACCAGCCCGATGCGCGGGATGATTGCGCGTGAACGTTTTCACGCCTACGCCGTCTTTGCGTTAGAATCCGAAGAAGGTAGCCTAGGTACGCTTTCCTTATATTGGGATGAGCCACACGCCATTACTTCGGTAGATGTCACCGTCGGCCAATTGTTTGCCCGGCGCGCAGCCGCTATGCTCCAGAGTGCAACACTGTACGAACAAGCGGCAAAAGAATCTCTGACCGATTCCTTAACCAACCTCCCCAACCGCCGTTATTTCGACCGCCGGCTCAAAGAAGAATGTGAACGTGCCAGCCGCTCTGGGCGCCCCGTTGCACTGTTGATGATTGACCTGGATGGCTTCAAAGCCATCAACGATTCGTTTGGACACGCCATCGGAGACAGCGTCATCCAGCAAATCGGAACAGCCATCAGGCAATCTATCCGTTCTACGGATATGGTTGCACGCTTCGGCGGCGATGAATTTGCGATTATCTTCCCGGAAGCCGATAAGGAAGCGGCACTGCGTCTGGCCGAAAAAATTAAGAGTGTGCTGGCTTCTACCAAACTACACCTTCCACGCGACACCCAACGCTACGTTTCTGCCAGCATAGGCATTGCGTTGTGCCCGGTAGAAAGTGATAACCCCCAAACCTTATTTGAATTGGCGGACCAGCGCATGTTCCGCGCCAAACGCACGCAACCAGGCACAATTGTCTCAGAGGGAAAGTGACATGCTATAATCATATCCTAGCGCACCCAATGGACGCTCGGCCCAAATCAGTTTCCCTAACATAGCGAGCCAGTCCGTATACCCGCCAAAGGAAAAGGAGAGAGCATGTACGAACGCAAAAAACTTGCGGAAATTCAGGATTCTCTGCATGAATGGGAGGAAAACACACTCAAAAACGCCTGTGCTGCCCTGCCAGAACGCCGCGCCACTTTCGTCACCACCTCCTCCGAACCGATTAACCGCCTATATACCCCCCTCGATGTGCAAAATTTGGATTACCTGAAAGACTTAGGCCACCCTGGTGAATATCCCTTCACGCGCGGTATTCACGCCACCCTGCACCGTTCCAAACTGTGGACAATGCGCATGTTTGCCGGTTTTGGCACCGCCGAAGAAACTAACGCACGCTTTAAGTACCTGCTCGAACAGGGACAAACCGGTCTGTCAATCGCCTTCGACTTGCCAACCTTGATGGGGTATGACACCGACGCACCCGAAGCCCTGGGCGAATTTGGCAAATGTGGAGTCGCCGTCTCGTCTCTGAGAGACATGGAAATCTTGCTCGAGGGTATCCCGCTCGATAAAGTCTCAACTAGCATGACCATCAACTCACCGGCCGCGGTCATTTGGGCAATGTATATCGTGGCAGCCGAAAAGCAAGGCGTGCGCCCCGAACAGTTACGTGGCACTATCCAAAACGACATTCTGAAAGAATTTATCGCGCAAAAGGAATACATCTTCCCACCAGAGCCGTCCATGCGGCTGGTTGTTGATACGATGGAGTATGGCGCACGGCATGTACCACAGTGGAACACCATCTCCATTAGCGGCTATCACATCCGCGAGGCAGGTTCTACCGCCGCGCAAGAACTGGCCTTCACCTTGGCCGATGGGATGGAATACGTCCGCTGGGGCATGGCGCGTGGCATGGAGATTGACGAATTTGCCCCACGCCTATCCTTCTTTTTCAATGCGCACAACGACTTTTTCGAGGAAATTGCCAAGTACCGCGCCGCGCGTCGCATTTGGGCCAGAGAAATGCGCGAAACCTTTGGCGCACGTAACCCGCGCTCGTGGCTGCTGCGCTTCCACACCCAAACAGCCGGCGTTTCGCTCACGGCCCAACAACCCGAAATCAACGTTGTGCGGGTGGCCATTCAGGCGCTGGCAGCGGTCTTAGGTGGAACACAATCCCTGCACACGAACAGCCTGGATGAAGCCCTGGCCTTGCCCTCCGAACAAGCCGTGACGATTGCGCTGCGCACACAGCAAATCATCGCTGAAGAATCGGGAGTCACCAACACAGTGGACCCCTTAGGTGGCTCGTTCTTTGTAGAAGCACAGACCGACCGCCTAGAACGACAGGCGTACGAATACTTCCAGCGCATCGAAGCCTTGGGCGGCGTCATTCCGGCCATAGAAAAAGGCTTTTTCCAAAGCGAAATTGCCGATGCTGCCTACCGGTATCAGCGCGAAATTGACAGCGGTGAGCGCAAAATTGTCGGCGTGAATGCCTTCGTCGAAGACAAACCCATCACCATCCCCATTTTGGAGATGGACCCGCATGGCTACGATCGGCAAATCGCCCGCCTAAACCAAATCCGTCAAACCCGCGATAACGCCCGCGTGGGCCAAGCGCTCGACCGTTTGCGGATTGCCTGCCAAGGAACCGAAAACACCATGCCCTATATCTTAGAGGCTGTGCGCGCCTATGCGACCCTAGGAGAAATGATTGGTGTGATGAAACAAGCCTTTGGCGTATACGAAGAACCAACCTGGATTTAGCCATGAAACTGGATGCCGCCTTGCCCCCCGTGCCACTCTCCGCTGTGCCGGCGATTGCCCGCATGGCCGAACAAACCGGTTTCGATTGCTTGTGGACAACCGAAACCATGCACGACCCCTTTCTGCCACATACACTCATCGCCGAACATACCACACACCTAGAAATGGGAACGGGAATTGCCGTCTCGTTTGCCCGCTCCCCCGCCACCCTCGCCTATACCGCCTGGGATTTGGCGGCTCAATCCGGTGGTCGCTTCATTTTAGGATTAGGGACTCAAGTTAAAGCACACATTGAACGCCGCTTTGGGATGGAATGGCCCGATTCGGTCACCGGCAAACTGCGTGAGCAAATTCAGGTCATCCGCGCCTTATGGGATACCTGGCAAAACGGCACCCCGCTCAACTTTCGGGGCGAATATTACAAAATCACGCTCATGTCGCCGTTTTTTAACCCTGGCCCCATCAGAAGAGACAGGCAAGACGAGGCTGTGCAGATTCCCATTTACATTGCGGGCGTGAACACAGGGTTGGCCAAATTAGCCGGCGAGTTATGTGATGGTTTCTTAGTTCATCCGTTTCATACGCCGCGCTATCTCTCCGAAGTGCTGCTGCCGGCTATTGCGCAAGGGGCTGCCAAACAAGGTCGAACACGCAGCGAGCTGACAATTTCGGCTTCGGTCTTTGCCGCCACCGATGCGCTCGAGCGCGAATTTTGTCGCCAGCAAGTAGCATTTTATGCTTCTACCCCATCCTACCGCTCTGTGCTAGATCTGCACGGTTGGAGTGAGGTGGGTGAAAAACTCTCAGCCCTGGCCGCGCGCGGCAACTGGGCCGAAATGCCCAACCTGGTGAGCGATGACATGCTTTCTGCCTTCCTGACCGAAGCCGATTCCCCACAGGCGCTGGCTACCGCACTCAAAGCACGCTATGCCCATTTGGCCGACCGATTGACTCTCTATCTGCCTTTCCGCCCAGGAGAAAAAGATGCCTGGTGGGCCGAGCTCGTCAGCGCATTTCGAAATGTTTAAATCTTCTTAACCTTTTTGCGCATTTGAAAGATATAATTCAAATATGGAACTGTTGCTGGGAATTTTCTCTGCCTTCGGTCTATCAGCCAGCGCCGGGCTGAACGCCTATATTCCCCTCTTCACCATCGGCATCATCGCACACTTCTTCCCCCAAGCCTTCAAGTTAGCTGCACCGTTTGACCTGTTGGCCAATCCTTGGATACTCATCTTGCTGGGAATACTCATTATTATCGAATTCCTAGCCGATAAAATCCCCGCCATCAACCACATCAACGACCTGATTCAGACCTTTATCCGGCCCACCGCCGGAGCAATTGCCTTTGCTGCGGCAGCGCGTGTGCTAACGGATGTCAGCCCATTCGTCTCCTTGGTGTGTGGCTTACTGGTAGCCGGCAGTGTTCACGCTGCCAAAGCCGGGGTTGTGCGTCCAGCGGTGACTGCCACCACCGGCGGAACGGGCAACGTACCCATCAGCATCCTAGAAGACATTGTCTCCACCATCACATCCATCTTAGCCATCATCTTGCCTGTTGTTATCGCCAGCTTCCTGGTCATCGTCACCGCTTTGTTCGTCTATTGGTTGTGGCGTCGTGCCAAATCTGGCGCTTAAATCACTCAACAAGGAGAAATTATACGATGGAACCTACCCCCACGCCCCTGGCACCTGAATCACCCAAAAGCAACAACAAAACCATCATTATTGCTGTTGTGGCCGGGCTCTTGATTGTATGCTGCTGCTGTCTCGTCGTAACTGTTTTAGGCTGGACATACGGCGATGCCCTAATAGAAGCATTGGGCGGCTAAACAGAAAGCGCAACAAACAACCCTCGACTCAAATCGGGGGTTGTTTATTTTCAAACAAGGCTGCCAATTGATGCAATGCATGACGCACCTGCACACGCGTCTGCCAATCTAACCGCAAGCGAGCATATTCATCCCAATCCAAAAACTCCTGCCAACCCCTTGCCGAAACCCACAAATCGAGTGCCAAATCCACGTACGAAATCGTGTCCGTAGATTCCCACACAGCAGGACGGCCAATGTTGCAATACCAACCTTTGATATGGTCATCCTCGCGGTCGTGAATTTCAAAGATGTTGTACCAGCGGTCGGTATAGAATACCTCGATAAACCGGTCACCCTTTCGTAAGACAGTATCATACAGTGGAAAATCTTGGTCACGGTTAAACCGCGCTTCAATGCGCACAAAATTTTCGCCGCGCTCCAAAATCTCACCGGGGTAGCGCCAGACTTCTCGACCAGCCAGGTCACGCTTGATTACAATGACGGTAGACATTCAACCCTCGCTTTTAGTCTGACCACTTCACCCACACGCGGGGCAGCGGCCAAGAAAAAATACCAACCATTTTCCAATTCCACCCGAAACCCCTCACCACGAAAAAGCACATCGGTCACGCGACCGATTATCTCGCCAGAGTCTGAGATTTCGGCCTGGGGGCGAATCAGTAACGAAACACGCTCTCCGGGCGGACGATTGGTTTTTATAGAAAATCGGCCAAAAGAGGTTTCCACCAAACCGGTATGTACTTGCCCTTCAACCACGTTTCCAAGCCCTAAAAACGTAGCAACCCAGCCCGAAGCAGGGCTGGTAAACACTTCCGGCGGGGTACCCGCTTGAACAATTTCTCCATCGCGCAACAACAAGATTCGGTCAGCAATCGCAAAGGCTTCCTCCTGGTCGTGGGTGACGTAAATGGCAGGAATGCCCGTTTGACGCAGAATATGCCGTAATTCATCGAGCAGAGTCTCTTTGAGGGCGCGGTCGAGGGCGCCCAGCGGCTCATCGAGCATAAGCAGGCGCGGCTGGGGGGCCAAGGCACGCGCCAGCGCCACGCGTTGCTGCTCGCCGCCCGAAAGTTCTGTTACCCGGCGATGAGCAAAATGCTGCATTTTGACAAGCGAGAGGGCGGCAAGCACTTGGTGTTGAAGCAAATCGGTGCCAGAACCTGCCGGGGGTGAATTTTCCTGGTCCTGTGCTCGGCGCCTGGGCAGCTGATTTCCAAGGTTGACTACACGCTCTTTGCCGCGCATTCGCAAACCAAACGCCACGTTATCGAACACCGAAAGGTGCGGAAACAGCGCATAATCCTGAAACATCAGCCCAAAGCGTCGCCGATGGGTTGGCACGCCCGCTAGCGATTGCCCTTTCCAGCGTACCTCCCCCGCTTCGGGGTCCTCTAAGCCAGCAATGATGCGCAGAATGGTAGATTTTCCTGAGCCAGAAGCGCCCAGCAAGCACACGGTTTCACCGGGCGCCACTGAAAATGATATGCCACGCAACAAAGGCTGGTTCTCATAGGTTTTCGTGACTGCAATCAGTTCCAGCATTCAGCATTTCTCTCCTAGCGGCACGAAGACCGAACTCTGGCTGAGGCCTGGCAGAGCAAAGGCAGCCATGAGCAACAATGCTACCATTCATCCCCATTTCTCCAGGGTTTCTTTAACTTTGGCCAAGAACCAATCGGCCGAGGCGCCGTCCAGGATTCGATGGTCGAATACAAAGGAAAGATAGACCATTGGGCGAATCGCAATCGAATCGCGACCTAATTCATCGGTTTCAACAACGACGCGTTTTTGCATCGCGCCCACGCCCAAAATGCCGCACTGTGGCTGGTTAATGACCGGAAAGGCAAACAGGGAACCGCTAATACCGTGATTCGTGAGGGTAAAGGTGCCGCCTCGCACTTCATCCGGTTGGAGCTTCCGATTGCGAGCGCGGTTGGCCAAGTCGTTGACGACGCGCGCCATACCCAGCAATGAAAGTCCATCCGCATTCTTGATGACCGGCACAATCAACCCCTCTTCACCAAGCGAGGTGGCCATGCCCAGGTTAATCTGTTTGTGCAAAAGAATTCCTTGTTCGCTCCAAGATGAGTTGACGATTGGGTAAGCTTTGAGCGCAGCCACCAGAGCCATCATAAAGTATGCCGTAAAGGTCAGGTTAACGCCATCTCGAGCAAAGGCCTCTTTGTTCGCAGCGCGATGGGCAATGACACGGCTCATATCGGCTTCCATGACCGTCAACACATGGGGCGAAGTGCGTTTGGATTCAACCATGTGCGCTGCAATTGCTTTGCGAATGGGGGTCAAAGGCAAGAGCGAGGCGGTATCAGACGAGGAAATGGTAGGCGGCAGATGGAGCGGGGCAGGCTGTGGAGCAGGAGGCGCCATCACCGGTTCCGCTGGCTTGCCGACCGTTTTTCTCGCCTCGATAAATTTCAAGACATCATTTTTGGTAATACGACCATTCAAGCCGGTGCCGACGACTTGTTGCAGGTTGACACCATGCTCTGCCGCGATTTTAGCGACAACGGGCGAGATAAAGCCCAGTTCGCGCGTTTCTGCCAAACCTGGCGCGCTCCATGCCGTTTCAGAGACTGGCGGCTGAACTGCGACGTTTTCATTTAACTTTACTGGCGGATGCTCTGCTTTGGGTAAGGCACCCGTTTCCGCATCTGCTTCCTCGGCTGTGCCAATGACCGCCAGCAGTTCTCCCACGCGCGCCGGTTGGCCTTCGGGCTTATGAATAGACAGAACAATCCCCGAAGCCGGGGCCGGGATTTGGGTATCCACTTTGTCTGTGTTCACCTCAAGCAGTGGCTCTAATTCGTTGACTGCCTCGCCGACTTGTTTGAGCCACTTCATAATCGTTACTTCTTCGACACCCTCGCCAAGCAGGGGCACAAGGACGTTGGTTGGCATATTTGCTCCTCGGTTTCACCATAAATCGTGGACGCGCTTTGTGGTGGTGTTAAAGAATTTTCGGATATTCCGACGGCGAAACTTCGTTCATCATCTCATACACCGCATCAAAAATCGCTTCCGCATTGGGCTTGCTCCAGTAATCGCCATCGTTGCCGTAGGCCGGGCGATGTTCGGCGCCAGAGAGAGTTTTGGGAGCGGAATCGAGGTAATAATATCCACCTTGCTCTTCGATGACTTTTTGTAGCATATAGGCAGTGGTTCCACCTGGCACATCTTCATCTACAAAGAGAATGCGGTTGGTTTTCTTGAGCGATTGCAGGATTTTGCCATGCAGGTCGAATGGCAGTAGCGATTGGACATCTATCACTTCAGCCTCGATGCCCACTTTAGAGAGTTTGTCAGCAGCATCTAACGCAATGCGACAACAGGCGCCGTAAGTTACAACCGTGACGTCTGTTCCCGCCCGCAATACTTCTGGCACGCCCAGCGGCACAGTAAATTCACCAATGTTTTTCGGCAAACGTTCTTTGATGCGATAACCATTCAACACTTCGACGACAATCGCCGGTTCATCCGCCAGAAGCAGCGTATTGTAGAAACCAGCAGCACGGGTCATATCACGCGGGACGAGCACGTACATTCCACGAACCAAGTTGATAATGCCGGCCATCGGCGAGCCACTGTGCCAAATTCCCTCTAGGCGGTGACCCCGTGTACGGACAATCACCGGCGCTTTTTGTCCACCAACGGTGCGCCAGGTGAGTGTGGCCAGGTCATCTGACATTAATTGCAGGGCATACAGCAGGTAATCCAAATACTGGATTTCGCAAATCGGGCGTAAGCCACGCATGGCTATGCCAATCGCTTGGCCCAGAATGGTTGCCTCGCGAATCCCCGTATCGGTCACGCGCAGCGCACCATACTTCTCTTGCATACCGCGAAAGCCCTGATTGACATCCCCTAATTTGCCCACATCTTCACCAAAGGCTATGACACGCGGGTCACGAGCAAAGGCAGCATCAAAGCAGGCATTAATCACTTCAAAGCCCATCAACGTGGGGGAATCGTTGTCATAGACCGGCGGCGTAACGGGGATGGTGAGCGCCGAACCGGTGTAGAGATGCGAACCGAGGCGTTCCGCAATGCCGGCATAGTGGGTCTGCTTCCAATGGCGCAAAGGTTGAAAGAGGGAGGGTGGTTCATGGCGGGTCAGGCGCAGGGCCTCATGCACGGCCATGTGCAAATCGCGCCGTGTAAAATTGGGCAGGGCGAAAATTCCGTTACGGATGCGGGTTAATTCGCCAGCGTGCTGACTTTGGGGGATAATCGCATCAAAAATCTGCAGTAATTCACGCCGTTCCGCCTGCAATGGTGCCTGGTACGCCTCCCAGGCTGCTTTGCGCAAGCCTTCCATCCGCTCCCGGGCATCGGCTTCCAGCGCGTTTAATTCCGCTTCGGTCGCCACACCATTCTCAGTCATCCACTCGCGCATTTTTCTGAGACAATCGAACTCGGCTTCCCACTTTAAGCGCTCTGGTGATTTATAGCGTTCGTGCGAACCGGAGGTACTGTGACCTTGCGGTTGGGTCACTTCAGTGACATGCACGAGGGCCGGAATGTGATACTCACGGGCGATTTCGGCGGCGGTGGCGTAGGTTTCGAGCAAGGCCGGGTAATCCCATGCGCGCACGTTGTAAATGTCGTAGCCGTGTTCAATCTTATCCGGCGGGGCATTCGGGTCACGTTCAAAGCCCTTTAGAATGGCACTGATGTTTTCTTTTACCATCTGAAATTGGTTCGGCACCGAGATGCCGTAGCCATCATCGTAAATGGTAATAATCGCCGGTGCTTTTAATACACCAATCGCGTTCACGGCTTCCCAAAACAAGCCTTCGGCAGTGGAAGCATTGCCGATGGTGGCCCAGGTGACTTCATCTCCACGATGTGAAAATTGTGGAAATTGGGCTAGCTCAGGAAGGTTTCGATACAAAACCGAAGCATACGCCAGCCCAACAGCACGCGGCATTTGCGCCGCCGTGGGTGAAACATCCGCAGCGATGTTATACAGTTCGGTCTGGTTCTTCCACGAACCATCGGGGTTAATAAAGCGGGAAACAAAATGGCCGACCATCGAGCGTCCCCCTGTAGCAGGTTCAGCGTTCAGGTCGGCATGAGCGTAGAGTTGCGCAAAAAAGGCCTGGAAGTCCAGCACGCCCAGGGCGTTAACCCAGGTCTGGTCACGATAATACCCGGAGCGCCAATCGCCTTTGCGAAAAGCGCGGGCAATCGCCAGTTGTACAACCTCCTTTCCATCACCAAAAATACCAAATTTGGCTTTGCCGCTCAACACTTCACGGCGTCCGATGAGTGAGACCTGGCGGCTCTGATAGGCCAGGCGATAATCGCGCAGGATTTCTTCCGGCGCGAGGGGCAGAAGCGCAGAACCCTTCTGTTTGGGCATGACTTCTCCTCTAGTGATTGGATAGATATGGTCTGATTATAACATCCACGCTCAAGAGTGCATGGCATTCGTGTATAATGACGGCATGAGCCGAACCATTGCCATCACCCGTGCAATTAGTCCACGCTTTGCGGAATGTGAATTAACCCACATTGAACGAACACCGATTGATTTGGAACTGGCACGCGCCCAGCACCGGGCCTATGAACAAGCCCTGGCTTCTTTAGGTGTAGAAGTTCATCACCTGCCGGAGGAGCCAGAGTTTCCGGATTCGGTCTTCGTAGAAGATACAGCTCTGGTCCTGGATGAAGTGGCCTTGCTAACTCGCCCCGGCGCCGACTCGCGCAAAGGGGAGGTTGAATCCATCGCCCCTGCGCTGGCGCCGTATCGCAAGTTGCTGCGCATCGCAGCGCCCGCCAGCGTAGATGGGGGGGACATCTTGCAGTTAGGAAAAGACATCTACGTTGGTCTGACCACACGCTCTAACCAGGCTGCGCTGGAGCAAATGCAAAGCCTGTTAGCACCCTATGGCTACCGAGTGCATGGTGTGCCGGTCACAGGTTGTCTTCACTTAAAAAGCGCTGTGACCCAAGCCAGTCAAGATACCTTGCTTATTAACCCCGCCTGGGTGGATAAGAACAACTTCCCCGGCTGGAAGTTTATCGAAGTAGACCCGCAAGAGCCTTCAGCAGCCAATATCGTACTGGCACCCGGTGGCGCTATTTTTCCGGCGCATTTTCCTAAAACGCAGCAGAAGCTAGAAGAAGCCGGGGTCAAACTAACGATTGTCCCGGCGACTGAGGTTGCTAAAGCAGAGGGGGCAGTCACTTGTTGTTCGCTCATTTTCAGGGCATAACAAGCGCCCTTCCAGTGCATGGTCAAAATCAAACGCTGATAGGATGGGATTGGGCTGTCTTCAGTCAAAAAACGAATCTGGGTAAGGGCCAACCAGCGGCTCATCATCGCGAATGGCAAGCAGTAAGGTAGATTGACCAGGGTAAAACAAAATGCCAGTTGGTCGGGCAATCACAAAGCCGTCATATTCCGAGTGCAATACGCCCAACACCCTTCCCCAGGCATCGCGCATTTCAACCAGAGGGTCACCCACCTTGACCATATCACCGGGTTCAACCAGGTAATGAACAATACAGGCTTGCGGCACCCGTGCCACATTCCGCCGGCGCGTAGGGTACCCTGGGTCAATCACGCGTATGCCGGTAATCGGCTCCATCTCGCCGGGTAACATGCCTGCCCAGCGCAAGACGTTCTTCAGGCCGGTCAAGGCAGCGTTAACGTATTCCGGGTTGGGCGTGTAGGAGCCACCAATTTCTGCCGTCAGCGCCGGAATACCCGCCAAAGTAGCCACTGCAGCCGTCGTAGCGCGATGCAATTTTTCGTCAATGTATTTATTGACCGAAAAATCAGCAATAATGGTATGCCCATAGGCCCGCGCCATCTCTTCCATTTTGTGGGAAGTGGCTTCGGCGCGCTGCTTGGCGGCTTCATCCCCGGCACGGTATAACAGCCGGTCGCGAAAGACAAACGAAAGCGAGTTGATACTAATACAGTGCAAATCGAAGAAATAATTGGCCGTTTTTTTGATTTCTTCAAACAACCGCCCGTAAGCCAGTTCTAGCGCCGAGGCAGGCGCTCGATCAGGGTCAGGCTTGGGGTCACGCCCATCGGGGAAGAGACGATTCGGGTCGGCATCATCATAGTAGGCGCGTCGCTGCAACGTTCGCAAGCCGGCCGGGTTCAGTGCCGGGATGGCAACAATCGTCCCGCGCAACGCCTTGACCAACTCAGGCGTAATCAGTTTATGGATAACCTGAATACCAGCATGTTCAATGCCATGAATGCCGGCCGTAACCCAAAAGACCGGGCCATCGGCCTGGCCCTGCGCCAAGATGACCGGTAGCGTATCCATGCCACCCACCGGGTGTTGCACCAGCGGAAACTCGCCATAGGTGATTTCGCCGCGCCGTGCGGCAGCCGTGCCAAGCGTCAGTGTCATACGCCTCCTCGCAAGAGATAGAGATTTGGGATGGAACGATTATACTTGCTCAATTTTTCGTTCAGACATGCGGTGCATTTGGCTGTAAAATATTTTTACCTTTCTATATTTGGAGAATAAAAGCAGAACAATTTGTTTACAAAACTCACCCATTTGGATAACTTGCTGATAACAGCATTTTTGATTTTTTCGAGTAAAATCGCGCTCTGCTTATGATGCACATCTCGTCCGTCGCGCAGTGCCATTCTTGCGCAACAGATTAAGAAACGAAAACTATGGAATCTCGAACTGATAATTTTCGTCAGGCCGTTCAAGATTTCCACCAAGCCCGCCAGCGAGCGGCTTTTGAGGAAATCTTGGCGCGCATGACCGGCAAATCGAACCAATTGCTTTCTTACGAAGAAGTTGCCCAAAAGCTCAAACTGCAGGCGCGTGCAGAACGCGGCATCCAGACCATCCCGGTCAAAGCGATTGTTGGCAGTGTGGGGCGTTATACCGATTTCACCCGCACCTTTCTGCCCCGTCAAGCAGTGGATGAAGACCGCTGGGCGCGAGTGAAGGCTTCGCTCGATGACAATCCAACCGGTTGGCCACCCATCGAAGTATACAAAGTGGGCGAGGTCTATTTTGTGCTAGACGGCAATCATCGCGTTTCGATTGCAAGACAAGAAGGATGGGAAACCATCGAAGCACGTGTGATTGAGGTCAAAACCAATGTCCCCCTCACACCGGATGTCAGCCCAGACGACTTAATTGTAAAGGCCGAGTATGCTGACTTCCTAGATGAAACGCAACTACACACCCTGCGCCCTGAAGCCGACTTGAGCGTTTCCATTCCTGGCCAATATGACAAGCTGCGCGAGTACATCCAAGTGCATCGCTATTACATGGGGATTGATTTTCAACGCGATATTTCTTACGAAGAAGCGCTGACGCACTGGTACGATACCGAATATCTGCCCCTGGTCAACATCATCCGCGAACGCGGCTTGTTGCGCTGGTTCCCTGGTCGTACGGAAACCGACCTGTATCTGTGGCTTTCAGAGCATCGAGCTGCCCTGCAAGAAGAACTCGGCTGGCAGCTGCGCCCGGATGTAGTGGCCGATGTCATCGTGCAGGAACAAGCCGGGGGCTCGCTCGATAAAACCGGTGCCTGGCGGCAAGCGCGCCTGATAGACCGCTACACCGAGCATCTCTTTCAGGACATCTTAGTGCCGATTAGCGGCGAAGTAGAGGGTTGGCGTGCATTACAACAGGCTATCCTGGTGGCTCAACGGGAAGGCGCAAAACTCAATGGGTTGCACATCGTCCCTGACGAAAAACAAGCCGCCAGTCCCAAGGCCCAACAAGTCAAAGAAAAATTCCTGGCAATGTGCCAAGAAGCCAACATCCAGGGCGCGCTGGCCATTGAAGTGGGCGAACCGGCCAAAAAGATATTGGAGCGTGCCATTTTGACCGACTTGGTCATGCTGAAAATTGTTTACCCACCTGGGTCGGGGCTTTCCGGATTGGCCTCGCCGTTGCGGGCAATCATCTCACGCTCGCCGCGCCCCGTGTTGGCCTTGCCCACCGGCGCCACCAACTTAGACCGTGCGATATTGGCCTTCGATGGCAGCGCGAAATCGAAAGAGGCCCTGTTTGTCGCCGCCTATCTGGCCGAACAATGGAAGACTGCGCTGGTAGTTTATACCGGTGAGGGGACGCACGCGGCTGAAACGCAAAAAATCGCCCGTGAATACCTGGAGCTGCACGAAATTCAGGCGAAATATGTGCTGGCCAAAGCCTCGCCTGAAACTCTGCAACGGATTGCAACAGAACACCAGGCTAACTTGATTTTAATGGGCGGATATGGCAGCGCCATCCTGAAAGAAGTAACCCTGGGCAGTTGGGTAAATTACATGTTGCGCGAGCAAAGCGCCCCGGTGCTCATTTGCCGTTAAGCAACTTTTTCGCACCTCGCGCATCTAACAAAACAGAAACCGTCTATTTATTACAGGAGAAACCTATGAAACCAAACATGGGAACTGCCGACCGAATCATCCGCGTGGTGATTGCCGTCTTGTTTGCTTACTTATACTTCAGCGGAACCGTTACCGGTGCATTGGGCATTGTTCTTTTAGTGCTAGGAGTCATTTTTGTAGCGACCAGCGCGGTTGCGTTCTGCCCGCTGTATCTGCCCTTTAAACTCAGCACACGCAAGTAACGCGCCTTTTTCTCTCATCACTCGCCCACCATAGCTTTCCTCGTTCATCTTTCTTTGTCTAGAGGGATGAACGAGGAAAGTTTTGCTTTATTTCATTGTACAATTCAATGTACATCATGCCTGCCCACACCCGCTCTCACTCTCAGGTTGCTCACATCCTGCCATTCTTGGCAGCGTTCATCACTTGGCTATACATCGCTGCGAGCATGTGGTACGCAGTTGTGCAGGTTACACACACCATCCAAACAGGTCAAGAACGCGAGACCCAAGCCTGGAGTATGCTCAAGCCCATCGAAGCCGAAATGTTAGCCAGGCTGCAAATCGTCCGTCAAAATTTTCTACTCTCGCGAGTCACTTCAGTCGCATTTTCTTCTTCAGGGCGTTATCTCGCAGCCGGGTCTGACCTGACAGGTGTGATGGTGGTCGAAACAGCATCAAATCGCCCCATCCGCTGGCTGCCTGGAAACGGTGTTTACATTTTGGATGTCGCCTTTGCCCCTGGTGAAAATGTGATTGTAGCGTCTGAAGCAGAGGGTCTCATCCGGCTGTGGGAAATATCAAAAGGTACTCTCTTGCGCCTTTTGCATGGACACACCGCCGAAGTCAATAGCGTATCCTTCCATCCGCAGGGCAACTGGTTGGCAAGCGGCGGAAGCGATGCGACTGTGCTGGTTTGGGAATGGGAACAAGGACAAATTATCCGCACAGAGCAAATGAATGGCATCGTTTCAGTAGTAGCGTTTAGTCCAAACGGTGATTGGCTGGCAACTGGCGACTTGACAGGACAAGTCTGGCTGCTCGATGTAGAGCAAGACGAACCGGTGTGTCAATGGTTTCAGGCAGGGGGCGTAACCGACCTGCGCTTTACACCCGATTCAACACACGTGTACGCCGCCGGTAGCACAGCAATGTCTTCATGGCGCACATCAGATTGTGCACCAACCACCATGTTAGAGACACCCAACCAAGAACCGCTTAGCAAAATTGCCGTTTCGCCTGACGGCCGCCTGTTAGCCGGTGTGGGTGGAGCATGGCGGGAGCCGCGCCTATGGGTATGGAGCCTGCCCGAAGGCGTGCTCTTGCTTTCTGGGAAACTGCCTGCTCGCGTCGAGGCCTTGCGCGATGTGGTATTCGACCCAAGCGGACGGGTCTTTCTCACCGCTTCGCACGATGGCTATCTCCGGTGGTGGGGCCAGAGGTAGTAACAGAAAATGAAAGAGCAAAATATCCGCCGTCTCAATGCATTGGCTACGCTGGTTGGAATGCTCGCCGTGGCGCTTTCTCTGGTGATGATGAGCATAGCGGTGTTTTCTCCGCCACCATCCACCATCCCCACCGCCTCGCCGACGCGCACCCTCACCCCTAGCCGTACCCCTACACCCACGCTCACTCCCTCACCGACAGTTACTCCAGTTCCACTGGTTGTACTGGTCTCTGTCGAATATCTGCCCTCGAGCACGCAGTGCCAGGTAGATGTAACCGTGCAGGTCAATGGTGAAGAATTGACAGGTATCTTCCATGTCTGGAACACATCGTCTGAAGACTCTATCGGTCATCTTTCGGAACCAATTCGCCTGCCGCCTGGACAGAGTAGCGGCTATCTTCTGACGCTCAATGACAAAACTCCGCTCTCTTCCACATACGAAATCTGGTTCACCTATCCAAACGGCCAATCGAACCGACTAAAGAATTTGGTCTGCCCACAGGAAACCCCTGGCGCAGAATAGACCTATCAGCGTTGATTTGATAGATGATTACTGTATAATCAAAAAAACGGGAAACACTGACCCAGCAGATGGAAACAGCATGGCACTCAAAATTTTATCCATAGATGACGACCCCTCGATTACCAAACTCATCCGCATTCTGCTTGGCATTTACGGAATGGAAGTGATAACTGCCAACAGTGGCAAGGAGGGTTTAGAACTCGCCCGTTCGCAAGCGCCTGATCTCGTGTTGTTGGATATTATGATGCCCGAAATGAACGGCTGGGAAGTCTGCCAGGCCATTCGGTCGTTCAGCAGTGTTCCCATCATCGCCTTTTCGGCTTTGGGCAGCCCGCAAGAAGTGGAAAAAGCACTGCGGCTGGGATTCAATGACTTTATCGAAAAGCCCTCTTCCGCAGAGATTTTAGTCGAACGAATTCAAAAACTGACCGCCGGAAAAGGCTAAAAACGCGAACATCTCTTGTTCAATCTTTCTACGCTAGAAACCACAACGGCCGCCAAATCTGGCGGCCGCTGGGTTTGTTTATCATTTGCGATTAGCGGTCTGAGCCACGCGAGGGGGTGCGAGCGACCCCTTCATATTCGACTTTCATCAAGACAGCACGCACGGCATAGCGGTAGTTGTAGGTATCGAGCCAGGGGACGTAGCCCTTACAGGTGAGCAGGGTCAGCCAAGTGTAGCCATCTTCTTTGAAGACCGAGAAGTCGCTAGGCAAAACAGTGCGCATTTCGCGGACTTCATAGGTGTACCGATAGCCATCGGCATGCAAGATAATCACATTGCCCCAATAGAGTTTATCCAAATTGCGGAAGGGGCCAGGCGTGCCATCTGCTAGGGTGACGTGCGCGGTGAGACCGGTCGTGCCAACCTGCCCTGGGAAGGTGGTGCCGGTCAGGTAGCCGGCCTGGTTGGAGAGCCAGGTCAGGTCCCAGCCATCTTCGGTGAGCGGAACGCCGGTGATGGGTAGGTTCAGGCCGAGCGAGGGGATTTCCAGCCACATGTTGCCCAGATTGGTATAGGCTTTCTCAGCAGGCTGAGCGGGCAGTTGCGTCATTCGACCAGGTGCAAAACCGGTAGCCGGCAGGGCTGCTGGGGCATTGATGGTGATTGTAGACGAAGCACCATAATTATTAATCCCTGCTGCATCTGCTGGGTCGTACCAGCGTTCGTTGGCAAAATCGTTGTAATCTGAAAGCGATACCGGCTGTCCATTTGGCTGTGGGTCAATCGGCAGGCTGGTCCAAGCGACATTGGCCGTGTTGGTGGCCGGAGATGGGCCAACAAAGATAGCCTGGAAGGTGATGGTGGCGGTTTGCCCTAGCGGGAAGACATCCCAAACAAAGGTGAGCGTGCGCGTGGCCGGATTGTAATTGGTGGAGGTGGGCGCCAAGCCATCGGTTTGGATGCTGCCAGGGATGAGTTCAAAGTTCAACGCCAGGACATCGGTTACCACCACATCATAGGCATCTACGCGGCTTTCAGGGGTGTGCGCAATGGAAAGCGAGAAGGTGACCGGGCTGCCAAAGGGCAGGGTGGTCGGTTGAGCGCTTTTGTCAATGCTCAAATCAGGTTCGATGATTTCGAGCGGAAGCGCAGAAGCTGCCAGCGAGCCGCCATCCCAACTCCACAGAACCGTGTTGTTTAGACCGCCGACTCCGTTGACGTTTGCAGCAATATCTAGCACCACGACTTCGTAGGTGATGAGCAGCGTTTCGCTCTGAATGGCCGATGGGTTGGTCACATCGCCAAAATCGAAGGTGATGCGGCGGCCTTGGTTGACCGGCAAGGGGTTGCCCAATGGTTCAGCCTGGACGGTGGGATTGAGCGGGTCGTTACAAGAATCGGCAAAGCCGCCGAGCAGAGTGGTGGTCAGATTGCCGCCATCCACGCTGACACAGCTGACGAAGGCCAGGC
Source organism: Anaerolineae bacterium (assembly GCA_003130845.1). Classification (GTDB taxonomy): domain Bacteria; phylum Chloroflexota; class Anaerolineae; order Anaerolineales; family Villigracilaceae; genus UBA5195. Next base: position 24,189 of record QEXW01000001.1, read on the forward strand.
CCGAGTCGAGGATGTCGAGCGCTTGCAGATTGGTCAGGGTGGCGCCGGCGGGAACATCCAGGCTAATCTGATAGGTGACCACTTCGCCAATCAGGACGCGCGGCAGGGGCGGCGGCGCGGGGTGAGAGGGGTCATCGGGGTCAACGTCAATATCGCCGCCGATGATGATTTTTCCATTGGTAGATGCCACGATGTCAATGTCGTCATCGCTGTCGGTCAGGCCGGGGATGGCGTCATCCATGACGGTCACGCTGTTGATGAGCGTTGGCCCAACGGCAGTGTCATTGACGCGCACGGTGACGGTAATGGTGGTGGAAGCACCAGAGGCCAGGCTGATGCCCGTCCATTCGAGCGTGCTGCCGGAAATGCTGGATGGAGCAGGCACGGCGCTCTGGAAGGTGACTTCGGCAGGCAGGGTATCCGTCACGCGCACGGCGGTCAGGTCTTGTAAGCCAACGTTTTGAACATCAATGGTGTAGGTGATAACCGAGCCGGGAGCAACAGTGGTCAGGCCGTCGTCTTTCTCAACCGAGAGAATGGCGTCGCGGTCGCTATCAGTATCGCTGTTGTCGGAGGGGTCGGTTTCGATGACGCCAGTCGGCGGGGTGACGGTGACGGTATTGTTGAGTGTGCCGGTGGCTGCCGCAGCGATGTTTGCATTGACGGTGTAGGTGATGGTGGACCCTACCGGCATACTCACCATATTGGTGAAGTTGGTGGCGATGAAGCCACCCGAACCACTGCAGGTAGCCCCACCGGTGGTGACACACGTCCATTCCCAGCTGGCAATTTGGGCTGGAAGGTTATCTGTGACGGTAGCGCCGCCCACATCTGCCGGGCCGTCATTGCGAACCACAATGGTGTAGGTCAGCGTGCCGCCGGGCAGGTAGTAGCCGATGCCATCATCTTTGGTCACGGTCAGGTCAACCCGTTGCTGGTTGTAGACACCGAAGTCCACACGGAATTCGGTGGTTGAGCCATTGGCAGGATTGGTGGTCTGTTCTGCTGCCGGCGTGAGGGCAAAGACGCCGCTTTGGATGTAGCCGCCGGGGAAGCCCAGGCTGCCGACTTCCGTGCCGTTGTCGTCATCATCCACGGTGACGGCATCCGGGTTGGGGGCAGGTTCGTATGCGCCACCGCCGGTGCTGGAGTAGAAGTCACGCAGCGCGCCTGCGCCCTGGAAGTTGCCCTCCGGCAAGCGGACGATGTAACTCCCTTGTGGTAGACCGGTGAAGGTGTAGAGGCCGCCGCCTGCGGTGGTGGTTGTGGCGAGCAGGGTCGAGCCATCGGCAGACCACAGTTGCACAGTCACGCCATCGATGCCGGTTTCGCCGCCATCCAGCAGGCCGTTGTTGTTCGCATCGTTCCAGACCTGGTTGCCAAGGCGGATGGTGTAGAAGCCGAAGTCCACGGTCATGTTGGCGCGGGCATCGGGTTGGCCCTGTATGCCGCCATCCAGGTCGGTTTCGCCGGTGGGTTCGACCGGGCCCAAGCCGAGGGTGACTGGAGAGGATGCCACCGCGCCGGGCAGGCTGCCGAACAGGTTCAATTGGCCGTTGTCATCAGAATCGGTATCGTTATCCGGGTCAGGGGCGGCGATTTCGGTCAGCGAGCCGTCATTGTTGCGTGTCGTGCCAGAGGACCAGTAGCCGTTGAGGACGGTCGCAAAGTTGGAGGCTGGCAGGACAACGATGTAATTGCCAGAAGCCAAGTTATTGAACAGGTAGTAGCCGCCGTTGGCGGTGATGGTCGTTGCCAGCGCCGCGCCGGTGGGGTTGCCAGAACCATCGGCGGCGTAGAGTTGCACCATCACGCCGTCAATGCCGACTTCGCCGGCGTCAATTTGGCGGTTGTTGTTGGTATCGTACCAGACACGGTTGCCGAGCGCGTATTGCGGGATGAAGCCGAAGTCAACGGTCGGGTCGTGGGTGGAGCCGCTGGCATGGGTGACGGTGTTGTTGTTGAGCGCGCCGGTCGAGCCGGGGGTGAGCGTGAAGACGGCAGAAGAGACCGTGCCTGCGCCAGTGCCAAGGCCGTTATCGTTGTTGTCGGCATTGGTGTTCGGGTTGGCGCTGTCGGCGGCGTTGTAGGTGTCAATGGTGCTAGTGGTGGAGGACGGTGCATCGACTAGCACGATGTAGTTGCCTTGCGGCAGGCCGTCGAAGCGGTAATTGCCACCCGCATCGGTGACAACGCCACCAGGGGCATCATCCGCCGTGCCGAGGATGCCATCCGGGCCGACGAAGATTTCGGTCACGCCATCGGAGGCATATAAGTAGACGGTAATACCGGGCAGGGGCGCATCAAGCGGGCCGCCATCGTAGTTACCGTTCTCATCGCCATCGGTATAGACCAGGTTGCCGACCGAGACGCGGTAGAAGCCGAAGTCGACGGTCATGTTGGCGCGGCCATCGGGCTGGGTGCCCTGGCCGAGACCCGTTTCCAGGTCGGTTTCGCCGGCCGGTTCGGTCAGACCGGTGGGGCCAAGCGTGACCGGCAGGGAAATGACCTGCCCAGTGAAGACGCCGGAGGTCTGGAGTGTGCCGTTGTCGTCCGAGTCCTGGTCATTATCGGGATCGGGGGCAGCGGCTTCGGTGATGGCACCTGTTCCGTTCAGGGTCGTGCCCGACGACCAGTAGCCATCCAGCACGCCGCCGGCAGCAAAGTTAGAAACAGGCAGAGCGACAATGTATTCGCCGGGCAGCAGGTTGTCGAACAGGTAATAGCCACCGTTGGCAGTGGTGTCGGTCGCTATGAAGACGTAGCTTCCCGTGCCATCGTTGCGGTACAGGTTCACCACCACTCCGTCCACGCCGAGTTCTGTGCCAAAGTCAATTTGGCTGTTGTTGTTGGTATCGAACCAGACGCGGTTGCCGAGGGCGTAGGCAAAGACGAAACCGAAGTCAACCGTTGGGTCGGTGGTGGTGCCATTGGCATTGGTCACGGTGATGTTGGCAGCCACTTCCCCGGCTTGCATGGTGAGTTGATTGGAAGAAACTACCCCACCCGCTGTGCCAAGGCCGTTGTCGTTGTTGTCGGTATTGGTATCGGGGTCTGCCGTATCAGCAGGGGCGTAGGCATCAATGGTGCTAATCATGCCGCTGGGGGCGGTGACGCGCACGATGTAATTCCCCGCTGGCTGACCGCTAAAGAGATACAGCCCGCCGATGGAGGTGGTCGTTGTGGCCAAGACGGTCGAGCCATCGCCGGAGAGCAGTTCCACCGTCACGCCGCTGAGCACGTTATCGGTGCCGCTATCGAAGTTTCCATTGACGTTAATGTCTTCAAAGACAAGGTTGCCTATCTCGGTGCGGTAGAAGCCAAAGTCCACAGTCAGGTTGGCGCGGTTATCGGGTTGCGCGCCTTGACCCACGCCGCTTTCCAAATCGGTTTCGCCGGTTGGTTCAGCAGCCCCCCCGAGCGTAACCGCACGCGAAAGCACCGCGCCGCTGAACGCCCCAGCGGTCTGGAGCGTGCCGTTGTCGTCCGAATCGACATTATTGTCTGGGTCAGGCGCGAGAGTTTCAGTGATTGTTCCAGTGTTGGCACGAGTGGTTTGCGATGACCAGTAGCCTTCTAAGACGCCGCCTGAAGCGAAGTTGGAGACCGGCAGGACAACGACGTAATCACCAGGCAATAGGAAATCAAAATGATAGTAACCGCCGCCGGAAGTGGTGTCCGTTGCCAAGACGGGGCCGGTGGGGTTGCCGCTCCCATCTGCCGCATACAGCTGAACGATGACCCCATTCACCCCAACTTCACCCGAATCGATTTGGGCATTGTTATTGGTGTCAAACCAGACGCGGTTGCCGAGGGCGTAGTACTGTTCCAGGCCGCCGGTTTCGCCATCGCTGTCGCGGTAGTCGTTCACGCCGCCGGAGCCATCGCGCTCATCGGGATTGGCGCCGGGCAGGGAGGTCCAGGTCAGGTTGGCGGTGTTGGTGACGGTAGTGTCGCCAGTCAGGAAGGGCGGCGGGCCGGGCGGGCTGTTGACCGTGACCTGGTAGGTGAGCGTGGCGGTGCTGGCTAACGGCAGGGTGGCGCAGGTCCAGGTCAGCGTAGGCGCGCCGGTATCATCGGCCACACAACCCGCCGAAGCGGTGATGGAGCCAGGAACGTATGTCAGGACATTCGGGATGGTATCGGTAATCGTCAGGTCACGGGCATCCGCTGTGCTGGAGGCCAGGTGAGAGACGGTGATGGTGTAGGTGACGGTCTGCCCGTAGAGCCAGGATGTGTCGTTGGCGGCTTTCTGGATGTCCAGTTCTGGCTCACGCAAGGTGATGGGGGTAGTGTCATTGGCCGAGCCGCCGGTCCACGAGACGGTTGCGGAGTTGGTAAGCGTTGTGCCGTTCTGGTTACCGGCCACATTGAGAACGCGCGCCACCACGCGGACGAGGAAGGCATTGTTATTGGCCACATTATCGGCAGCGGTGGTGGTGTTGCCAAAGGCCAGGGTCAGGTCGCCGCCTGAGCCGCCGGGGGCCGTGACGGTGGGCGCGGGGAGCGTGCCGTTGTAATCTGCCACCAACACGCCGCCACTGGCAGCCGCTGTGGTAATCACCTGGTGGCTGACGTATTCCAGGCCAAGCGGCAGGTCATCCACCACCTGTAGGTTAGGCGTCAGCCCTTCGGGCAACGTGACGAGGATATCGAATGTGACCTGTTCGCCAATCACATAGAAGGTCGGGTTGGGCGCCAGTTTGTCAATTTGCGGCACAGAGAGCGGCGTATTGACCGTGGAAGTCGCGGCGTAATCATCCACTGCGCCACCCGGGCCGTCTGATCCGTCGCGTTCGCCGGTGTCCGAACCAGATGTACCAGGAGTGGAAGAGCCAGTGGGGTTGCTGGTGGTGCCGTTGGGACCTGGCAGGGAGGTGTAGACCAGGTTGGCCGTGTTGGGGATGACGTAGCCGACCGGCGCGGTGGCGGCAACCGTTCCGGTGATGGTGATAGTGATGGTTTGACCGGGGTCGAGACAGGTGGCCGTGAAGGTGAGCGTGCTGCCGCTAAAAGAACCACCGTTGTGGCTGAAGGCGGTCGTCCCGGCGCCGTTGCCCACGCAGGTTGGGCCTTGCGAGGCGGTCACGCCAGAGACGGTCAGACCGGTCAGATTGGCGTCGAAGGTGTCTGTCAGGGTCAGGTCGAAGGCGGTGGAGCGGTTGGCGCCGGAGGCGGAGGTAATCGTCAGGGTGTAGGTAATCGGGTCGCCGGCGTCGGTGGGGATGGTCGCCAGGGTTTTGGCGAGGCTGAGGAAGGGTTCGGCAACAATGGTCTGCACCGGGTTCGAGTTCGGGCCGTTTTGCGTCCCGCCAATGAACACGCTAAAGGTGTTATTGTGAGGGTCGCCAGCGTCATTGCTCCCGGCGGCGGAATTGTTGACGAGGGCGTTGAACTCGATGATGACGTATTCGGCATCGGCGTCGTTGTCGTTGTTGGTCAGTGTGCCGAGTTTGAAGAAGGGGTCGGTGCCGTTGCCGTAGACATCAGGGTCTGCCGTAAGCGAGTTCGACGACCCCACATTCGGGTCGGGCAGGGCGTAGGTGGGCGTAACCAGGGTTGGGTCGTTGCCATTGACCCAGGGGCCAGAACCAAACGAGCCGCTGCCGAGCGCCAGGCCAAGCGTGCTGCCGGTCGGTTCGGTGGAGGCAATCGGTGAACCATTAGAAAGCAGCGCCAGGCGGGCGGTGCCGTCATCCAGATAGTTCAGGCCACCAGGCAGGTTATCCCGAATCTGGAAGTTGAGGCTGGTGCCTTCGGGCAACTGCACCACCATGCGGTAACGGATGATTTCACCAATGGCAACCCGCTGGGTGCCGCTGACCAGGCCGGTATGGGCTTCGGAGGTGGAGGCCAGGAATTTCTGTGGCTGCACGCTGTTGATGGTGAGGTTGACCGCGCCTTGGCTGGCGTAATCGTTGAGCGCGCCGCCCACGCCATCGGCGCCGGTGCGCTCATCGGAATCGGTGTTGAAGGAGGAACGGTCATTGACATCGCCGGGCAGGCTGGTCCAGCGTGAGATGGCCGTGTTGGTGATTGTTTGCCCCGGCGCGGCGGAGTAGTTGACCGTTGCCTGGAAGGTGATGGTACACGATTGCCCGGGCTGGAATAGGCCGCCCGAACCGGTCAGGGTAGGCGCGCCACTATCATTAAGCGTGAGCGGGGTTGCCGCGCTGCACGCACCGAGGGCCAGCGTGCCGGGGAGGTAAGTCAGCGTGGCGGGTAAGGTATCGCTAAACGAGACATCGTGCGCAGTGGTAGAACCCGCCGCCGGGTTGGTGAGCGTGATGGTAAAGGTGACGGTATCGCCCGCGTCGGCGGTGGCGGGGGCAACGGCTTTGGCGGTGTTGATGACTGGCTCGATGATGGTGATGTTGGGCGCGGAGACGGCGGGCAGGCTGTCGTTCAGCCAGGTGAGCGCGGCTTCGTTGTTGCGCAAGCCGCCGCCCTGATTGCCGACCACGTTGATGACAACGGCGCGGTAGGTGAGGGTGATGGTTTCGACTACGTTATTATCCCGATTGGTGTTGACCAATGTACCCAGGTCGAACGCAATGCGGCGGCCATCCTGCCCGCCAAAGGCTGAAATGAGCGGGTTGCTGCCGGCGCCTGTGCCGGGGGTACAGTTGGTACAGTTGCCCCCCGCGTTGAAGGTCATCACGCTGCTGTAAATGCCGTCATCCCCCGCTCCGGCGCCATCGGTATCGGGATTGGAGACGACCACCGATTGTAGGTCAACAAAGGCCAGTCCGGCATCGAGGGTATCTACAATTTGAGCGTTGGGCAGCGTGCCTTCCGGCGCGGTCAGGGTGACGGTGTAGGTGACGAATTCTCCGATGACTGCCTGGGTGTTAGAGTTTTGGGGTGTGTTGATTTCCGTGCCAACCAGGGTTTTGGCGAGCAGCGGGTCATCCGTAGTCACCGTTGCGTCATCGGATTGCGGCTGTGGCAGAAAATTGGGGCCGCCTTCGGAGCCAGAATAGTTCACGAGCGTGGCGGTATTGGGGTATGTGCCGGGCGAAACGTCGCTGCGCATGCGCAGGTCATAGGTGATGACAATCACATTGTTGCCCAGGTTGGGGTCGTGCGCCGAACCAACGCCTTGACCCACCGGGTCTACCAGTTTAATGCCTGCGCCGAACAGGTTGCCAGGCGTGGCGGGCGTATCGGCGGGCGTGGTGTATGAAATCGGCCCAGAGCCGTTGCCATAATAGATTTGCAGGTTAATGCTGTTTGGGTCGCCAGCGATGGGATATTCGAAGCCGAGCGCATCGAAGGTATCTTGAATGACAATATCGAACGCGCCGTTGATGCCCGTGCCTTCGTTGACCAGGAAAATTGCAAAAGTCACCAGGTCGCCGGCATCCACGCCGCTCAGGTCACTATCAATCGGGGTGGCCGTGAGCAGGGCCGAATTAATCGTCCCGCTCCAGCGTGGGCCTGGAGAACCTGGCGCGGTGAACGCAATCGGCAGGGGCGGGGTGAAGGTCGGCGCGGGGTTGTCGGTGGCAACCACGCTCTTGGTGGTGGTCATAACCGGCGAGGTGTAGGTGATTTCCACAATGGAGGCCGCTTCGCCGGGCTGGCCGTTGGTCGAGCCTTCCGTCACATAGGCTTGGTTGGTCAGGTGCAGGTTATCGGCAAAGGGGTCATTGCGAACGGTAACGGTGAACAGAATATCAATGACGGAGAAGGTGTTGTTGGGGCCATCGTAATTGCCATACGACCAGCGTACCCAGTTGCTCGTGCCGTTGTTGCTGACGGTCGGGGTGTTGGCGGCTGGCAATCCGTCATAGGTATCCGCCGGACCAAGACAGGAGGTTCCCGCTGCTGGGACGCCACAGACTGAATCAATGTGGCTGGTTACTTCGGTCGCGCTAAAAATGGGCAGAGGCAGGTAATCGGTGAGGACCAGGTTCTCGAAATCGCTGGTGACGAGGGTATAGGTCAGGCGGAAGGTGACGGTATCGCCCGCGCCCACGCGCACCGGGGTTGAAAAGGAAGTGTTGCCATTGACGGCATACACAGCCTTGGTCAGCGCGCCGCGCCCAATGGTAACGCTGGCACTGGAGCCATCCGGCTCGGTAAAACCGGTCGGCGTGGAGGCATCGGTCGTGGAAAGAATGCGCCCATTGACAAACTCGGTGTTGTTCAGCACATCCCCCTGGTCCACGCTGGGGTCACCGGAGGGGAAGGTATCGCTAAAGTTTTCCTGAATGACCGCGCGAAAAACGACACGGGCTGTGGTGGGACCGTCATTGTAGCCGCTGCACGCTGGGTCACCGACTACGCCGCCGGGCGGCACACAGCCACCGATGAGACGACCATTGCCAGAGCGCAGAATCATTTCATCAGAAATACGGAAGGTGATGGTGGTCGTGCCATCGTTAGGGGCCGGGTCGGCGGGGGTGTAGTTGGGGCTGACGGTGTAGTTGGCAGCGTTGAACGCGCCAGAGGAGTTGTAGGAGGCGGGATTGCCGATGATTTGGAGCGTAGGCGTAAAGGTGGTATCAAAGCGCTGTCCGTCGGAAATGGTATCCGTCAGCACCACCTGGTCGAAGACGAAGAAATCGGAAATCTGGATGTCAATGACATATTCGAGCGTGCGTCCGGGCGCAGGCTGACCGCCGCCCACCACGCTGACGCCCTTTTGGGTGGCGATGGATTTGGGCGTGAGGGTATGTTCACAACCGGCTGGATTCTGCGTGAAGGTCGCGCCGGTATCGCGCGGGTCAAGCGGCGTCCATGTTCCTCCGCTGCTGGCATTGTTGCAGGAGAGGGCATCATCGCCGGTGGAGGGGTTGATGACCGAGCCGCCGCCCGCCTCACGCAACGGGATGTAGTACGAGAAGGTCATACTGACCGTGCCGCTGACCGAGGCGAAATTACAAGAAAGCGTGCCACCGGGGGTAGCGGTTGAGGGCGTGGAGCATGTTGCGCCGCCGGGGGTCGTGCCAATCAGCGAGACAAATTGCATATTCGCCGGCAACACATCCGTCAAGTTAAAGGCGGTCATGGTCTGTCCGGGGGCAATTTGCGCCGTGACGGTGTACTGACGAGGGAAGTTCGGCCCGGTGGCGGTTTCGTCTTCTGGCCCGTTGTAGGATTTGGAAAGCGTGAACAGGGTGGGAGTGACGCTGCCATTCACCCAGCTGCTAAAGGTCACACTGGGGTCGTCACCGCAACACCAGTCGTTGAGCGGGGTGTAGCCGAATTGATAGCCACCGCGCGCCTGGATGGTAAGCGGCGTGCCGAGGTCGGCCAGGTTGCTCATTGAAACAGTGATGTTCGCCGTCAGCGGGGGCTGGTCGGGCGTGAACGAACCAAAGGGCAGGCGCAAGGCCACCAGCGTATCGCCTGCGTTGCCACACACCTGCACCGGGTTGCCGGTATTGTTGACCATGTAGGGATGGTTGACACAGGTCACGCCGCCGGAGCCGGGGAAGGTCAGCACGGTGTTTTCGATGGACGAACCCAAATACGTCGCACTAACGAAGGTCAGGCCGTCGAGCGGCGGATTGGTGTTCTGGTTCCCATCGGCCCCGTTCCGAGGAATAATCAGGTCAATTAAGGGGCCATAACCAGGGTCGTTCAAATCCGGGTTATCAAAAGTCACCGTAAAATTAACAGTGCTCCCGATGAAAGCTTGCGCTGGCACATTCAGAGAAACAGCAGGGGGTTGGGCAAGCAACAAGCGCTCCTGGGGTGCCGCCACAGCCTCTGTCACAGGCTGCCACCAGGCAGTCTGTGCCAAAAGCAGAAACAACACCAGGAGTGCCCGGAGAAAAAAGAAACGATTGCGTGAAAAAAATATCATAAAAGAGTCTCCCGGCATATTTAGATTGATCCCGCTGGGCCGGTTTCGCACTGACTCCCTAGTGGCTTAGCCCCAATTCAAGGCAGCGACCAATTCGGCCAACTAGTTCACCGTCTCCCAAACTATGTTCAGTTTCTTTTCCATTATACGGCGAATTTATAAAATACCCTTACAGACTATCAAAATCGTATAGCAAAACATACACGTGCACAACTTTTTTGCAAAAGTCATCCCCCACATGGCTATAGCCACTTGGCGAAAGTTGACATTCCACCACACATCGAGTATGCTTGCACCCTGTCCGGGCAGGCCCGGCGCGGCAGGACTCTCCGAACCTTGTCAGGTCCGAGAGGAAGCAGCAATAAGGGGAAGTTCCTGGGTGCCGCCGGTCTCCTGCCCGGATATTGATTCGATATGGGCCCTGCCGCCTCGAATGCCCAAACAGCGGTAGAATTATCCCCATGACCGCGAAACGCTGGGTTTTGTTCTTTTTATCTATCCTGGTTGGTACTGGCCTAGGCTTATATTATGGCTGGGTGGTCAGCCCGGTAGAGTATGTAGATACCATCCCCTCCAGTTTGCGCGCCGATTACAAAGCCGATTATTGCCTGATGGTAGCTGAAGTATTCGAAAGCGAAAAAGATGTCGAAGCCGCCGCACGCCGCCTGGCCTTGCTCGGCAGCCAGCCACCCGCCGCAATCGCCTCTGCTGCGCTGGATTTTGCCCGCCAGAACGGATACGCTCCCGCAGATATTCAACTGCTGCAAGACCTGACCCTCGCCCTGCAGGTGTGGCAACCATGAGCGAGAAGCGCGGGCCTTGGTTCCTCTTCACCGGCCTGTTGCTTGGCATTGGCCTGGGGGTTGCAATTGCCTGGGGAATACCGCAATCTGAGCCGGTAAATACAGCACCGGCCTCGCTGCGCGCAGATTTCAAAGACGAATATCGCTTCATGATTGCAGCGGCCTATACCGTTAGTGGTGACTTGGGACGTGCTCGCGCTCGGTTAGCGACCTTAGGCGACCCCGACCCGCTCTTGGCACTTGGCGAACAGGCACAACGTCTGCTAGCAGCGAACGTCTCGATTGAAAGAGTGCGCATCTTGGCCAACTTATCCGAAGCGCTTCAATCTCAACCACTAGCGACACCCAACGACAAGACCACCCCCCCGCTGGAAACAAGCACACCATCGGAGCAACAACCCCCTGCCGTAGAACCACTGCCTACCACCCTGGAACCGACCGAAGATTCCAATCAACCATCACCCACTCCCACCACCACCGATACACCCTTTCCAACCCGCCCCTTGTTCCCGACGGCCACCTTGCGTCCTACCCGCACCCTTACCCCTACGCCCGGCGCCCCCTTTGCGCTGATAAACCAATCCACGTTCTGCGACCCCCAAAAACCGGGCTTGCTTCAAGTGAATTTGAAAAATGCCCTGGGGCAGCCTGCCGCCGGGCAAGAATTGGTCATCACCTGGTTCGCAGGCGAAGAGCACTTCTTTACCGGTTTCAAGAACGAAATCAGTCCCGGCTACGCTGATTTCAAATTAACAAGCGAGATAGAATACGCCCTCAGCCTATCCGAGGGACGTACCCGCATTACCGGCCTGATTGCCCCCGTCTGCACGAGTGAAGACGGCAAACCGTACCCAGGTTCCATCTTGTTAGAGTTCCGCCAGCCCTAAAAACATGTCCCGCCCTTTGGCCCGCCTCGTGCTGCTTTTGATTGCCTTCATCCTGCTAGGCACTGTATGTAGCTTGCCCAGGGCATTTCCCCCACCTAACCCAACCGCCCTGCCGCCGCCGGAAACCCCAACCGAAACAGTAAACACCTGCGCATTTGTATGGGCCAGCCAAGACTTAACGCAACTTTCGGAGCAACTGCTTAAACAGCTCAAAGAGGCGGAATTACCGGTCAGGGTTGCGCGCGCCTCGGCCTATGGGGAGAATTGTGTCTTTGGTGATGGGCGGATAGAGCGCTTCGTAGCCAGACAAACAGACTTTTATATCACGCTGGAAATAGACACACTCAACAACCCGATTACGTTAGGCAAACTGCTAGAACAAACCCTAGACGTGATTGACGGCTTGCCACTAGATAAAATACTCGGTTCCAATCCCGGACAAATTGGCATCACCTTTCGGGCCGGTGACACAGAAGACAATCTCTGGTTCGAGCGAACCCGTGCAAAAACCTTGCGTGAACAAGGGCTAAGCGGGGCAGCATTGTACCAGGCGCTAAAGGAAAAATGACCTCCCGGCCCGATTTACTGACCTGCCACGCGGCGCACCAACTCCTCTTTCAATGCTGCGTTGCAAGCCATCGCTTCCCCATAGGTATGTCCTTCGCGGCCATCCCAACTGCCAAAATAGCCACCCGCTTCTCTTAAGATAACCGGGAAAGGTGCGCAATCCCAAATCTGCATCACGGGGTCAAACATGGCTTCGGCGCGCCCCGTAGCGACCAACAGGTATCCATAGGCATCGCTCCAACCGCGTGATTCATAGGCAGCCTGGCTCAATTCTTCCCACACAGCCCCACGCCCATAGCGATACATGCTGCGCTCGTTGGTATAACAAAGATAAGCACGCTCCAGCTGCTTGGTCTGTGAAACATGTGCACGGCGACCATTCCACCACGCGCCCAAGCCGGTTGCCGCACAAAGCAATTCATCCGTAGCCGGATAGTAAGCCACACCCACCTCAATCAGGCCATCAATTTCTAAACCAACCAAGACACCATACAAAGGCACGCCGCGCAAAAAGGCCTTGGTACCGTCTATTGGGTCTAGAATCCAGCGCATTGCCCCCCCTGCTGCTTCTGGCGCATCAGACAAAGCGCGATTCTGACCAAACTCTTCCCCCAAAATCGCATGGTGCGGATACCGTTTTTCAATTTCGGCGCGCAAAAATTCTTCGGCAGCGCGGTCTGCCGCAGTCACAGGAGTATCATCCGGCTTGTAATCCGGGCGAACGCCGGCGTTAAAATAACCCAGTGTGATTTTTCCGGCACGATACGCAATGTCAGACGCAAAGTCGAGATACGGTTGCAGATTCATTCTTCCTCCTGAAAAAATACGCGCGGCACACGCGCTGAGATATTTGTCATCACTTCATACGCATTGGTTCCGGCCCATTCAGCCAAATCTTCGGGCAAAATTTGTTCGCCACTCGCAGCCTTGCCAAGCAAAATCACCTCATCACCCAAGTCAGCATCATCCGATTCCAGATTGACCATAAACTGGTCCATGCAAATCCGTCCAACCTGTTGATATTTCTTGCCATTCACAATCACTTTGGGCTGATTGGTCATGCGCCGAAAGTAACCATCAGCATAACCGCACGGAACCGTAACGGTGCGCACCGCATGGTCCGAAACCCATAGCGAGCCATAACTGACCGGATGCCCGGCTTGCGTGATTTTGCTATACACGACCTGCGATTTCCAAGTAGCCGCCGGGGCGACCTGCACCGAACGCAAAACGCCTCGATCAGGGTAAATTCCATAAAACAGAATGCCCGGCCGCACCATATCAAAAAAACTCTCCGGCAGATTGAGAATCGCCCCCGAATTGGCCGCATGAACCAAGCGTGGCCGCGGCAGGCTGTGCTTTTCATAAAACGACAACACCTCGTGAAAACGCGCGAGTTGCTCGCTCGGATAGGCATATCCCCATTTTTTGGGCGTTTCATGAGATTCCAAGGTTTCGGAATTGGCAAAATGCGTGTAAATCCCCTCAATATCCAGCTGTCGGCAGCGCAGCGATTGTTGCAGCAACGCTTTGGCCTCATACCAACGCACACCAGAACGTTCCATACCCGTATCAATCTTAAGATGCACTTTCATCTGCTTGCCTGCCGATTCGGCAGCAGCCGCGGCGGCTTGCAACACCGCCGGATGTGAAACCGTCAAGGTCAAGTCATAGGCTAGGTAATAGGGGACATGCTCTGGCAGAGTTCCACCGGCCACCAACACCGGCTTGGTGATTCCAAGTTCTCGCAAACGAACACCTTCGTCCAAAACCGCGACCCCGATATAATCTACATACGGCTCAATATACGGTGCGACACCCTCCACGCCATGACCATACGCATTGGCCTTAAGCATAACCAACACCTTTGCCGGCTGAACCCTGGCACGAATCGCCTCCACATTGCGGCGCAACTGAGTCAAATTCACTAACAAATGAGTCGGGCGCAGGGGAATCTTCATGAAAATCTTACCTTTGCGTGTAAAATGGGGGCGTCTCATGTGAGATTCTATCAAAAGAACCCCTCCCCTCAGAAAGCGAGATTTCATGAAAATTGTAACCGATTGCGCCGCCGATATGCCCACCAGCGAGCTAGAAGAACTGGACATAACACAAGCGCCGCTCTTCATTCAATTTCCGGAAGGCGAAGTCAACTCCGCCGACATCAGCGCCGATGATTTTTACAACCGTCTGGAAGCCATGCGCCCGGCCATCCCAAGCACAGCCCAACCTTCCAGCGGGTTGTTCGAACAACTCTACCGCAAACTCGCCGAGAGCAGCAAAGAAATTTTCTCTATTCACATCTCTTCGGGCTTAAGCGGCACGCTCAATTCGGCGCAAGTCGGCGGAGAGCAAGCCAGAGAGGCAGCCAATGTCCACTTTTGGGATACGATGACCCTCTCGGGTGGACAGCGCTTTCAAGTATTGGCGGCAGCGCTCGGACAGCGCGCCGGCTGGACGATGGAAAAAATCCAAGAGCGCATGGCAGCCATTCGCGAGCAAACCGAAGTCATCTACACCCTCGAAACGCTGGAATACCTGGCACGCGGTGGCCGCATTGGACGGGTACAAGCTTTGCTAGGCTCGGTCTTAAAACTCAAACCGGTCATCCATGTTTCACACGAAGATGGCAAATACAGCACGGTCAGCAAAGCGCGCACCATCCCGGCCGCGCTACAATCGCTCACCGACTACTTGGTCAGCGTCTATCAGCGTACCCCGCTGTGGGTCAACGTCTTGCATGGGCGCTTCCAACAAGGCGCAGAAATGCTCTCAGAGATGGTAGAAGAACGATTGAATGTTGCGAAACTAGAAGTAAACCGTATTTCACCGGTGCTTGGTGTCCATACCGGCCCGGGCATCGTCGGTTGCGCCGTAGTACCCATGAAGTTAATGGAAGACCTGATTTAATAGCAGAACCGCGAAAAACCTGCCTTTTAGCAAACGAGCAGCGAGAACAAACTCGCTGCTCTGCTTTTAGCGCACACAACACGCTCAATCACGTTCCCCAATCGCGCAAATATAAAAAATCATATCCTACCGTGCGGGTAGTGATTTTAGCAACCGGCGGCATCACACGCTTAAAGTGATTACGACGCACACGTCGAACCACCGTCTCCACAAAAGCGCGCTCAAAACCGGCCTGCACACACTCCTCAGGCGTATAACGCTGGTCTACCAGCAAGTAAAGCAATTTATCTGCCTCTTCATAGGTAAAACCTAGCTCCTGTTCATCGGTCTGCCCAGCCCACAAATCGGCCGAAGGGGCTTTCTCCAGAATCGGCTGCGGCACGCCGACCTCCCGCGCCAGTTGCCGCACCTGCGCTTTATACAAATCCCCAATGGGGTTGAGCGCATGCGCCGAATCGCCATACAAGGTCGAATAACCAAGCAGAATTTCGGTCTTATTTCCTGTACCAATGACCAATCCCTTAAACGCCTCCGACTGATCATACAAAACAATCATCCTGCAGCGCGCCATAATGTTGCCCTTACGGACATTTGACATGTCGGGAAAACGAGCAATCAGGCCATCGGCCATCTCGCTAATCGGCACATCGAGATAAGGCACGCCCAAATCCTGAATCACCAGCATCGCATGGTCAAGCGAATCTTGTGAAGAGGTCTTATACGGCATACGCACACATAGCAAATTTTCCGGCCCCAGCGCTTCCGCAGCCAAATACGCCACCAGCGCCGAATCAATCCCCCCTGAAAGACCCAACACCCCACGTGAAAAGCCGGTGCGCGTAATTTCCGTGCGAATAAAGCGCGTCAGCAAACCGCGCACCAAAGAAGGATTGATAGAAAGGTCAATGTTCATTCACCACCTACCTGGCCTTCATTATTTTAGCGCATCTATTCGTTGCAGTGCTTTCAGCAAAACTTCGGGCCTTTCATCGCGCAACAAAGGCAATCGAACACGCGTGCGACGCAATTGAGCCAAGTCAATTTCGCACAACGTCAGGGCCTCCTCGTTATAAGGCGCGCGAGCAATCATACGACCATCCGGGTCAAAAATGGTCGAACCACCAAAGAAATTCAGCCCATCCTCAAACCCTACCCGATTGGCATGCGCAAAAAAGGAAGTAAACAAACCAGAATAGGCCCGATTGACATCCTGCACCCATTGCGCCGAGCCAAGAATTTCATCCGTCACGCCACGCCCAGGCGAGGCAGAAGTCATCAAAAATACGTCCGCCCCATCCAACCAGAGCGCATAAGGCGAAGAAACGTGCCAAAAATCCTCACAAATCAACATTCCGACCCGACCAAAGCGCGTCTCAAAAGCACGGAAGCAATCTCCCGCCGCAAAGTAACGTCGCTCATCGAAAATACCATACGTCGGCAAATACACCTTGCGATGAACATGAACCACTCGCCCGGCCGAAAGATACGCCGCCGCAATGTAATAGCGGTAGCGGCGGTCCTCTTCGACAAACCCAACCACCATATCCAAATCGTTAGAAGCCTGCAACAGCGGGCGAAACACAGGGTCTTCCGCCACGGGGCGGTGAGCAACCGTAGCGGCGATGTCTTGCAAAACGTAACCGGTCAGCGAAAGCTCAGGAAAAACTATCAATTCCGCGCCAGATTGAGCGGCTTCACGCGCCAGAATCAGATGTTTCTCCAAATTGGCTTCTACATCCCCCAGGCGGGTGCTAATTTGGGCTAAGGCTAGAGTAAATTTCATAGCAATACTCGCATCAGACGGTCAGAGGCATCACAACAAACCCAACCATCTGACCAGCCAAACAGAATTTTCTAACATATCTAAGAATATAATCATACCATATCCGATTTTTGCAAAATCAGAATTTAGACCCTGTGTTTTATGCGCATTCGTCAAAGCACATCCGAGAGAAACAAAGCAATTGCAAAAATTTATGCGTTTAATGAATCAAAAAACCGTATAAATAACAATTACGCAAACAAAAATCAAAAAATATAACCAAAATTCATAGGCTGCAAGGATTGACACAGAGCGATTCTGCGAGATAATGCGCATTCGTTATTACCCTTTCAAGGAGGCAGAGTGAACGATTCTCTCAAACTTGGCGAACATTACATCGTAGACCTATCGAACTGCAACCGTGAATTGCTGTTCGATAGCGAACGTGCCTATCAGACCTTTTCCCGAGCCATTCACGCCAGCGGACTAACCGTCGTAGATGAAGGCTTTTACAAATTCAGCCCGCATGGCTTTACCTGCTTTTTACTCCTAGCCGAATCACACGCCAGCTTACACGCCTGGCCTGAATACGGCTACTGCGCCATTGACTTATTCACCTGCGCCATTGACCGCGACCTGCTGCCGCTCATCCAACAAATCCGAGAGGCTTTTGGCGCCACCCATTTCACCTTCCGCAAACTAGACCGCGACGCCGAATTGATTGGGCGCATGTCCATCACCTTTGCCTCACCGCACCTGACGGAGGCGGCATGAGCATTTGGTTTACGGAAGAATTACATCCCTATTACCGCAAATCACTACGAGTCAAGCGCATCTTGGCCGAAGAACAAACAGAATACCAACACTTACAGGTGGTCGAAACAGAATTCTTCGGCAATGCACTGATTTTGGATGGCATCATCCAACTGACCGAACAAGACAACATGGGCTACCATGAAATGATTGTTCACGTTCCCATGTTAGCCGTCGGCGCGCCCAAACGCGTGCTGATTGTGGGCGGTGGAGATGGCGGCTCCTTGCGGCAAGCCTTGCGTTACCCATCCGTTGAACAAGTCGTAGTCTGTGAGCTCGACCGACGCGTAGTAGAACTCAGCCGCCAATACTTCCCCAAATTTGGCGACCCCTGGTCAGACCCGCGCACCACCTTGCTCGTGCGTGATGCTTTTGGCTACCTAGAAGAAAACCCTGGTCAGTTCGACGTCATCATCTCCGACACAACCGACCCGATAGGCATGGCCGAACGCTTATTCTCAGATGAATTCTATCGGCTCATGGTGCGCGCCCTGGCCCCTGGCGGAGCCGCTGCTACCCAATGCGAACAGCCCTACTTTGATACCGCCCTCATCAAAAGCATCTACCAATCCGCACGCGCCCTAACCAAAAACCCAGCCTACTACTACGCCCAGATTCCCACCTACCCTGGCGGCGGCATTGGCTTCATGTACGTTTCAGATACCCCTTGGCAGAACGGCCTAAACACCCCTTACCCGCCTGGCGAAAACCAATATCTCAACCCTGACGTGCACCGCGCCGCCTTTGCCCTACCGGAATTCTTCCGCAAAGAATTATACGGCGCCTAACCCAACACACAGCAGCGCCCCCAAAACGCAGAAGCCTGGTGATAAGATAGACCGGCTTCTGCGTTTTCGCATTCTAGACAGCCAGCCATTACAGATTCGAGATAAACGCTTCCTTCAAGCCAATCATCTCAAACGATTTCGACAAACCGCAGTAAAATCACTCCTAATTATGGAACTCTCGGCCCATCTGCAAGGCATCCTAGCCACCTTACCGGCCAAACCCGGCTGCTACCTCATGAAGAACGCCGCCGGCGCGATTATTTACGTTGGCAAAGCCGTCAATCTTCGCAACCGGGTGCGCTCCTACTTCCACGCCGAAGCCAGCCATAACAACAAAACCCGGCGCTTGGTGCGCGAAATCGCCGATATCGAATGGATTGTGGTTGGCTCAGAACTCGAGGCGCTCATCCTCGAGATGAACCTCATCAAACAGCACCGCCCCCGCTACAACGTCCGGCTCAAAGACGATAAACGCTATCCGTACATCAAAGTGCATTGGCACGAAGCCTACCCCAAAGTGACCGTCACCCGCCAAATGATAAATGACGGCTCACGCTACTTCGGGCCGTACACTTCCGCTTGGGCTGTATACCAAACCCTAGACGTACTGCGCAAAATCTTTCCCTACCTAACTTGTGACCGCGAAATTAACGGACACGACGCGCGCGCCTGCCTATATTACGACATCAAACTATGCGCCGGGCCGTGCATTGGCGCCATAGACCAAGCCGGCTACCGCCAAATGATAGCCGACCTGATGTCATTCCTAGAAGGACGCAGCGAAGAAATCGTCAACCGGCTGACCCACGAAATGCAACAAGCCGCCGAAGAACTGCGCTTCGAGAAAGCCGCCGCCCTGCGCGACCAACTCAAAGCCATTCACAGCATCATCGAACGACAAAAAGTCATCTTTGGAGCCGAGTACAAAGACTCGGACGTTATCGCCATGGCGCGCAGCGATAGTGAAGCCTGCGTACAAGTCTTTTTTATCCGCAGCGGAAAACTGATTGGGCGCGAATATTTCGTGCTAGACGGCACCGAAGATACCCCGAACACCGAAGTCCTGGCCGGTTTTCTCAAGCAATTCTATACCGAAGCAGCCAGCATCCCACAGCAGGTCATGCTTCCAGAAGAAATCGAAGAAACCAAAATCATCCAAGAATGGTTGCGTTCCCGACGTGGCGGCGAAAAAGTAGAAATGTTCGTCCCCAAAGAAGGCCAACCGCATGAACTCGTGCAAATGGCAGCCGAAAACGCCGCCGAAACACTGCAAGCCCTGCGCGCCCAATGGCAAGCCGATACCCACCGCCAGGAACTCGCGCTGGCCGAGCTACAATCGGCACT
Source organism: Anaerolineae bacterium (assembly GCA_003130845.1). Classification (GTDB taxonomy): domain Bacteria; phylum Chloroflexota; class Anaerolineae; order Anaerolineales; family Villigracilaceae; genus UBA5195. The sequence goes on from QEXW01000001.1 coordinate 43,880, forward strand.
GAGCCTGCCCACCCCACCCAACCGCATTGAATGTTACGACGTTTCCCATACACAAGGCGTTGCCACGGTTGGCGCAATGGTCGTTTTCGAGCAAGGCGTGCCGGCCAAACGCCTCTATCGCAAATTCAACATTGATTCCACCTCCATCGGCGCACCCGATGACTTCGCCAGCATGGAAGAAATGCTCACCCGCCGCTTTCGCCGTTGGCAAGCCGCCCAACAAACACAGTCACAATCTCCCGGCGCAAAAATAGACGAGTCCTTTGCCCTCTTGCCCGATTTAATCATCATAGATGGCGGCAAAGGCCAGTTAGGACGAGCCATCAAAGTATTAGAAACCTATGGACTGCATGAAAAAATACCGGTCATTGGCCTAGCGAAGCGAGAAGAAGAAATTTTCTTCCCGCACAAATCGGAATCGCTCCGTCTGCCACGTCACTCACAAGCACTGTACCTACTCCAACGCATTCGAGACGAAGCCCATCGCTACGGAATCACCGCCCATCGCGCGCGCCGCGCAAAGCAAGGCATGGCCTCGGTGCTAGATGCCATCCCCGGCATCGGCCCAACACGCCGCAAAGCCCTCTTGAAACATTTTGGCAGTCTAGATAAGATAAAAACAGCCTCCTTAGAAGAACTCACCGCCATCATACCGCGCACAGTAGCCGAAATGCTTCAGGCACAGTTGGAATGAACGTTGCCCACCCAACACACCACAAAACTGACCAAAAACCATCAGCCTAGCAATCACCACCACGCACCTCCTTTTCAAAAACAGAGCAAACACACAACCACCAACAGCAAATGCGCCGTTTCAAAATCGAGTGAACTTAACCATGAAACAAGTCTGGATTATAGATGATGACGAAGAAATGGCAAAAGCAGTCGGCCTCATGCTGAAATTGCTCGATTGTCAATCGCGCCACTTCCTCAATGCCCGCAGCGCCGCACAAGAACTGCTCACAGGCAAACGCCCCGATTTAATCATTCTCGATATGAGCATGCCCGAAGTCACCGGTCTGATGATGCTCGAATTCATCCGCCGCCGAGCGGAGTGGAACAACCTACCCATCATCATGCTCTCCTCCGAAGCCGCCGAAGTACAGGTAGACCAAGCCATTCAGCTGGGCGCCGATGGCTACGTCACCAAACCGGTTAGCCTAGAAGAACTCGAAAACGCCATGCAAACAGCATTCCAAAAACACGGTAAAATATAGCTTCAATTTGGTTACCATAAACCATTTTGAATTTTAGACCGTGAAAGGCACAACCAGCATGGCAGGTAAAAGCAAGAACCCCAAAAACGAAAACGATTACTACACCCGGCAACTGCGGCGTAACCAGATTCTGTTTGCAATTATTGCCGTCCTATTGATACTCTCCCTCACCCTCTCAGCCATCACTGCCCTCTAACGAAGCATTTCATCGCACCCCAGGCGCGGCTTCCGGCCGCGCTTTCTGTCGCTTTTCCCTCAACGAACATGAGAGGCCCGCACAAAGGTTTGTATGCTCGATAAACTGACCGGAATTGAACAACGCTACGAAGAACTCACCCGTCAGCTCATGGAATTGGCGGATGACTATCAGCGAGTCGCAGAACTAAACCGCGAACGCACGGAACTCGAACCACTGGTCGAAAAAGCACGCGAATATCGCCAGGCGCTACAGCGCCAACAAGAAGCGCGCGACCTGCTGGAAAGTGATGACGCCGAACTGCGCGAACTAGCCGAACTAGAACTTGCCGAGATGGAAGAGCAAATTCCAGCCCTTGAAAAACAACTCAAGGCCATGCTCATTCCCAAAGACCCGCGAGATGAAAAGAACGTCATCATGGAAATTCGTGCCGGAGCCGGGGGCGATGAAGCCGCCTTATTTGCCGCCGACCTGTTCCGTATGTACACCCGCTACGCCGAACGCCAGCGCTGGAAAACCGAAGTCCTTTCTGCCAGCGAAATTGGCATCGGCGGCTTCAAAGAAATCATCTTTGAAATCAAAGGCAAAGGCGCTTTCTCCAAACTCAAATGGGAATCAGGCGTACATCGCGTCCAGCGCGTACCGGCCACCGAAGCCCAGGGCCGCATCCACACCTCCACCGTCACCGTTGCCGTGCTGGCCGAAGTGGATGATGTCGAAATTCACATCCCCGAAAGCGACATCGAAATCGAAGTCTTTCGTTCCGCCGGCGCAGGCGGTCAAAACGTACAGAAAAACTCCACCGCCGTGCGTCTCTACCACAAACCAACCGGCATGGTCGTCACCTGTCAAGACGAACGCTCCCAACTGCAAAACAAAATGCGCGCCATGAGCATCCTGCGCGCCCGATTGTACGAAATCGAAGAAAACAAACGCCGCGCCGAACTCGAAGCCGAACGCCGCTCCCAAGTCGGCAGTGGAGAGCGCTCCGAAAAAATCCGCACCTACAACTACCCCCAAAGCCGCGTCACCGACCATCGCATTGGCATCTCCTCCTACAACCTACCTGCTGTCATGGATGGCGAAATTGACCTGTTCATAGAAGAACTCGCCACCCGCGACGAAGCCGACCGGCTCTCGGCAGGCGGAGACGACGAAGAAGAATAATCCCAACACACCAACCGCACCCATCCGCAGCAGACGCAGTCACACCAAGTCCCTGCGGATTTTTTTCATCAGGGAGAGTTTCCATGGCCAAAAGAATCATGCTCGGCTTCGTGGCTGTCGTCGTCTTTGCCTTGGCCTTCGCCCTTCGGGAACGCGCCGCGACCTTCCTTCCCAGAGATTCCGACGAAGGCGTATACCTAGATGCCGGCGGTGCCTTTGCGCTTCTCATCCGCCAGAGCCACTGGAGCGGTTTTTTACAGACCAACCCCAACCCCGAACATCCTCCCTTGAACAAAATCCTGTTCGGGCTGGCCATCAGCAGGACAAACGCCTCCCTGCCCTTCCCTGACCCCCACGAGGCAGTTCACACCCCACCTGGGGCAGCTGCCCGTCGCGTATCCGTCTGGCTGGGCGCGCTGACCGCCGGCTTACTCACCCTGGTCAACCCCCTGGGCGGCTTATTCTACGCCATCCACACCATGAGCATCAAATACACCGCCGAAATCATGCTAGAAGGCCTGCCCTCACTCACCAGCCTGGGCGCCGTGCTGGCTTACCTGCAATTCCAACGCACCGGCAAGCACAGATGGTGGCTGGCTTCGGCGCTCCTATTGGGGCTAACCGCCTCGGGCAAATATCTCTACGCCCTGGTCGGATTGGCCATCCTGCTCGATTGGTACTTTCGACGCTGGTATCGGCCTTCCCCACCACATCAACCAGAAAAACCACCCACTGCCGGACTTCTGCGGCATCTTGCCCCCCCGCGCGAAATACTCCTGTGGGGACTTTCCGCCCTGCTCTTCTTCCTCCTCACCAACCCCTACCTTTGGCCCAACCCCCCTGGGCGCCTGGCCGACTCGCTTTTTTTCCACTCCAGATATTCCACCGGCGCCCCAGAAGTCATCGAAGCCGCCTTCCCTGTGTACCAGCCATTCATCTGGCTGGTCACTTCGGCTGCCGATTGGCATCCGCAAGACGTTTTCCTCTTCTCGCTCGACCTTTTCATCATCGGGTTGGCAGCCTTCGGCCTGGTGCGCCTGTGGAAAAAAGCCCCCGTCTTCATACTCTGGCTGGCAGTCGGCATGCTCTTCTTACTGGCCTGGCCCACCAAATGGCCGCAATACATCCTCGTCCTCACCGCCCCACTTTCACTCGCCGCCGGAGAAGCGCTCCTCATCTTGCTCCAAGCCATCTGGCACGACCTCGCCACCCTGAAAAAAGGAACCACATGACTTCGCCCATTTCCCCCTCTGCCATGCGCCGGGCTGGCTGGCTCCTGTCCATCCGACTGGTCGCTTTGCCAGCCTGGAACCTACGCGCCACCTTCCAAGCCATCCCCCGCAAGACCGAACAAGCCGCCCACCTGGACGGCGCGGGCGACCTGGCGACCTTTGCCTACACTGCCCCAGCAAATCATGTCCGGAGCCGCCAATGATTGACCAATTCCGGCGCACGCTCGAAGGGCAGGTACTCCTGGCGCATATCACGGGCAAAAATCGCGCCTGGGTTCTGGCACACCCCGAACTAACTCTCACACCAGAGCAAGAAACCGCTCTCCAAGCAGCCTCCCGCCAACTCCAGGCCGGAGTCCCGTTGCCATACATTCTCGGTCACTGGGAATTTTTCGGTTTGGATTTCGACCTCTCGCCCGACGTCTTAATCCCGCGCCCGGAGACCGAACTGCTCATCGAAACCGCCCTGGCCTGGGCGCGGACACATCCCCCACTTCATCCGGTTTACCGTTTCATAGACATCGGCACCGGCTCAGGCATCATCCCCATCACCCTGGCCGTACACCTTCCATCGGCAGAAATCATCGCCACCGACATTTCCCCCGCCGCTCTGGCAGTTGCCCGCCACAACGCGCAAAAACACGGCATCCAGGAGCGCATCCGTTTCCTGGAAGCCGACTTGCTGCCAGACAACTTGCCGCCCTTCCCCTTCGACATCCTCACCGCCAACCTACCCTACATCCCCACCGAAACCCTCCAAACGCTAGAAATCTATGGCCGTGAACCAACCCTGGCCCTGGATGGCGGCCCGGACGGCTTGCAACTCATCCGCCGGCTGCTTGACCAGATAACGGCGAGACAGGTTTCAGTCCGGTTAATCTTGCTTGAAATCGAATACCGGCAGGGAGTGGCGGTCAGCGCCTTGGCGCGGCAACACTTCCCAGCCGCCGACATCCAAATTAAAAAGGATTTGGCCGGGCAAGACCGCCTGGCCATGATTTTCTTATCAAACGTTTAAGTTTGGTTCAGGTTACGCTTAAGCAAATCCGTAAAATAACAATCAAGCATTCTCCTCACAAACCCCGCACGGACTTGGGCCAGTCCAAGCGGGGTTTGGGCTTAAGTGGCGCAAACGGCATCACGAGAGCGGCCAAGTCGGCAAGACATCCACATCCAGCGGCGAGACCTGCCCCATCCGATAACGCGCATACCCGGCAGCAGCCACCATAGCGGCATTATCGGTGCAATATTTGAGCGGCGGGATATGAACCTTAAACTCATTCTGGCCTTCAAATGCAGCACGTAAAGCCTGGTTGGCCGACACCCCACCGCCGATGACAATTTCCTTCACCCCATATTGCCGTGCCGCCTGCATGGTTTTTGTGTAAAGCACGTCAATCACAGCCGCCTGAAAACTAGCAGCCAAATCGGGGACGGGCAGCGGCTTGCCTTCGGCTTCCAGGCGGCGCACTTCGCGCAAAACGGCAGTTTTCAGCCCACTGAACGAGAAATTGTACGAGCCTTCCAGCCAGGCGCGGGGAAAATGGAAAGCGTCCGGGTTGCCATTGCGGGCTTCTTTTTCAATCATCGGCCCGCCAGGATAGGGCAATTTTAGCAGGCGGGCGACCTTGTCGAAGGCTTCCCCGGCGGCGTCATCCAGGGTCGCGCCCAGGCGCTGATAATCAAGATGACCACGCATCAGGTTCAGCTCGGTATGCCCACCGGAAACAAGCAACGCCATCAGCGGAAATTGCGGCTCCGGCGGCGGATTCTGCTCCTGCGCATCATACAGCCAAGCCGAATAAATGTGCCCCTCCAGGTGATTGACGCCCACCAGCGGCTTTCCCAGCCCCAGCGCCAACCCCTTGGCGGCATTCATCCCCACCACCAGCGAGCCGGGCAACCCCGGCCCGCGCGTCACCACAATCGCGTCCACATCCTTCAGGGTAATCCCTGCATTTTGGAGTGCCTGCTCAATCACCGGCGTAATACTCAAAACATGCTGGCGCGAGGCCACTTCAGGGAACACACCGCCATAACGGGCATGGATATCCATTTGCGAGGCCACAACGGAAGTAACCAGCGCGCGCCCGTCTTTCAAAATGGCGCAGGCGGTTTCATCACACGAGGTTTCGAGGGCCAGCAAAAGCGACATCCCTAAACAATTCCCTTTCACACAAACACGCACAACCGTTGGCTAACCGCGCAGTTTAGCGCCGAGCTCATTCTCCAGCCGACGCACAATCCGATTGCGAATGGCGGCGGCTTCTTTATCGGTTAACGTCCCTTCAAGCGACTGATACGTCAAAGCATACGCCAGACTCTTCTTACCGGCACCAATTTGCTCGCCCCGGAACACATCAAACAAACGCACCGAGGCCAACAACTTGCCACCGGTCTGCCAAATGAGCGCTTCTACTCGGTCAGCAGGCAAGCTTTCATCTACGATCACAGCAATATCTTCCAAAACTGGCGGGAATTCACTCACCGGTCGAACAGCATAACCAGCCGGCAGAGCGGTCAGAATGGCTTCCAAGTCAAATTCAGCAGCCTGCACTGGCGAGACAAAATCATAATTTTCGGCTACCTGCGGATGTAATTCACCAAACACGCCCAAGGGTGCCCCATTTAACAACACAGAAGCACACTTCCCCGGATGAAAAGAAGGATGTTCGGCCGGCACATAACTCACCTGCAAGTGTAAAGCCTCCATCAACGCTTCAATCATCCCTTTCAAATCGTAGAAATCGAGTTTGACGCCTACCTTAACATCCCAGGCCGGTTCGTAGCGACGACCAGCAAGAGCGATAGCCAAGCGACGTGGTTCAAGCGGCAACGCGCCAGGCTGTGGAATATACACCGCCCCAATTTCAAAAAATGCCAAGGTCTCGCGCAAACGCGCATTACGCTCTAGCACGTTCAACACCGAAGAGAGAAGAGAACGGCGCAGAACACGTTTTTCCGGAGCAATTGGATTCGCCAGTTGAACGTAGTCCACAGACCGAGCGCCATCACTCGCCTCGCGCGGCAACAACCTCGCCTCAATCTCAGGCGCCGTCATACGATGTGTAATCACTTCCTGCAAGCCAAGCGTCACCAATATATCCCGTATTCGCTCTTCCGCCTCCAAAGAGGGATTACCGCGTTGTGGTGGGAGCGGGTCAGCCATGCGCGTTTCGGGGATATTATCATAGCCATACAAGCGCGCAATCTCTTCCATCACATCCGCCATCCCCACCAGGCCTTCTCCAATATCCATACGAAAAGCGGGGGCCGTAACCCGTAGTCCGCCATCCGCTCCCACTTCACAGGCAAATTCCAAGCGCTCAAGCAACGCTTTGACATCGCCCAACGGAATTTGAATGCCCAAAACCCGATGAACATCTCTCTCTCGAATTTCAACCACCGGCTGTTGGGGCGGCAAAGGATAGTTATCTACAATACCGGGGGCAACCTTCCCGGTGCTCCAGGCGCTCATCCAATACAATCCGCACCGTAGGCCCTGCTCAGCCAGCGCCGGATGAACCCCACGCGAAAAACGGAAAGAAGCTTCAGAAGGAAGATTATGTTGATTGGCCGTGCGGCGAATATTAATAAAATTCCAGGCCGCTGCTTCCAGCAAAACATTACGCGTCTGCTCGGTCACTTCACTTTCGGCCCCACCCATCACCCCAGCCAGCGAGAGCGGCCCCGCAGAATCACAGACCAACACATTCGTTTCGCTTAACGTACGAGTAACACCATCTAAAGTAACCAGAGTTTCTCCAGGCCGGGCGACACGCGTCGAAATCACCACCGGCCCCCCATTGGCACGGCGCAACAAAACGTCATAATCAAAAGCATGGAGCGGCTCACCAATTTCCAACATAGCATAATTGGTTGCATCTACGATATTGTTAATCGGCCGCATACCGGCAGCACGCAAGCGGCGCTGAACCCAATACGGACTGGGTTTAATCTCCACATCGCGAATCAGCGCCAGCATAAAGCGCGGATTCAGTTGCGGGTCGGTGATTTCGATTTTGACTTTGCCCTCAATCGATTCGCCCTGTACCGGTACCTCGTAGCTGAACTTTTTCAGTTCACGCCCGGTAAGAGCCGCCAATTCTCGAGCAACCCCCAACACATTTGCGTTACGCGCCATATTCGGGTTGATTTTAACTTCCAAAATCGCATCCCCAATATAATCGGCCAATGGCATACCCACTGGAGCATCATCGTCCAAAAAAATAACACCCTCGTGCTCCTCGCTAATCCCCAGTTCCTTTTCAGAACAGACCATCGAATACGATTCCACGCCACGAATTTTGGCGCGCTTAAGCGTGGTCAACACTTGTCCGTCAGCATGACCATCATAAATCTGCGCACCTTCTTTGGCATAGGCAACTTTAATTGGCTTTTCGAGCTTTCCCAAGCCTTTATAGGGATATAAGTTCGGTGCACCGGTCAAGACAATATGTTCGCGCTCACCATCAAACAAATCACATAAGGTCAAACGGTCAGCGTTAGGGTGCGGGTTGACAGCACGAATTTCAGCCACCACAATTTTCTCGCGATCCCAAGCCAGGCCAGAGACCTTAAAACCATGATCCTCACGCACCGGCAGAGGTAAACCAGCAAAAGTAATCGCCTCTACTTCCATGCCTGCCATCGTCAACAGGCGGGCAATTTCGACAACTTCTAAACCAGATAGATCTACAAAATCATTTAACCATGAGACAGATAGTTTCATGAGTGCTCCTCGTGATTGAAATCAACCGCTTACAGTCAACCTTGCTAAAATTGCTCAAGAAAACGCACATCGTTATTCCAGAAATAGCGGATGTCATTGATTTTGTGGCGCAGCATTAACTGACGCTCTGGCCCCATGCCAAAGGCAAAGCCAGTATAGCGCGCCGGGTCATAGCCGCCGTTCTGTAAAACAAGTGGATGAACCATGCCACATCCCAAAATTTCAAGCCAACCCGACTTCTTACACACCGAACAACCCTTACCCCCACACACAAAGCACTCTATATCCATTTCTGCGCTTGGCTCAGTGAATGGAAAGTGATCGGCACGGAAACGCACTTTCACATTGCGCCCAAACATCCGCCGTACAAACTCAGAAAGCGTGCCCTTCAAATCAGCAAACGTAATGTTCTGCCCAACAACCAACCCCTCTACCTGATGAAATTGCACTTCAGAACGAGCAGTAATCTGCTCAAACCGATAACACATCCCAGGCAGCGCAATACGGATAGGGGGTGGATTTTGTGGGTTCTGCGCCGAAAATTCACGCATCGCGCGAATCTGCCCTGGCGAAGTGTGCGTACGAAGAACAAGTCGCCGGGCTTCATCCGTTTCACCGGTTTCGATGTAGAAAGTATCCTGCATTTCACGCGCCGGATGATGGGGAGGAATGTTCAAAAGTTGAAAATTATACTCATCCGTTTCAACATCACGCGCAGTATATACCTGAAACCCCATCTCGGCCAAAATCGAAAGAATGCGCCGCAGATTTTGCACCGCCGGATGCAATCGCCCACGCCGCACGGGTCGGCCTGGCAAAGTGACATCCAAGCGTTCCGCAGCCAGCGAACGCGCCAGCGCCATTTGCTTGAGAGATTCTTTCTTTTCCGCAAACGCAGATTCGAGTGCAGCCTTCACCTGATTAGCACGCTGACCAACGAGCGGACGCTCTTCTTTGGGTAAACTGCCCAACTGACTAAACACATTCATCACCGGCGAGGAGCGGCCAATGTTCGCTACGCGCCAGGCCTCCAGCGCTGCTTCATCTTCGATGTGCGAAAGCGCCTCCAGCGCTTCTTTTTCAATTTGTGCTAACGTTTCGAGCATGAAAACCTCCGAAGTACAGAATTCATCATTGGCGGTTGGTCATTCGTCTGGCTCGAAGCGAATTCCCCAATCCCAATAAAAACCCTCCCGCCCGGCTTGGGACGAGAGGGAGAGTCTCGCGGTACCACCCAAATTGACAACCCGAAAGGGCGTCCACTTATGCGCCGACCATCATCGGCTTCCCCTATAACGTAGGGGACACGGCTCTGACTACTGGTAGAGCAAAAAGCGGTTGCTCTCCGTTCCCCAGAGCGGCTCGCGGGGGAACTTCAACTGGGTGGGGTTGAGCGCAGATTTCAGCCCGGCGTCTGCACTTCTCTGGCAACCCACCGCCAGCCTACTTTCCCCGGTCCGTGCCGTTGGAAAGGCTCGCCTGTTAGCGATAATTATCGCCAAAAAGGGAAGGCTGTCAAGGTCAAAAAAACTCCCTCGACTTTGGCCTTTTCGTTTTGGGTCTTGAAAAGTGAAAGCCTTCTGAATAGAGTGTAGTTGCGAAACAAAACTCTGTCAGGAGGCTTTCATGAT
>QEXW01000036.1 GCA_003130845.1 Anaerolineae bacterium
GAACAACACTTCAGCCGCCAAGCTATGGCCGAAAAATTGCAAAAATTGCTCTTCGAACTGAGCGCATGAAAGGCTTTTTCTCCAAAACCTGGCTATCGCGCGGCTTGCTCTTACCTGTCACTGCTTGGAATGTTCAGGCAGCGTTGGTCTTCATCACTTGGCCAGAGCAGTTTGTAGCCGGTTTTATGCTCGAGGGCACACCTGGCAGGGTGGCTGTGCAGGGAGTGGGGGTCTTATTTCTCATGTGGAGTGTTCCGTATCTAGCAGCACTCTGGCATCCAGGACAACATGTTCTGGCCTTGCAATTGGCAATTGGCATGCAAGCGATTGGCCTGCTCGGGGAAAGCTACATCCTGGCAACGCTGACCCCAGAATATGCCATATTGGCCGCTTCCATTCGGCGCTTCATCGTTTTCGATGCTGCCGGCTTGCTCCTTTTAGTAGCCGCTTGGCTAGTCATTAGAAACTCATAGCTCCCAAGCGAGCAAATTGTCAGAGTAGAACACTACTTTTTCCCTGTCTTTTCACTTTACTCTTCTGGGGGAACCAAATCCTCCCGCGCAACGTCCGAGGAGCAGCGTATACTCACCCTGCCCTGACCGGAACGCCGAACACCGGCTAGAGCGCGCATACGGAGGATAGTATGAAATCCCTTACTCAATTTTTCTCCTTTTTTTGGATAATCAGCGGGTTGCTGCTTGCCGCATGTGGCGCGCAAGCAACCCATTCGCCCGCTGCTCCACCCATCGAAGAGTTTGTTCAACCCGCAGCCCCCATGGGAGAATCGTCTCGCACCGATAACAGTGTGGTGATGGTACCCGAAGGACAAAAAAGCGCCGAAAGTGGTGCCGAAGCACCCGCACAAAACGCCATGCCTGGCCCGAACGTTGTCATCCAAACCGGCAGCGAAGCCCTAACCAGCGTTCAAAGCGGCAACCGCATGGTCATTAAGAACGGGGAAATCCGCTTGCTTGTCGAAGACACCGACAATGCCATTGACCGGGCCTTACAAGTGGTCAGCGATACACGCGGTTACATCATTTCCTCGCGCACTTGGTACCAGACCGGGCCAGAGGGCAAGAACTATAAATACGCGACCGTCACAGTGGGGGTGCCGGCCGACCAGTTTGAAAACGCGATGCGTCGCCTGCGCACCATTGCATTGCGCGTATTAGACGAAAACGCTGCCGGACAAGATGTAAGTGATGAGTATGTAGATTTGCAATCGCAATTAACGAACCTAGAAGCCACCCGCGCTCGCATTCGCAGTTTCTTGGATAATGCCAAAACGGTAGAAGAATCACTGCGCATCAACAGCGAATTGGCAAAAATCGAAGCCGACATTGAAAGAGTGAAAGGGCGCATGAACTACCTGTCCAACCGCTCCGCGTTTTCTACCATTACCATCACCTTCGAGCCGGATATTCCACCCTTGCCCCCTACACCCACTCCAACCCCCCAGCCTACCGCTACGCCCAAGCCCTGGAACCCTGGCGAAACGGCCGAATCAGCCACCAAAACATTAACAAGGATTTATCAGACGCTGATTGAACTGTTTATCTGGATTGGGATTGTATTGGTCCCGCTGCTAGCGCCGCCCGCGCTGCTCGGGTGGGGCATCTTCAAACTCGTTACGCGCAAAACAAAGCCGCCCGTCAAACCCACGGAATAAACCTAAAAAAGAAGTCGGTGCTCAGCCGACTTCTTTTTTCAGACGAGCCACCGGACAATCGTTTCTGACAATTCAACCGTTCCATACCTTACCAGCAGGAACGATTTGCCGAGGCGGCACATCCGCCAACAGGACGGCGCCATTCCCAACCCGTGCGCCCTCACCAATTTTCAGGCCAATAATAGTTGTCACCCCCATGCCAACCAAGGCGCGCGCGCCCACTTGGACATGCCCGGCCAATAAGCAGCCCGGTGCAATATGAGCATAAGGGCCGATTTCGCAATCATGCGAAACAATGGCGCCCGTATTCACCATGCACTTTTCACGTAAAACTGCAGAAGAGCCAATATATGCATTGGCAAACACCTGTACACCCTCTTCAAGCACAGCAGAAGGTTCAACCGTTGCCCGAGGATGGCGCAAAATAGGAAAGGCAAACCCATGAGCGCGCAGCAAATCAAACAGACGAACACGCACGTCAATATTGATAATTCCACCTACCCCATTGGCAGCCAGCACAACGCCCCGTTCGCGTAGCGCCGGCAACACCTCGCGCGTTCCTAAGACCGGCACGCCTAAGACCGAGGTACCGCGCAAAGCGGGGTTATCATCTACAATACCGGCCACACGAAACACACCAATTGCCTGAAGCATCTCCAAGACCGCTTTGGCATGTCCGCCGGCACCATACAGGAGAATCTCTGAGGTGACCGGTGTAGCCTGTACTGCCTCGGCAGAAACAGCGCCTTCGCGCCGCGCAGCGGCTATTTGACGAACAACCGCTTCGGTCACCAATCGGTCAGCAGGCAAAGTGGCTAGGTCTATGCCAAGCATTTCGGCCAATGCACGAGCCGGCTTGGTAATGCGCACGGCAGGCTGCGATGATTGCTCCGTGACGGCGGATGATTCTGGTTGCGCTACGGAGTGTTTCCCATCCTGCGGCAGCGGTTCATCAGCCGTCTCGGTCAAATAAGCCAGCACGGCCCCGACGACCAAAGTATCGCCTTGTTGAGCCATCAGACGCACAAACCCATCCCCTGGCGCTTCCACATCACTGGCGGCTTTGGTGGTTTCGATGGTAAACAACAAATCGCCTTTGCGCACTGCTTGGCCATCTTTGACATGAATTTCCACCAACCGGGCTTCTGGCTCATTAGCGTTCAATAAAGGAACCAAAACAGGAAGTGACATATTTTCCATTCCTTAACCTAAACAACTTGCATTTTTGTATGGTTTAACCCTATAATGAAACATCTCAAAACACATGGAGGAGATGCTATGGACTTTGGCCGCGCTTTTTCTTATGCATTTGAAGATTCCGAATGGCTCAAAAAAGTCGGAATCGCTGCACTGGTGTTTCTCATCCCAATTGTCGGCCCCATCATCCTGGCCGGCTGGGGCTTAGAAATTATGCGGCGCATCATCAAAGACGACCCTACCCCTCTACCTGACTGGAGCAACTTTGGCGGCTTTGTAGGCACCGGCTTTAAGGCAGTTGTTGTCCAGTTGGCGTATGGCTTGCCGGTGCTTCTGGTGCTGGGCTGTGGTTCGTTGGTCAATACCGGTCTAGTTTTTGCAGTCGGCGAATCCAATCCTGACCTGGCCGGGACGGCTTCTAGCTTGGTCATGCTCTGCATCATCTGCCTGGGAACACTGTTGGGCTTGCTGGTAGCGTTACTAGTTCCACCGGCGCTGGGCAATCTCGTCGCAAACGATGGACAACTGGGTGCGGCTTTTCGTTTCAAAGAAGTGTTTGGTCTGTTGCGCTCAGCCATTGGCCCATATCTCATCAGCATCATCCTAACCGCGCTGCTAGGCAGCATTTTGGCACCCATTGGCAGCCTGGTGTGCGGGTTTGGCATTTTGGCAGTCGCGGCATATATGCAAGTTGTTTCGAACCACTTGTTTGGTCAGGCCTACAAACAGGCCAGCGCCAACCTGCCCACTGCTTAAGCAAACGTTGGTTTGTACGCCCCTCCTGTTTCAGGAGGGGCTTTTTTGATGTACTAGGTCGAGGGCAGCTTGTAGGATAGATTGTGTGGAAGGTAAGATAACATCTTCCAAAGACTTCGAATTCGCGATTGGTAGGTCCAACGCCGCCACCCGACGAAGTTTCAAGCCAGAGACTTGCTCCATGCTGCGTGCGCCGATTTCAGCGCCCCAGCCAAGCGTCAACGTTCCTTCCTCCACCGTCAACAAGCGGCGCGTTTTGGCAACCGATTGAAAAAGCGGGTGGGGCGCGTTGTTGAAAAGCACCGAAGCACAGGGAAACGGGCTCAAGCGACTGAAGAGGATAATCTCTGGAAAGATTTCATATTCGTACATCAACGCATGCGCAGCCGCCAAAACCAGTTCTAGGTTATAGCCATAGGTGGCAATCGTCATCTGCGCGGGAAAGTCATCCACATTTTGCAACAAATAATCGGGAAAGGGTTCACCCACTGCTTGGGTTTTCCACTCTACCAAATCTTGCCCTGTGAGCAAAGGACGGGTGTAGAGAAGTTTGTGTTCCACAAACAACACCGGATCATCATCGGCAATAGCGGCCAGCAAAAGCGCGCCGGGGTCGCCGAGGGCATTGGGCGCAACGACCTTCAAGCCCGGCACCCCCAAGAAATGCTTCTCCAGTGATTGCGAATGAGTAGGCCCGTAGCCACGCCGCCCCCCCATGGGAGCGCGCAAGACGAGCGGCACACGCACCTGTTCGTTATACATCCAACGAAACTTGGCCGCATGATTGATTAACTGGTCAGCCATCAGGGTGACAAAATCACCAAACATCACCTCGGCCACCGGGCGCAAACCATGCAGCGCCATGCCGGTTGCACAACCCAAAATGGCGGCTTCAGAGATAGGCGTAGTCAACACCCGCTGCGGGAAACGCGTAGAAAGGCCACGGGTCACCTTAAACGCACCGCCATACGGGTCTAGAATATCTTCGCCCAGCACATACACCCGCGAATCGGTTTCGAGTGCGGTATGCAAAGCCAGATTGAGAGACTCCAAAACCGTTCTTGGTGGATGCAACACCTGAGTTTTCTCATCGCCGGCTGTTTGCGCCAACGGAGCAAAGACCCGCTGCGTGGACAGCGGGGTATAACTCGGGTCAACCGAGTGAGAAAAAACAGGGAAAACATCCTTCTCAGCGCGAGTGAAGGCCTGCTCAATTAGCACGCCAATTTCGGTTTCGATTTGCTCGCATTGGGTCTGTGTCAAGCGCGCGGCATGGATAACAAGCGGGTCACGTTCAGCACGCAACCGAGCGATTTCTTCACGTGGGCGGGTATCATCGCCCTTGCTGTGAGCAGCAAAACGATAGGTGTGCAATATCAAAGCCGCCGGCTGCCCGGTACGCACATGCTGAATGGCTTGCTGTGCCATCGGGTGAAGAACCAACACATCGCTCGAATCCACTTCCCACACCGGGATGCCAAACGCCTGAAAGCGCGCCGCCATCGAACCGGCCACGGCCAGTTCAACCGGTGTCGTTTGAGCAATCCGATTGTTTTCCAAGACATATAGGACAGGCAACTGCCACAGGGCGGCCAAATTCAAACTCTCATAAAGCGCGCCTTCCCCCAAAGTGCCATCGCCGAGAAAAGCCAAAACAATCTTGCCGGTTGGATGAGCTTTCTCCGCCAGAGCCATGCCGGCAGCTATCGGTGCAAATCCTCCCTGAATGCCATTGGAATAAAAATTTCTCCAATGAATGTGCTGGCTACCACCGCGCCCGCCTACCAGACCGGTGGCCCGTCCCATCAGTTCAGCAGCGAGTTGATACGGGTCGCCGCCATACGCCAGAAAATGCCCATGACAGCGGTGGTTGCTCCAGACGATGTCATCCGGTTGCGTGAGAGAAAAAATGGCAGCGGCATTGGCTTCCTGTCCAATATAGGCGTGCGTAGTGCCAAACAATTTGCCTGTCGAAAATTCACTAAGGGCGCGTTCCTCGAAGCGCCGAATGAGAAGCATAGTACGGTAAAGTTGCAGGTTGTCTGTCATCGGGGCGATTATATCAAAGCGGGAATGGTATAATGCCTGTTCGTATGAGTCCTGAAACATCCAATCCAACCACCAAAATCTGCCCCACGTGCGGCACGCGGCTCGCAGAAAACGCCGCACGCTGCCTGGTATGCGGCACAGAGTTAACTCCCATCGTCGAACCCAAAAAAAACGCCGGGGTTTCCGCTGGCCGTATGCCAGAAATTACCCTAAGCCTGCCCACTGCGCTTGGCTTGATGGTGTTACTGATAGCCATCAGTGCTGTGCTGGTATTTGTTGCATTACGAGCGGCCGGAGAACGCCTGCCGGCTGCACCAGCGAATGGGCCCACTGCTACCATCACCCCAACCCCAACATTGACATTTACCCCCACCATCGCTCTCACCAACACTCCCGTGCCAACCGACACGCCCTTGCCGCCTTTTGAATACACCGTCGGGCCAAACGATACCTGCTTGGGGATTGCAGCGCAGTTCAATGTATCACTCAACAGCATTATCATCCTGAACAACCTTTCCACACAATGCCTGCTTTCCGTAGGGCAAAAAATCAAAATCCCCTACCCAACGGCTACGCCCCCGCCTGCGCCAACTTCTACGCTAGAACCAGCCCAGGCCACGCTGCAGGCATGCGAAAAGGTAATTATCACCGTTCAACAGAACGACACACTTTCGAGCATTTCGGCCAACTACAATGTGCCGCCCGATGCTATCAAGTCGTATAACAGCCTGAGTACCGATACGGTCTTTTTGGGGATGAAACTGATTATCCCACTGTGTGAACGGGCGCCCACCCCCGGCC
>QEXW01000037.1 GCA_003130845.1 Anaerolineae bacterium
CGCCCACCGAAATCGGATTCAGGCTCAAGAAGTAGCTGCGCATGTTTTCCAACTGAGTCGTGCCAGAGAATCCGTAAACCAACGTCAGGCCGTAGAGGAAAATGCCGGAGGTCATAGCGCCAAACAAGAGGTATTTAAAGCCCGCTTCGGTGGATTTCTTGTCATCGAGCATGAAGCCGGCCAGCACGTACATTGGGATGGAGGTGGTTTCAATGGCCAGGAACAACATCACCAGGTCGCTGGCCGAGACCATCAGGCACATGCCAATCGTGGCGGCCAGCAGCAGGAGATAAGATTCGGCGCGTTTGCCGAGCTGCTCCACGTCCATGAAGAACAGGGCGGTGATGGCCGAAGCAAAGAGGATGAACATCTTGAAGACGAAGGCCAGCCAGTCGAAGCGTACCATGCCGCCCCACGTTAGGGCAGGTTCGGCGGGACGGTCGAGCAGCAGGCTCAGGACCAGGGCGGCGGTCAGGCCACCAGCCGTCAGCCAGCCCAGGTTAACGCGGCGGTTTTCGTCCTTTTTCCAGAACGGGTCTAGGACCAGCACGAGAATCCCGACGACCAGGATGAGGATTTCAGGCAGGACTGCCAAGAGGTTGAGGCTCATTTATGCACCTCCCAAAATGCGGAGAACATTCTCCACGCCGGTCAAGACCATCGGCGCCATCAGGCCGGGGAACAAGCCAAGCAAAATCATGAAGGCGCACAACGTGGCAATGGCGATTTTGTCGAGCGGAGTGATGGGGTCAATGTGATGCTCGAACTGCGCCGGCATTTCACCAAAAAAGGCGCGGCGCACGACCAGCAACACGTACGCTGCGGTGACCACAATCGAAATGGAAGCGATGATAGCGGCTAATCCATTGACTTGCCAAACCCCCATGAAGATGGGAAATTCGGCCACAAAACCGGAGAAGCCGGGCATGCCCATCGAGACCAGGCTGCCGATGATGAAGCCAATCGCCACCCAGGGCAAGGGTTTGACCATGCCGCCCAGTTCAGGGATTTGGCGGGTGTGGGCGCGGTCGTAGACCATGCCAACAGCAGCAAAGAAGAGCGCCGTCATCACGCCGTGCGAGAACATCTGGATGCCTGCGCCCAGGATGCCCTCGCGGGTGAGGGTGGCAAAGCCGAGCGCCACCAACCCCATGTGTGAGACCGAGGAGAAGCCAATCACGTATTTCATGTCCTGCTGAATCATGGCAATGAACGCGCCATACACGACGTTGACCATCGCCAAGCCGAAGATGAGCCAAGCCCACTGCTTAGCGCCTTCCGGCAGGAGCATGATGCCCACCCGCAGGGCGGCGAACGCGCCGAGTTTCATCAAGACGCCCGCATGGAACATCGAGACGGCGGTCGGGGCGGCGACGTGACCATCCGGCGACCAGTTGTGGAAGGGGAAGATGCCGCCCAGCACCGCAAAGCCCAGGAAGGTCGGCAGGAACCACAGGTACTGGAAGGCCTGCGAGAAGCCGGCTTTTTCAAGCAGGAGCATGTCGAAAGTCAAAACACCGGTGTTCTGGTAGTTGACGAAGACCATCGCCAGCGCGCCGACCAGGGCAAAGACCGAGCCGACGAACAGGTAGAGGGTCAGTTTCATGGCCGCGTATTCGCGCGTCACCTTCCAGCCCCAGATGGCAATCAACAGGTACATCGGGAAGACGGCGATTTCGTAGAAGAAGAACAGCATGAACAGGTCGAGCGAGACGAACACGCCGAACACGCCGCCCGCCAGTAAGAACAGGAAGGCAAAGAATTCGCGCGGGCGGTCGTCAATGCCCCACGAAATCAGGACGCCGGTAAACATGACGATGCCGGTCAGCAGGACGAGCGGGGCGCTCATGCCATCTACGCCGAAGTGCAGCGAAATGCCCAACACCGGCAGCCAGTCATATTTTTCGATGAACTGGTATTCCAGCGAGGGGTGCATATAGACCTGGTAATACACCCAAGCCGAAAGAACCAGGTCGAAGACTGCCGCCGCCAAGGCCGTAACACGGACTTCGTTCTTAGCCTCTGGTTTCATCAACAACATGATGACGGCGGCGATGAACGGGGCGAAAACGATGATGCTCAAGACGGGAAATTGCATTTTGTCACCTCGCTCTACGAGAACAGGAGCAGCATGGCTTTGTTGATGACATCCAGCAGCCACATCGGCCAAACGCCGAGGACGAGGATGAGTATCATGAGCGGTGCCATGACCAGAATCTCGCGGGTGTTGATTTCGGTCAGTTTGTGTTCGCCGTGCGCCCAATGTTCGTTGAGCGGCCCGTGCAACACTTTGCGAATCCCTTTCAGAATGTACGCGCCGGTGAACAACAGGCCCAGCATGGCAATGGCAGTGTAAACGACCATGTAATTCCATTCACCACCGGCAAAACCAACCCCAAACGCGCCCCGCACCACCAGGAATTCGGAGACGAAGCCGTTCAGGCCCGGCAAGCCCAGCGAGGCCATGCTGGTGAAAATCAGGATGCCGCCATAGACTGGCACGAGCGGGAACAGGCCGCCGAACGCGTTCAGGTCGCGGGTGTGCGTCCGTTCGTAAATCACGCCGACCAGGAAGAACATGCCCGCCGCCGAGAGGCCGTGATTGAACATCTGCAGCACCGCGCCATTCAGGGCGATGGTGGCGTCCTGCGTCCCCATCGCTTTGGCTGCCGCGGCAATGCCGAGCAACACAAAGCCCATGTGGTTGACCGAGGAATAGGCCACCAGGCGCTTGAAGTCGGTCTGGCCAAAGGAAGCAAAGGCGCCGAAGACGATTGCCATCGTCGCCAAGAAGGCCAGCCAACCGGCAAATTGCTGCGATTCTGCGGGGTAGAAGGGCAAAACCAGCCGCAGGAAGCCATACGCGCCCAGTTTGAGCAAGACGCCCGCCAAAATCATTGAACCGGCGGTGGGGGCTTCGGTGTGGGCGTCGGGTAGCCAGGTGTGGAAGGGCCAAACCGGCACTTTCAGGGCGAAGGCGATGGTGAAGGCCCAGAAGGCAATTGCCTTGACGGTGGAGACGTTTAGGCCAAGCAACGTTCCGCTGTTGAAGTTGCTCCATTTTTCGGCCAGCGCCATCAAGTCATAGGTCTGGAACAAGACGCCGAGCATTTGGATAGCCAGTAAGAGACCAAGCGAACCGGCCATCGTATAAATCATAAACTTGAGCGAGGCATAGTTGCGCGCCGAGACTTTCATGCCCGGCCACATTTCGCGCTCGCCCTTTGGGCTGCCCCACTGATTGATAAGGAAGTACATCGGGACCAGGCCGATTTCCCAGAAGACGAAGAAAATCAACAGGTCCAGCGCCAAGAAAACGCCCAACATGCCCGTTTCCAGGAACAGGAACAACATCATGTAGGCCTTGACCTTGTCGGTGATGTTGAAGGAGGCCAAGATGGCAAGCGGCATGAGCAGCGTGGTCAGCAAGACCATCGTGAGCGACAACCCATCCACCCCCAGGTGGAAGGTGGAGTTGATTTCAGGATACCAAGCATACTGCTCTTTGAACTGGAAGCCAGCCACAGAGGGGTTGAACTGCGTCCAGAGCCAGATGGAAAGACCAAAAGGCACCAGGCTGGCGAGAAGGGCTGTCCAACGGATGAGAGCAATCTGGTCTTTGGGGAAGAACCAGATGAGCAGGGCGGCAATCACCGGGAAGAACAAGATGGTGGTGAGTAGGTGAGTGCTGATGAAGTCCATTGTTCACTCCCCTTTTAGAAAACGAAAAGATAGAGCGCGGCGCCGATTATCAGGAAAACGGTCACTGCGCCGATGAGATAGGACTGGATGCGCCCGGTCTGCGTCTTACTCAAGGCGCGCCCGGCGGGCTGGAAGGTCCAGTAAGCACCCAGTTTGTCGCCGATGAGTTCGTTCACAATCGGTTTGTCAATGTAGTAGCGGAAGAAGTGACCGAGCGCCAAGCCGAGACGGGCAAAGAAGTGCAACAGGCCATCAATGACACGTTGGTCCATCCACTGGTAGGTGAAGACTTCCGAAAGCCAGGTCATCGGCTTGATGACGAAGAAGGCATAGAACTCGTCGAAGTACCACTTGTTCTTCAGGAACGGGTACAGGAAACCAAGCGGTTTTTCGAGCGGGTCGGTGTCGCCAGCCTTGACGTCTTTATAGACCAGCCAGCCGAGCGCCAGGCCGCCCAGGGCCACCACCAGCGAAATGGTGAGCGGAACCCAACTGAATTCCACCGGCTTGGGATGCTCAATCAGCGTGCCGCCCACAAACTCGTGGAACCAGTTCGGAATCAGGCCGCCGATGATTGGGAAATGTTCCGGGATACCAACCCAACCGAAGCCGACCGCGAAGACCGAGAGAACCACTAGCGGGACGGTCATCGTCCAGGGCGTTTCGTGCGCGTGTTCGGCTTCTTTGGTGCGCGGCTGGCCCAGGAAGGTGAGCGTAATCTGGCGCATGGTGTAAAAAGCGGTCATCAGCGCGGCCAGCGAGAGGGTGATGAGAATGACCCAGTGTTCGTGGGCGAAGGCATCGGCCAGGATTTCATCCTTCGACCAGAAGCCAGCCGTGACCAGCGGGAAACCAGCCAGGGCGAAGCCGCCAATTAGGAAGGTCCAGAAGGTGATGGGCATCCGGTCTTTCAGGCCGCCCATGTTCCACATATCCTGCGGGTCCACCTTGTGGTTGCCGGTATGCAGCACGCCGTGTTCCATGCCGTGAATGACGGAGCCGGAGCCGAGGAAAAGCAGGGCCTTGAAGAACGCGTGGGTGACCAGGTGGAAAGCCGCGGCGATGTAGGCGCCCATGCCGAGCGCGGCAATCATGAAGCCAAGCTGCGAGATGGTCGAATAAGCCAGGACCCGTTTGATGTCGTTCTGCGCCACGGCAATCGTCGCAGCAAACAGAGCGGTGAAGGTGCCGATGAAGGCAATGACGCTCATGGCAGCCGTCAAGTCGTGGCCGTGCCAGTCGGCAGTCACCAGCGGAAAGATGCGGATGACCATGTAAACGCCCGCCGAAACCATCGTCGCCGCATGAATCATGGCGCTGACGGGGGTCGGGCCTTCCATTGCGTCGGGCAGCCAGACGTGCAGCGGCCACTGTGCCGATTTGCCGATGGTGCCGATGAACAAGAGCAGGCCAATCAGCCCGGCGGCAGAAAGGCCAAAGACCGGGGTCATCGTCTCCGCCAGGCGGGTGAGAACTTCTTCGTTGTAGAAAATGGCGCGGTAGTTGAGCGTGCCGGTGGCCGAGTAGAGCAGGGCCAGGCCGAGCAGCATGAAGACGTCACCAATGCGGGTGGTCATAAAAGCTTTGACCGCCGCGTTGCGCGCCGAGGGTTTGCCGTACCAGAAGCCAATCAGCAGGTACGAGCAAAGGCCCATGATTTCCCAGCCCACGAACAGGGTCAGCAGGTTATCCGAGACGACCAGGACGTACATGCCAAATGCGAACAAGGCCAGGAAGGCAAAGAAGCGGCTGTACATCGGCTCGACCGAAAGGACGGTGTGTTTGTGACCGTGTTCATCGGTCACGGTCGCGCCGTGTGGCGGCAGGCCGGGGCGGTCGTGGTCACCCTTGGGCTGGCCGAAGTTGTGGTAGCCTACGCTGTACAGGAAAATCATGAAGATTGTCCAGGCCACGAAGAACAGCGTAATCGCGCCGAGCGGGTCAATTTGCACGCCGATTTTCAGGAAATCCGTGCCGGTCGGCAGCCAGTTGATGGAAGAAGCAAACACTTCCTTGCCGAAGTGTTCTGTGCCGAGCGCACGGAAGAAGACAACCATGCTGCCCAGCCAGGAAAGCGCAACCGCCGCAATGGCTACGGTGTGACTGAGCGCCTTGCTCCGGTTGGTCAACAAGACAATCAGAAAAAACGCCAGCAGGGGTGGCAGGGGGAGAAGCCAGATGATGGTTTCAGTCGCCATAACGTGTCTCCTACCACTTCATGAGGTTGAGTTCATCAGCAATGACGGTTTTGCGGGCGCGGTAGATGGAGATAACCAGGGATAAACCTACCGCCACCTCGGCCGCCGCTACCGCAAAGACGACAATCGCAAATACCTGTCCGGCCATTTGCGCCGGGTCGGTATAGCGCCAGAAGGCAACCAGGTTGATATTGGCGGCGTTCAGCATGAGTTCAATGCCGAGCAGAATAGCAATGGCATTCTTACGCGCCAGCACGCCATACAGTCCAATGGCAAACAGTGCTGCCGAGAGATACAGGTACCAGGAAAGCGGAATCATGCGCGGGCCTCCTATTTCTTGTTCATTGCCACATATACCGCGCCGACCAGCGCCGCCAACAGCAGGATGGAAGCGACCTCGAACGGTAAGACGAACTGCTCTGGCGAAACAAGGGCCGCGCCAAGCCGTTCCAGGCTATCCGCCGGCACCGGGGCAGGAACACGGTCGAGCGAAAAGCCAAATCCCCGTGCGATGAAAGCAACTCCAGCCAGCGAAAGCGCGCTGACACCCAACGCAATCGGCCAGTTGGCGTTGGTCTGCGAGGTCTGGCTGAGCAAGTCGCGGCGGGTGAGCATAACGGCGAAGATGAACATAATCGCAATCGCGCCAATGTAAACCACCACCTGCACCACCGCCAGGAACCCGGCTTCGAGCAGGACATACAACATTGCCACCCCGAACAGGGTTGCAATCAGCCAGAGCGCCGCATGAACCAGGTTGCGGGCGGTGACGACGAAAATCGCCGAAACCAGGATGAGCACCGCACTCAGAAAAAAGAGAATTTGCGAAGCATCCATACGTTACGTTGCTCCTCATCATTAGTGTTGGGCCACAGGCGCGGGCGCTTCTTCTGCCGCACGTTGCTGGCGCGCATTGCCACGCAGAATTTCCAACACAATCCATCCCAGCAGCACATTTGCCAGGAAGAGCGCCAAGCCATACACCCCAAGCGCCATGTCTTTGAAAATGGCATGGACAATTGCCGTGACAATCAAGAGCGCGAAGGCCACCGGGGTCAGGAACTTCCAGTTGAAAGCCAGCATGTGGTCAATGCGCAGGCGCGGCACAGTGTACTTAACCCACATGATGACCCAATAGAAGAACATGCCTTTGACCAGCACGTTGAAAATCCCAATCAGGGCGTATTTATCGCCCCAGGGCAGGGGCCAATTCCAGCCACCAAAAAACAGGATGCCGATGAACGCACCGAAGGTGAAGGCGTGCAAAAGTTCACCTGCGTAGAACAGGCCGAACTTCATGCCGGAGTATTCGATGTGGAAACCAGAGACGATTTCCGATTCGCCTTCACTGAGGTCGAAGGGGGAACGCCCCAACTCGGCAATGGCCGCTACCAAAAACAGTAACATGCCGAGCGGTGAAAGCACCACAAACCACAACCCCTCCTGCTGCGCCAGGGTAATGCCTTTCATGCTCATTGTGCCGGCCAACAGGGTGGGAATCAACAGGGCGACAATCATCGGGATTTCATACGAAATCATGACCGCCACCATACGGTAGGCGCCAAGCAGGGCATACTTGTTGTTCGAGGCCCAACCGGCCATGATGATGGCAAGTGTGCCAATCGCACCGGCCGCCACCAGATAAAGCAGGGCGACGTTCAAATCAACGCCATAAACATTCGCCGCCAGCGGGATGACCGCCCACAAGAAGATGACCGAGGCCAGCGAGAGAATGGGCGCAAGATTGAAAACAACTTTATCGGCGCCGGCGGGGGTGATGTCTTCCTTGATGATTAGCTTGATAATGTCAGGCACGGGTTGGAACAACCCAAACGGGCCAACTCGATTTGGGCCGAGACGGTCCTGAAAACGAGCGACCACTTTACGTTCCACCCAGACCAACAGAATATCCAACACCATCGCAGCGGTAATCAACACGATGATGCCTAAAAGGTTGATGATAATATCGGCCAGCCAGCCAGCCATACCCCAGCCGGTAAGGGTAATCATCAACCAGTCATATATGACTTTGATCGGGTCTGTCCAAAAATTCATGGAAACGCCTCCACAACAAATAAAAGGCTGAAAGGAAACTTCCTGTCAGCCTTTTGATGTCGGTATGGAAATCAAGCCCATTCTAACAGTCCTTTGCGCCAGGTATACACCAACCCGGCCAGCAGAATGAGAATGAAAATAACGCCCTCAATGGCGATGAATGCCGGCAACACCGCCGGGTTTTGGGCATTGAGCGCCAACGCCCAGGGGAACAGAAAAACGGTTTCCACATCAAAGATGAGGAAAACCAAAGCAAAGACGTAATACTGGGCTTTGAACTGCACCCAACTTTCCCCTACCGTTTCGATACCGCATTCATACGTGCTTTGTTTAATCGGGTTGGGTTTTTTGGGAGCAACCAGTGCCGCAAAGGCTATCGGCACAATCGGAATAAGCAGCCCGACCAGCAAAAAGAGACCGAGATAAACCCAGGGATTCTGCATAAAGTCTCCTTGGCGATTGGGGATTTTGTCACAAACTGCTGTGATTGTATCACAGCGAGATTATTCGAGAAACTTACCCTTGTAACGCAAGAAAGTGATATTTGTCATATATTTGCACTGCTTAGGCAAGGCCAGTAAATCTATTACGATTTTTGATAATTGCCAACCAAAGGGCTGTAGTCAGTTTCGCTGCGAGCAAGGTACATTCCTTATGCACGTGTTCGGCGCTGGCCACGACGAGACAACCACCGCCTGAAGACCTCTTCTAAAAAAGGAAAACCCAGCACGGCACCAAACAGCATCCCAAGCAAGCCCAGCCAGCGAACGGCATCAGCCCCTAAGCCATACAAACTCACCACTTGTATTTCAATCAGTTGGGCCGAAAGCGCCCGGCGGCTTTCCAGGCGGCCATCTTTGGGTAAAAAGCGCAAATAGAGCCAAACCGTCCCTTTGTAGTTTGCGACCTCAGCAGGCTGAAGGCTCCAGAAAAAAGAAATGGTCTGTCCAGGGAACATCGTTTCGCTAACCAGTTCAGCCGGTTTGACGTGCATGCCAGGCATATCCAACCTTGCTTCGACCCAAACGTAGTGCGTGTCGTAAATGTTCGGAATTTGAATCCCTTCTTCTTGGATGAGATTGCCACTGACGCGCCCCACGGGCGTCGCGTTGCCTTGTTCATCCACCTCAAGCGTTAGATAAACGCGTTCGGTATCTCCTACACGCACAACAGCCGGGTAATCCAAGACAAGACTTCGCTGTTCAGGAATTGCCGGCAAGCGAAAGTCCGTCAGTGGACGCGGCTCAGATTCTTCGGTGGGTGATGGCAGAGAGGCTGGCTCTGACCCAGCAATTGGCACCGTTGGGGCCGCTGCGGGCAGCCCAACGCAAGCGCCCAGGAAAATTGCAAGGACAAAAAACGCCAGCCAACTGCCAAAGCGATAGCCAGGAAATGAGCTCATAAAAGGAATTTTTGAACCCTGGGTTATCGCTCCACTTCTTCCACTTCGGTATACCAGCGAAGGCGCGTTCCGAGACGGTCGCGCGCCAACCATAGAATATTTTTTTTCATCAGAGCCAGCGCTTTGCGGATTTCTTCAATGCGCCGCAGGACAAGCTCGCGATCGCCAGGGGACAGAGCGATTTCATCGGAGTTGACCAGGTCTTCTACCCGTTTCAGGTTGATGGTGGTCGTTTTGAAGAGACCCCAATCTCTTAGGCATAGCCGGCAAATGCGCTCGACGTTAATTTTATCGTCCCCACGTCCAATGTCGTGGTCTAGCAGCAAGGCAATCAGGTCAAGCGCATCTTTCCGGTTAAGTTCAACAATTTGGGTCTTCGAAAGAAACAACTCGGCCAGCGGAACCGTGACAGGGTGGACCTGCAAACGGTCTTTAAGCGGCAACTTGTGGCACATCTCAAAATCGCCCACAAAGACATCAATCCGCCGGCCTGTTCCTTCCTGGATGAATATCTGACGCTTATCGCCGTTGAGTAGGTTAAAGCGGCGGTCGGGTTGATAGCCCATGCGGCGGAAGAAATTGTCAATCTTATGACGCTCCGACTTAGGAATCACAAAGTCAATATCTGCATACTCACGCCGGAAATCTTGCTGCCTACGCGGACTGTGGTAATGCACTGCTAAGCCGCCAATCGCGCGCAAGTGAATCTGTTCGTGCTGGGCAGCTTCGACCAGGCGATTCATCTCAAGGGCAATTTCAAGGGAAGTAGACTCCATACAACTCCTAAATCACGACGCTTTCACTCCGCAGGAATCTCTGCATGAACTTTATCGAGGTCAATGCCTGTACGCTTCCGATAGGCTTTGAATCCCCAATAAATAGCAGCGGCAAGAGCGTATAAAACACCCATAAATACCAACGAGGTGCCGTTTTTGTACCCGTTGGGATTAATGCTATATCCAATCCCATAGAGAGCATTCGGGTCAAATAGCCATTGGTAGAGTAAGAACACGAGGAAACCGCCAAAAATGATGCCTGCTAGGGTGATTAGCGGAATGCCCAGCACGTTATATTTGGCAATGGGCGAGGCGTTGTACATTTCTGGCTTGCGATAGGGCAACAAAATGGCCGCCACAGTCGTGCCTAAATACGTGATGGCAATCACCAGCGTAGCTGCCAGAGTAAGGGACTTGAAGCCAAAAATATCATACGCAAACAGCCAAGTGACGATGATAGAAGGGACCACCATTAAAAGCAGCGCAATAATCGGTGTGCCAGTACGTTCATCCACTTCAGCCACTTTTTCAGGCAGCAGGCGGTCAAACGCAGCGGCAAACACCACACGGGTGGAAGAGAGGAAGACCGTCCCACTCCAACCAAACCACCACAGGCTCATTAAGATAATCACGACGAGTTGCAAGGCGCGGCTATCGGTCAAGAAGGCGGCCAACAGAGCCGGATACGGCCAAACCGGCAAGGCCGGCTGGGTTTGAGAAAAGCCCCATACATAACTCCACCAGGCGCCATTGGCTTGCACATAAAACTCCCAGCCAAGGGCACGGGCAATCGCCAACAGGACGATGATACCCAGGATTGTGGTCGCCAATAGCGCCCAAGCCATGCCGGCGAAATTGCGCTTAAAATCTGTCGCGCCGCGCACTTCACCGTAAAGCGTAGCACCCCAATTGGGATACAAGTTAAAGAAGACAACATACGGCAATGTTAAGAAGATGGCGGTCAAGGTTCCACCGCTCAGGTCAAGCACAGCGCCTGCATTTTTCCCGGCAGACACAGTGGCCTGGTACACCCCTTCGGCAGTACCAAACAATTCAGCAGCGTTTTGCTCCAAAGCAAGCTGGAAAGTCGCTGGCGAAGCGCTGAAAAACAAGGCAACCATCAGCCCCAAGCCGGCCATGCCGCCAAAAAAGCAAATTTTTTGAATCTGCGCGTAACGTTTCATGCCAAGCATGATATAGCCTGTCACAATGACCAATGTCAGTAACGTGGCGATAAACAAGCCATGGCTGGTCTGCGCAAACCATAGAGCAGCATCGCGCATTCCGAG
The DNA here is from genome assembly GCA_003130845.1 of Anaerolineae bacterium. GTDB lineage: Bacteria > Chloroflexota > Anaerolineae > Anaerolineales > Villigracilaceae > UBA5195. Next base: position 11,423 of record QEXW01000037.1, read on the forward strand.
CAATGCCAAAACAGGAGTGATGAACATGTGACGCAACATATCGCCGTACAGCGGCACCCAAAGCCAAAGGATGAACCACCAGCCGGTCACCGCCAAAATAAACCCAACACCACCACCCAAAATGCGGCTCTGCCAGACGTAATCACCGCCAGAACGAGGCATGACGGCAATCAACCCGGCATAGACCACAACTTCAAAGAGGATGAAAAAG
>QEXW01000038.1 GCA_003130845.1 Anaerolineae bacterium
GTCAGGCGTTTCGGCGGCAAGAAAAGCGGCTTCGGCCTGGTCACGCACTTTGTTGCCGACCAAGTATAGACGCCTTAAACCAATGTCGTTCGCCAGCTTCTTGATTTGAGCAGCCGTGCCGAGCGAACGGCGGGTTGGCTCCACGACGACCAGCATAGCATCTACAAAATCGGCGGTTGCGCGTCCTAAATGCTCCACGCCGGCGTACATATCAAGCAGCAAGATTTCATCCTTGCGAAACATGAGATGGGTGAAGAGGGTCTTGAGCAGGGCGGCTTCGGGACAAATGCAGCCTGAGCCGCCGGTTTCAACCGCCCCCATCTCTAACAAGCGCACGCCGCGGTAAAAAACGCTAAAGCGCTCCGGCAGGTCATCTACGCGCGGGTTAAGGGTGAAAAACCCTCCCAACTGGCCTTTTTTGGCGCCGGTACGTTCGTAAATTAAGTCTTCCATTTCGGCAATCGGACGAAGCCGGGCGCGTAATTCCAGCGGAAAGCCAAGCGCCCCCGCCAGGCAAGGCGCCGGGTCGGCATCTACGGCCAGCACTTGCCGGCCCTGGTCAGCATAGGCTTGAGCCATTAACGCCGTGAGCGTGGTCTTCCCCACACCACCTTTGCCCGTAATGGCAAGTTTCATAGTCCACCGTCCTTCGACTTTATTTCACTCCGCTCAGAACGCAGAACTTTTACCAGGCGAGAAGTCAACTGGCTGCCGAGGATAGCGCAACCGTCAATGGGCAGATAATGGGTGGCTGATGAATCGAATAAGACTTTGCAAGAGCAGGGGAAATCTTCGTCGCCAAGCCAGAAGGTGAGCAGGAGCGGCACACGGGGCAAGGCCGCAAATCGAAAGGCTGCCGAGCCAATCTCAAGGGGCTGTCCGCCAAGGGCCTGGCACGCCAATGTAAAGCGCTGCACATCATTAGAGAGCATATTTCCAAGGACATCACCAGAGTAGGCCTGAAAAGCCCGGTAATAGGTCCGTCCGTCCGGTAAATCCGCAAAAGAAACCCATTGGCCACTTAAGGGCGTACCATCGGCTGTAAAAAAATAATACAGCAAAAGGACTTGTAAAAAATCGGGGAGTTTGTCACCAGAAAGGGTGAAGAATGTCAGGTTGGGGAACACGCCCAAAATCGGTTGAGCGAACAAGTGGAAGTGAAATTCTCCACAGCCGGGAGCTGTTTGCCGATAATCCGTCTCTGTGCGGGCTGCCAGGGTGTCAGGAGCGATGTCGTTCAGACAAGCACGCAGTTCCTGTGCGCGGGCCAGCAATCCTGGCGGAGTTTGCGCCGATGGTAAGGGAAAGGGGAAAGGCAAAGTGGCGGTCATTTCAGCAAAAACACGGTCAGTTTCATTATACAGTCTATGCATTCATTAGCGACATTTGTCAATCGTTTGTGTGACATTCAACACAACTGATTTATATGACAAAAATGCTAGAATGAATTACAAATCAACCTAGCCTACACCGCAGAGGAGCAGCAACGAGGAGATTTACTCCACCTTTTCTGTTTTCAATTGAATAGCAAAGTTGAAGGAGGTTCAAATGCAAACCTCAACGTTTGATACGCCTGCCCTATACGGCGACCACCATGTCACCGAGGTCAGGCGTTTATTATTTGCAATACCAGGCGTTAAGGATGTCTATGCCAGTTCCGCATTTCGGGCGGTACAAATCACGTTTGATGAGGCGCAAACCAGCCACGAGGCACTCGCCAAAGTGCTGGAATCGGCCGGCTACCTGGGTGAAATCCCGGTCATCAGTGAAACGCATCTGGCAGCAGAGATGGGCAATATTTTCCGTCATAGCGCTGTGTATGAAGCGCTCAAGAAAACGGTAACCTTTCAGCAAAAAGTGCCATACAGTGGACGACCGTTATGGAATTGTCCCGGGCTGGGCGTGGTGAGAAGTATGGAGGAGTAGCGCAAAGGATGGATTTGCGCCCTGCGAGGTGAGTTATGTCCAAAAAACGAGAAGTTCAGGAATATACAATTGATACCGCTGCTCAAACGATGATTCGACGGGCAGAAGAACTAGGCGTTGACACAGCCTTCTCACGCGCTGACGCTATGTCGCCTTGCAACATTGGCGGCGCAGGGATGTGTTGTAAGCAATGCGGCATGGGCCCCTGCCGACTGACCAAAAGCGGCGATGTAGGGGTGTGCGGCGCAACCATCGAGACAATTCAGGCACGCAATCTCACCCGCGCCATTGCCGCAGGAGCAGCAGCGCACTCTGACCATGGGCGAGACATGGCCTTCACGCTTAAGGCAGTCGCCAATGGGCAAACCGAAGGGTACGCCATCAAAGATGTTGCGAAATTGCGCAGAGTGGCAAGTTATTATGGAATTCCCATCGAGAAGCGTTCCCCAGAGGAGATTGCCAACGACTTGGCCGACCTATACATCTCGCAGTTCGGTCAGCAACGCGGCGAAGTGGTGCCGGTGCGGCGTGCCCCCAAAAAACGACAAGAACGCTGGAAACAATTGGGCGTCATCCCACGCGGGGTGGACCGCGAGGTGGTCGAAGCCCTGCACCGCACCCATATCGGCGATGACCAGGATTATCAGCACATTCTGCAGCACGCCGTCAAAACCGCCATGGCCGATGGCTGGGCCGGCTCGATGATTGCCACCGACATCTCAGACATCTTGTTCGGAACACCCGCCCCGCTGCTAGGACAGGCAAACCTGGGGGTGTTAAAGAAGGATATGGTGAATGTCGTGGTGCATGGGCATGAACCGACCTTAAGCGAGATGATTGTGGCGGCCTCGCAAGACCCTGAAATTATTGCATACGCGCGGGCGGCAGGAGCAAATGGCGTGCAATTGAGCGGTATCTGTTGCACAGCCAATGAAATTCTCATGCGGCAAGGCATTCCGGCGGCAGGCAACTTCTTACACCAAGAACTTTCTATTCTGACCGGTGCGGTGGAAGCGATGGTGGTGGATGTACAGTGCATTATGCAGGCCTTGGTAGGGCTGGCCAGCCGTTTCCACACCAAAATCATCACCACGTCGCCCAAGGTCAAAATCACCGGCGCAACGCACATTGAGTTTGATGAGCATCACGCGCTGACCATTGCTAAACAAATCCTGAAGCTGGCCATTGATAATTTCAAAAATCGCGGGGAAGTTCACATCCCTAACGAGCGAGAAGACTTAATTCCGGGCTTTTCCCATGAATATATTAACTACATGCTGGGCGGTTCATATCGCGCTTCTTTCCGCCCGTTAAACGACGCCATCATCAGCGGACGCATTCGTGGCGTAGCGGCGATTGTGGGCTGCAACAATCCCCGCTCACAGCAAGATTATCTGCACACAAAAGTGGTGCGTGAATTGCTCAAACAAGATGTGTTGGTGGTGCAAACCGGGTGCGGCGCGATTGCCTCGGCCAAACTGGGGCTACTTTTGGGCGAAGCAGGCATTGACCAAGTCGGCCCTGGGCTGCGCGAAGTATGCGAGACGGTGGGCATCCCGCCCGTTTTGCACATGGGGTCGTGTGTAGATAACACCCGCATTCTGACGGTCTTGACGCAAATGGTGGAAGAAGGCGGCCTGGGCGATGATATTGACCAAATTCCGGCCGTTGGCTTAGCGCCGGAGTGGATGTCCGAAAAAGCGCTCGCGATTGCCACGTACTGTGTGGCTTCGGGAGCGTATGTCATCTTCGGCGGGCAATCTCCCATCGGCGGCATGCCCGACCGGGTGGAAGACAGCGATAAGGTGCTGAAATACATCTCCCAAGGCTGGGAAAAAGAATACGGTGGCAAATTGGAATTCATCGCTACGCCGGAGAAGATGATTGAGGCCACGCTTGCACATATTGATAAGAAACGCGCTGCGCTTGGCCTGCCGGCCTGGGAGCCGAACAAGTTCGGCCGTTCCGGTGATGCCAAGATGCTTCAAGTAGAAGCCCTGCCGCTCGAAAAACGACGTCAGGCCATTTATGGATTGGCGGCTGATTAGGAGGAACCCATGTCCCGATACATCGCCACCCGTGCCATGCGTGGGGCCAATGCCTTAGTAACCGAAGCCGAATTCATGCTCCAGAAAGCACTGGCCGAAAAAGGCCCCGATGCACCAATTGCCTTCCCCAACACAGCCTATTACTTGCCCACTATTTATGCTATGACAGGCATTGCGGTTGAAAAGCTAGGGCAACTCAAAGAAGTTTTGAGGCATGCCCGGGAACTTTTACACCCACTGCCTGCTCCAAGTAAGTGGACGCCCTATCTAGGAGAGACTCTCGACAGCGGGATGGCCACCCTATTTGCTGCTGAAACCATCGAGGCCATTCGCTTCTTGTATGGCTTACAGCCAGAACCCCGTCCTGGGTTTCAACTGGCAGGGGGAACAGTGTATCCACAGTTGGGTGAATCTATGGAAGGGCATCTTAACGGCCCGATTGACGACATCCGTCTGCGCGCTTGGGGCATTCAACTGGTAGATGGACGTATGCCCGGCTTTGCGGCAATTGTGGGCTGTGCCAAAAACAATCAGGTCGCCGTCAAAATTGTGCGCGAGCTGCAAAAGCGCAACATTCTCTGCTTTTTGTGCGGTAACGTGAATGGACGCAGCATCATTGACCAGTTGCATGAAGAAGGCGTAGAACTCGGTTACGACACATATACTGTGCCATTCGGCACCGACACCATCAGCGCCATCTATCCATTGGGATTCGCTGCCCGTTCAGCACTCACCTTTGGCGGCTTGAAGGCTGGTATGGCGCAGGAAATTTTGCTCTATAACAAAGAACGCGTCTTTGCCTTTGTCCTTGCCCTGGGCGAAGTGGATGACTTGAAATATGCTGCAGCGGCAGGTGCAATCAACTTCGGCTTCCCCGTCATCGCGGATACCGTCATTCCGGAAATTTTGCCAACCGGCGTGACAACGTATGAGCATGTGGTCTCCATGCCGTTTGACCAAATTGAAGGGGCAGATGACATGGAAAAGGCAGAGCGGCTCATCCAAAAGTGCATCGAAGTGCGCGGCGTCAAAATAAAGATGACCGAAGTGCCCATCCCCGTGCCATACGGCTCAGCCTTCGAGGGGGAAGTGGTGCGCAAAGCCGACCTACGGGTCGAGTTCGGTGGCAAATATAGCCGCTGCTTTGAGTATCTCTATACCGCCCCATTGGATGAAGTAGTAGATGGCAAAGTTGAGTTGGTCGGGTCAGATTTTAGCCAGGTTGCCCCGCAAGGACACATGAACATGGGCGTCGTGGTGAAAGTGGCCGGACGCGGCATGCAAACTGATTTTGAGCCGGTGCTAGAGCGGCAGATTCACTACTTTGTCAACGGCGCAAGCGGCATCCAACACGTTGGGCAGCGCGATATTGCCTGGATACGCATCTCGAATGCCGCCGCCGAAAAAGGGTTCAGCCTGCCAGACATCGGAAAAATTTTGCACGCTCGTTTCCATGCGGATTTTGGCGCAATTGTGGACAAAGTACAGGTGACCATTTACACCGAGTCGACCCTTTTTGATGAGTGGCTGGCCAAAGCCCGCGAGGCGTATGACTATCGCAACCGCCGCCTGGCTGACCTGACCGATGACAAGGTAGATGAGTTCTATTCTTGCACCTTGTGCCAATCCTTTGCTCCCAACCACGTCTGCGTGGTCAGCCCGCAACGCTTGGGCTTGTGCGGCGCCTACAACTGGTTAGATTGCAAAGCATCCTTCAGCATCAACCCCACCGGTCCCAATCAGCCCATCAAACTAGGACGCCTGCTCGACCCGGTGAAAGGGTATTGGGAAGGCACCAACCAATATGCGGCCATGGGTTCACACGGTGTGGTTAACGAGGTCTCCATGTATTCCATCATGGAAAATCCCATGACCGCCTGTGGTTGCTTTGAGTGCATTGTCATGCTCATCCCCGAAGCCAACGGCGTGATGGTGGTCAGCCGTGAAGATACCAGCATGACCCCAGCCGGGATGACCTTCTCCACCTTGGCCGGCATCGCCGGTGGCGGACTGCAAACCCCCGGTGTAATGGGTGTAGGCAAATTCTACCTGGTCAGCCCCAAGTTTATCTCTGCCGATGGCGGGTTCAAACGCGTGGTGTGGATGTCGAGCATTCTGAAGGAAACGATGGCCGAAGAGCTTAAGGCCGTTGCCATGCGCGAAGGAGACCCCGACCTGATTGAAAAAATTGCCGACGAGCGCCATGTGACAACCGTTGAAGAGCTCTTGGCTTGGCTGGAGGCGCACAACCATCCGGCAATGCTGATGGAGCCGATGTTCTGATGAAACTTGTTCGTGACCTGATGACGGTTGGCGTGCCAACCTGCAAAACCACTGCCCCAGTGCTAGAGATAGCACGCTTCATCCTAGAGCATCGCATAGAGGAAATGGTGGTGCTGGATGAAGAAGGGCATGGGGTGGGCGTCATAGGCTACGAGGAGCTCATACCCCTTTACGGACGTGAAGACCTGGCCAATTTGACCGCCGAAGAGGTCATGCGCGAAGGCGTGCCTGAACTTCGGCCAGATATTAGCATTCGCTTGGCCGCACAGATGATGAAAGACCGGCGCATCCGCGCGGCTTACATGACGCACAACGCAGGCGGCATTATTTACCCGGCTGCCTATATCACCTATCATCACATTCTGCGTGCATTGGCCGCCCACGATGAAAAAGACTTGAAAGACCTTGGCATTGCCGCAGAACGGAAATCGCCCGTTGCGCAATTTATCGAACGCCGAGATACCGCTCGCCGGAAAGCAGGGTTGCTGTAAACAGCAAAAACGCAAAAAGCAAAGAGACCCAACGCAACTCCGTCTTTTTTTCTTTCTTCAGCACGCTATCTCTTGACACATCCTTTTCCCTCCCCAACTTCCCAAGGAGAGCACCATGCCAATCGAAATTCCCAAAGAGAAATGGACAGGCAAAGTACGGGTTGTCACCCTCGGTGCAACGGCTGCGGAGGGCGGCACGCGCACCAGAGTGGTCACCGTTGGAGGCCAAGCCTGCATGCCTTTCTTGCACTTTGAACACCCCACCCCTCACCCTCCCGTGCTGGCCATCGAAATCAAATCGCGCCCACCAACCGATTGGTCTCCGATACTGATGGAGACATGGGGCGAAGCCATCCGCAACCCGGCTACCTGGGCGGCTGCTGCTGAAGCAGCCGGAGCCGAGATGTTCGTGCTATGGCTAACGCTGGAAGACACGCCAGAAGAAGCCACGCAGGCCGTTCGGGCTGTGCTGGGCGCCAGCGGCTTGCCCCTGGCTGTCTTTGGGCCAGGGCAGGCTGAAAAAGATAACGAGTTGCTCGTGGCTGTGGCCGAGGCCGCCAAAGGGGAACGCCTGCTGCTGGGCATTTGCGAAGATAAAAACTATCGCACCATCGTCGCGACCGCACTCGCCAACGGACACCTGGTCAGCGCACGCAGCCCAATGGATGTTAACCTAGCCAAACAACTCAACATCCTGATTACGGATATGGGCTTACCCGCCGACCGCATCATCATGGACCCAACAACGGGCGCGCTTGGCTATGGCATTGAGTACGGCTACTCCGTCATGGAACGCTTGCGCCTGTCGGCGCTGCAAGGTGATAGCATGACGCAGTTCCCGATGCTGGTCACCGTCGGCTTCGAGGCTTGGAAGACCAAAGAAGCCAAAGTGGGAGAGGGCGTCCCCGCCAGCTGGGGCGATTGGCAACAACGCGCGATAGACTGGGAAATCGGCACCGCTATGACCCTGATAGAAGCCGGTGCCGACATACTCGTTCTACGGCATCCTGAGTCGGTAAAACGGGTAAAAGCCGCCATAACCGAATTGATGACCGCCTAGAACGTTATCCGCTTCTTCTGGTTTGGCAGTGATGTCCTTCCTCTGACAGGCTCAACAAAATGCCGGAAAACCGGTGAACGAAAGGAACCCCTATGGCCCTCTCAGGCATTCAAATCTACAAACTTTTGCCTCAAACCAATTGTAAAGAATGCGGTTTTCCAACTTGCTTAGCCTTCGCGATGAAACTGGCGGCCAAACAAGTGGAATTGAGCGCCTGCCCGTATGTCACCGAAGAAAACAAAGCCCAACTGGCCGAGTCTTCTGCTCCGCCCATTCGGTTAATCACACTGACCGGTGGCGCAGGCAAAGGTGCCGGGGGCGAGGTCAAAGCTGGCAACGAAGTGGTGATGTACCGGCATGAAAAAACCTTCTATAACAAACCGGGCTTGTTCATCCGCGTCCAATCTGCCGAAAGTGTAGCCGCCGCCGAGGCCTATAAAGTGAACTACGTTGGCATGGACCTGACGATAGACGGATTCGCCCTCGAAGCCGATTCACCTACAGCAATGGCAGAGACCGTCCAAGCCGTGCGTGCCGTGACAAAACGCCCTCTCATTCTGATTTCCCAAAATCCCGAAGTGCTACAAGCAGGTGTCTCGCAGTTGCCTGGCGAAAAGCCTCTCTTATGCGGGGCAGATGCTTCCAACTGGGAAAACATGGCCGCTTTGGCAAAAACTTGTGGTTGCCCGTTGACCGTTCGCGCCGAGAGCATAGACGGCCTGGCCGACTTAACCGAAAAAATCAAGGCCAAAGGAGTCGAAGACTTGGTGCTTGACCCGATGACCGCCCACCTTGGCAAATCGCTCGCCCTGTATACACAGCTGCGGCGCCTGGCGCTCAAGAACACGCGCTCGGTGGGTTACCCCATTTTATCCTTTGCCTGCAACGCCACGGATGAGTTAGCAGCCGCTTCGCAGGCCATTGCCAAATACGCAGGCTTCATCGTCCTGAGCGAGTTCCGCCCCGAATTGCTCTACGCCTTACTGGTTTTGCGCGAAAACATTTACACCGACCCGCAAAAACCCATCCAAGTGCAACCTGGCATCTACGAAATCAACGCCCCCAAGCCGGAAAGCCCGGTGCTGGTCACCACCAACTTCAGCATCACCTACTTTGCCGTTGCGAATGAAGTGGAAGGCGCTGGCCTGCCGGCCTGGCTGGTAGTGTGTGATGCGGAAGGAATGTCGGTGCTAACCGCCTGGGCAGCGGGCAAATTTGATGCAGAGCGCATTGCCAAAGCGATAAGGGGATTCGATGTCGCCTCGAAAGTCAGCAAAAAGCGCGTCGTTTTGCCCGGCCACGTGGCGGTTCTCTCGGGCGAGTTAGAAGCCGAACTGCCCGATTGGGAAATCCGCGTCGGCCCGCGCGAAGCAGTGGATTTACCGGCGTTTATGAAGCAAGCGCTCAATTGAAACCATTCGGTTTTCCGGTGACCCCCAAATACTTGGTCACAGAGAACCAAGAAAAACGATGAACCATACCGTCACCTTCACCTTGCCCAACACCCTACAACCTTTAAGCGCCACTGTCCCTACGGGAGCACTGTTGACGGATGCGGCACATCAGGCCGGGGTGGAAATTGGTCAACCGTGCGGAGGCCAGGGACGCTGTGGGCGTTGCGCTGTGCAGGTACTCCAAGGCAAGGTGCGCCGACGCTCCACGTTGCGACTTTCGCCAGAGGCCCTGGCGCAAGGATTGGCTCTGGCCTGCCAGAGCGTGGTGGAAGAGGATGTCGCTGTCTTCGTTCCACAACAAGAAAAACTGGAACGGAACCTAACCACCGACCGCATCGCCTCCGCCGTGCAGGTGCCAGAAGGATATGCATTTGCCTGGTCTCAATCTATCCGACGCGTAGCGGTGACGCTCTCGCCACCCTCTATGGACGACCAAACCGATGACTGGAGCCGCCTACAAACTGCCTTACGCAGCCGTCACAAACTAGAAAAGGTGACCGTCTCGTTGAGCTTGTTGCGCCGCCTGGGAGAGAGGTTGCGCGCCAACGACTGGCAAGTTTCCGTCATTTACAACCAGGCCGACCCCAGTCACATCCTCGATGTCCGCCCGCTAGAAGACCCGAACGCTCCCCTTTATGCCGCCGCCATAGACATCGGCACCACAACCATCACGTTCTGGTTGGTGGACTTAATCACCGGCCAAGTCGTGGCACAAGCTGCCGAATATAACGGTCAGATTGCGCGCGGTGAAGATGTCATCAGCCGGATTATCTACGCCAGCAAAAACGGTGGCCAAGAGGAACTCCAAGCACGGGTCGTCGAGACCATCAACCATCTTTGCGAAATCGCCTGCAAGCGCGTACATGCTCACCCGCAAGAAATCATCAAAGCCGCCATTGCGGGCAATTCCACCATGATTCACCTGTTATTAGGAATTCCGGCCACCTCCATTCGACTTTCACCCTTCATCACCACCGTTAATCATCCACCTGCGGTAGCAGCCCATGAAATCGGTCTGCATTTTTGCCCCGATGCCGTGATTGATTGCTTGCCCGGCGTAGCCAGTTACGTTGGCGCCGATATTACCGCCGGTGTGCTTGCCAGCGGATTGGATACGACAGAAGACATCGCCTTGTTCATTGATGTTGGCACCAATGGCGAAATCGTGCTTGGCAACCGCGATTGGCTAGTGGCCTGCGCCTGTTCAGCCGGCCCCGCATTTGAAGGAGCCGGCGTAGTACACGGCATGCGCGCTACGACCGGCGCCATCGAAGAAGTTTGGATTGACGGTCAGACCTACGAACCCACCGTGCGGGTGATTGGGGGAGGCCGTCCCAGGGGCATCTGCGGCTCTGGGCTGATTGCGCTGATTGCTGAAATGTTCGTCACCGGCATCTTGGATAAAGCCGGCAACCTGAATCTCACCGTGCCCACCAAGCGCGTACGCCAAGGAGAACACGGCAGCGAATATGTAGTGGCGTGGGCAGATGAAACCGAAACCGGTCACGACATCGTCATCACCCGCGTAGATATTGATAACCTGTTGCGCGCCAAAGCCGCTATTTATGCCGGTTTTACCGTCCTGGCCGAACAAGTCGGCCTGACGCTGAAAGAAGTTCAACACATGATTATCGGCGGGTCATTTGGTCAATACCTCAACATAGAAAAAGCCATACAAATTGGCCTGCTGCCCGACCTGCCCTGGGAAAAGTTCAAATTTCTGGGCAACACCAGCATCAAAGGTACATACCTGGCCCTGCTCGATGCCGAACAGCGGACCCGCATCGCCGAAATTGCCCGCCGTATGACGTATATCGAACTTTCGGCAGATAACACCTTTTACGAAGCCTTCACTTCGGCGCTGTTTCTGCCCCATACCGATTTATCCCGCTTCCCATCGGTAGAGACGGCCTTGGTAAAGTAAAACAAGCAAAGATGAAGACCAATACTACGCCGCTTACCTCCCTTTCCCCTTTTCCCTCCTGCAAGCCGTTCAAGTAAAACGAGGAGTTGCTATGTACATCATTGGCGAAAACATTCACATCATCTCAGAAAAAGTTAAAGAAGCCCTGGCCAACCGCGATGCCGAATTTTTCATGGACTTGGCTGTGCGGCAGGTAGAGGCGGGCGCCAAAGCGATTGACATCAACCTAGGACCGCGCAAAAAGGATTACGCCGAAGTCTTCCCCTGGATTGTGCAGGCGCTCGAATCGGTGGTAGATGTGCCGTTGTGCATTGATACCACCAATGTAGAAGCCATGGAAGCCGCCTTGCAAAAAATTACCAAAGCCCAACCCATTCTTAATTCCACCTCCGCCGAGCCGGAACGGCTAGAGAAAATCCCCCTGCTGGCAAAAAAATACGGCGCCAAAATGATTGCCCTGACGATGGGTAGCAGCGGCATCCCTGTCGAAGCCGATGCGCGCGTCGAAATCGCCGTTGGCACCATTATCCCTCACCTGATGGAAATTGACTTCCCCATGGAAAACCTCATCATTGACCCATTGGTGCTGACTACCAGCGGCTGCCAGCAATATTGCCCCCAACTGATTGAAGCCGTGCGCATGTTGAAATACGCCTGGGACCCGCCTCCTATGGTCTCAGTCGGGTTGAGCAACGTCTCCAACGCAGTTCCCACCGAAAACCGCCCGCTCATCAACCGCGTGTATTTGGCAATGCTGATGGGCGTAGGGTTGGAAATGATGATTGCTAACCCGTTTGACCAAAAGCAAAACGAGGTCATCCGCTGGATTGAAAGCCGAGATACGTCCACACCGTTGGCGCGTGTCTATAACAAAATTGCAGAACGCATCCAAGAAGGCGAAGAACCCCAGCCGGAAGATTTCGATATGAACGACCCAGAACAACTCGCCATCTGGAAGACAACTCAAATCTTGCTCAACAAAGTAATCTATGCCGATGCCTACCTAACCAACTAAGCCACGGGCCAACGCGGATGTGCCGCCAGGCTGGCATCATACCTGCCAGCATAACGGTTTCGCACCACAAATCACCCCCCTCCTGCCTGGCAGACACACCATCCAATTGACTTGGAGGAAGAAACCATGCCTATTTTTACCCCCGGAAGACGCTGGCAGCCGGCGTATTCTCCTTTCAAGCCGGAATCATTCACCAGCCGCTTGATGGAAAATATCGAATACGCCATCAAAGGTCCGTTATTTGGCTGCCGCATGTGCGGCAACTGTCTGTTGCAAGAGACAGCCTTTATTTGTCCAATGGAATGCCCCAAAGGCTTACGAAACGGACCCTGTGGTGGTTCAACCCCCGAACGCTGCTATGTGGATAAGACCCGTCCCTGCATCTGGTATGAAATTTATGCGCGGGCCTTCAAGTTAGGACGTGAAGAAAAACTGCTGGAAGTCCTTCCACCCCTCGATTGGGACAAAGTGGGAGAAGAAACCTGGCGCGATGTCATCACCTGCATCAAAAAGAACGGTGGCGGGCAAGTGCTAAAAAGCCTGCTGTTCGACCAGGGGGAAAATCGTTACAAAACTTGGAACTTGATTTTCCGCACGGTGCGCCAACCTGAATGGTGGCAAGGCGACGACCAGTATCACCCGCCGGCCTATAGCGAGCCGGTCTCCAACTTAGAGCGAGCATTTAAGGCAGGGCAATTTGTAGTTGCCTGCGAAATCGCGCCGCCCCTTGGGATGTCCACCAAAAAACTGGTCGAAACAATTCAGCTCGTAAAACCATACGTCACAGCCATCAACTTTACCGATAACGCTTCGGCCACGCCGCGCATGACCAGTTGGGCTTGTTCTAAAATCGCCATTGAAGCGGGCGCCGAACCGGTCATGCAAATTGCTGCCCGTGACCGCACCCGCGCCAGTTTACAAGGTGAAATTTTAGGTGCCACCGCAATGGGCGTGCGCAACGTCTTGTGCGTTACCGGCGATAGCCCCGTGCTGGCTCCACCTCCCCGCGGCCGCATGGACATCAACGACCTCGATTCAATCCAAATGATTTGGATTTTACGCCGCATGCGCGATGAAGGACGATACCTGGATGGACGCGAAATCAAATTCCCACCCAAATTTTTCTTGGGTGCTGCCGCCTCGCCTTTTGCTTCCGAGCCAAAATTCCAGGCCATTCGCGAACATAAAAAAGTTAATGCAGGCGCGCAATTCTTCCAGACCAATTTAGTATATGACATAGAGCGAATGGAAATCTGGCTGAATGCATTGGCCAAGCGCAATATCCTCGATAAAGTGTATATCATGATTGGCATCACCCCGCTCAAAAGCGCCAAAATGACCCGCTACATGACCCAAGTGCCGGGCGTATTCGTCCCCGAAACCATCCTCAAGCGCATGGAAGAAGCCGAACAAGCCGGCAACGCCCAAGAAGAAGGAGCGCAAATTGCCCTAGAACTGATTGAAAAAATCAAAACCTACCAAACGCAGGGCATTCACGGCCTGCACATCATGCCGGTTGGTTGGGAAGACATCGTGCCACGCTTGGTCAGGGAAGCAGGTTTGTTGCCGCCAGGATTTGCCGCACCAGAACCGGCTGTTGCCGTAGCGCATTGAGGAGTAGGTTAGAACACCTGCCACCCACCATCAAGGAGGTAGTTATGCTGGTCAAGGAAATCGAAAGTCATCGCGATGTTGTCACCCTACGCGATGGTGTACGCGTTCTGCTGCGTCCGATGGTGCCGAACGATTATGACTTGCTGGTGGAGTATTATGCCCACTTTGGCGAAGAAGATATGCTCTACATGCGCGATAACGTCAAAGACCCGCTGGTCGTCAAGGAATGGTGCGACAGCCTGGATTACAGCAAAGTCCTACCCCTGTTGGCGCTGGTCAAAGACCGCGTTGTTGGCAGTGCCTCGCTGCATTTCTTTCGCGGCCCCAAACGACATGTGGCCGAATTTCGCCTATTCCTGGCCAAAGATTTCCGCCGACGCGGGTTAGGCATGAAAATGACCCGCGCGATAATTGACATGGCACGCAAGCAAGATGTACGCATCATCATCGGCGAAGTCATTGCCGAACAGACCAAAGTGGTGCGAGCCTTCGAGCAACTCGGATTCCGAACCCAATGCGTGCTGGAAGACTACTTCATGAAACCTGATGGTGAAACCTGCGATGTCGCCTTTATGACGCTGCATCTCCATCCGCATAGCGAGGAATTCTGACGAAGATAACCTTACGCCAACTGATTTACCAGACCACCGGACAAGACCTGCGCCTGTGTCGAGGCTGCCAGGAGTGCAACCTGCCGCACCTGGAAGAACAAGATATTCCCTTGGGCAGCCTGATTCAGATGGTGTTGTTCGATGACGAAGAAGTGCTGACTTGTCGAACCCTTTGGTCTGACCGCGTGCTAGACGCAGCCGGTCACGCCTGCAAACGAAATTTGCAATTACGCCCAATCCTTTTGATACTGCGAGAAACCGCTCGGCAGCGCGGGTTGATGTAACTTAATCACACCCTGCCAGGCTACCCGGGTTCGAGTCCAGTGTCTTTAGGCAGAAATAAGCCTCCAGCGCCAAACGCACAATCGGCCCGGCTACGCTGGCGCCTTCTCCGCCATTGTAAGCAAAGGCCACAACCGCAATTTCGGGGTCATCATAGGGAGCATAGGCTACTGTCCACGAGTGAGTTGGCCATTCGCCAAAGCGACAACGGTTATTGGCGCGTGCTACATCGTCACAGTACTCCGCCGTGCCAGTTTTGCCCGCCACCGCAATGGGGAATGGCTCAGGAAACTGCTGTGAAGGCCCAATAAAGATTTTGTTCAACGTACCCGTTGGGTCGGTCACGGCCAAACGCATACCTTCTTGCACTTTTTGAATGACAAACGGAGAGACGCTCTTAAAATTGCCCGTTTCGGTGCAGTAACTATTTTCACAGAAATAATCTTTGATAATGGCATCCACCGTCATATCCCATTTGAGATGCCCCTGATTGGGTGAAATCTGCCAGCGGTCTGGGCCTGGCTCAAAATAGAAATTGCCTTCAGCATCTCGCCAGAGTGGAACGACTTTGCCGTTATTGTCAGTAATTTCCTTGATAATTGTGGCCTGCATGTGACGCCCATCATTGGCAATGGTCGCTGCCGAAAGCAAGACCTGCAGCGGGGTAGCAAGCACATAACCCTGCCCAACACTGGCGATATAAGTATCACCCGTAGACCAGTTTTCGCCTTGGAAAATGCGCTTCCAGCGCGGGTCCGGAATCAAACCATCGGCTTCGCCCGGCAGTTCAATGCCGCTCAATTGGTCATACCCTAGCGCGCGGGCATACTCCTTCAGGCGCAAGATGCCCAACCCCTCGCGCACCTCACTCCGGTAACCACCGCCTAGTTTGTAAAAACAAACGTTGCTCGAATAAGCA
>QEXW01000039.1 GCA_003130845.1 Anaerolineae bacterium
GCGAGGGTACACCCGGTCCCATCCCGAACCCGGAAGTTAAGCTCGTCAGCGCCGATGGTACTTGGGGGGCAGCCCCCTGGGAGAGTAGGTCATTGCCAACAGGCTTTTACAAAATCGCCCGCGTAAGCGGGCGGTTTGTTTTAATCCCATGAGTTCGCCGTCTCTGGGGCCAAGTGCAACCCAATTTAAACACGCAAGCGACCCTTTGTCGAATGGTCGCTTGCGTGTTGCGTGAAGTATGGCGAAGTGTGTTATTCTTCGCTCAGTTTCAAATCTATTTCCATCAATACGTTGAGGCCAATCGCTACTCCTTGCATCACCAGGAACCAAGCCAGACCGGTAAAGAAGGGCGTGCTTAAATTGGTCACCAAGTACGACAGGGCGCCAGGGTCTTTGAATAATTCGCTGAACGCCGTGCCTTGGGGGCTAATCATGTTTTGGATATTGAGATACTGGGCAATCGTATCACCAATGAAGGCAGCGAATACGACCCAGGAAAGAATGCTCAACAGGCTTGAGATTAGGCTCAGGACTTTGGGGTTGTACAGCGCGGGGCCTTTTTCTTCTTCCTCGGTGGGAGGCGGGGTAGGGGTTTGATTTTCTTCCATTCGGAGACTCCTTGTAGATTTAAGATGACGCGATTGAGTGGCTCAGCCGCGCTCTTCACAAATGATATTCTAGGATGCTTTGTACGATGCGCTCCGCTGCATGCCCATCGCCATATGGGTTGGCCGCCTGCGCCATGCGCGCATGTTCGGAGGGGTTATCGAGCAGCAGACGTGCGGCGCGTAGAATGGTTTCGCTTTCGGTGCCGACCAATTTGACGGTTCCGGCGGCAACTCCTTCGGGGCGCTCGGTGGTGGCGCGCATGACGAGTACCGGTACACCAAAGCCGGGGGCTTCTTCTTGTATCCCGCCTGAGTCGGTGAGAACAAGGGTAGCGCGCTTCATCAAGTGTACCATAGGCAGGTAATCCAGGGGGGGGCAAAGGGTGATATTGGGGATGTCAGAAAGGCGTGGATAGACCGTGTTTTGGACGTTCGGGTTGAGGTGCACAGGGTAGATGATATGAATATTGGAAGCATACGCTTCGGCCAAGATTCGTAAGGCGGTGCAGATGTTTTCTAGCGGTTGCCCAAAGTTTTCCCTTCGATGTGCCGTGACCAGCACGAGGCGGCGCGGACCAATTCCTTGCAGCAACGTTTCGACTTCCGGCGGGGTCGGTTTTTCGGCTACCTGCCGCAGGGCGTCTATGACTGGGTTGCCGGTGACGACAATTCGCTCGGCGGGGACGTTTTCTTTGAGCAGGTTGTCTCGTGACCATTCGGTAGGGGCGAAGTGTAAATCGGCCACGACCCCGGCTACCATGCGGTTAATTTCTTCAGGAAAGGGTTGGAATTTGTCGCCGGTGCGCAGGCCGGCTTCGACATGTCCAAAGCGGACACGGTTGTAATAGGCCAGCAAGGCCGTGGCCATGACGGTGGTGGTATCCCCTTGTGAGAGAATCCAATCCGGCTTCACTTGGCGTATCACCGGGTCTAGGTGGGTAAAGATGGCCGCGGTGATTTGTGCAAGCGATTGGTTGGGCTGCATTAAGTCTAGGTCAATCTCAGGGACAATCTCGAACAGGTTGAGTACTTGGTCGAGCATTTGCCGGTGCTGGGCTGTTACGCAAACGATGGATTCGATGCCCGGCGTTTGACGCAGTTTTTGTACAACGGGGGCCATTTTGACGGCTTCGGGGCGTGTGCCGATGACAGAAAGAACGCGCAGTGTGGACATTTGAACGAATTTTCAAAGATGAGGGTGGAATGGGGCAGGTTTTATATGAATTTCAATCGTAAAGCAGCGATAAAGACCATCCGTAGCAGGAGTAAGCCGTGTCGCCAGCGGTGGATGTTGGTTTGGCCGTAGGTGCGTTCTTGGTAGCGAATAGGCAGGTCTATAATTTTACGATTTTGTTTGGCAGCGCCGAAAATCAAGTCGTAGTCGCCAAAGGGGTCGAATTCGCCAAAGTAGGCGCGGTTGGCGGCGATGCGTTGGTAATCGCGTTTGTAGAGAACTTTTGTCCCGCATAGGGTGTCTTTGATGGGCTGACCGAGCAGCCAGGAGAAGGCTAGGCTGAAGAATTTGTTGCCAATCAGGTTCAGGAAGCGCATGGCTTCATCTTCCATAGGGTAAACCAGCCGCACACCGTTGATAAACTCGCCTTTTCCGCTCACCAGAGCTTGGTAGAAGCGCGGTAGGTCTTCAGGGCGTACGGTGAGGTCGGCATCGAGAATCATCAAGACTTCGCCGCTGGCTTTTTCGAACCCGAGGCGCACGGCATCGGCTTTGCCTGTGCCGGTTTGTTTGAAGAGTTTAGCATCTCGTTCGGGATGCGCGGCGATGGCTTGTTCGATAGCGGTGTAGGTATTGTCGTGGGAATGGCCCTCGACGAAAATCAGTTCGGTGTGCCGCCCCATGTTGGGAATGCGGCGAAAGGCGGATTCGATGTTTCCGGCTTCGTTGCGTGCTGGGATAATGACACTTACACTGGGTTCGATGGTTGTTGCGCTGGGGATTGGCCTGGCGATGTGTATATTGGTCCAAGCCAGTGCATCGAATGGCCATAGTTTGACTAAAACTTTGTTGCATATATCACGCAGGAGCGGAATGGGTAGGGGTAGGAGGATTTCTCGCAGATGGTGAATCACTTCGAAGCCTGCCAAGCGTAATAGGTTTTCCGTATCTTCGGGGGCAAGCCAGTTTTGTGGCAGGAGCGGAGTGGCAAGGCCAAGTGCACCGGCCAGTGAGAGCAGCGGTTGGTGTAAACGGCTGTAGGTGTTTAGGATGAGGCGTGTATCGGGACGGCAAAGCGGGCGGATGTTTTCGAGCAGGGCTTGCACATCATACACATCGTTCAACAGGTCGGAGAGGATGATAACGTCAAAGGTTTCGTTTAATTCGATGTGGTGGGCATCGGCTTCTAGAAAGACCAGGTGCGGGTATTTTTGGCGGGCGATTTGAAGCATGGCGGGGGAGAAATCTATCCCAACACCGCGCGCCGGAGCCAGGGCGGCCAGCAGGTCGCCGCGGCCGCAGCCCAGTTCTAGCACATGTAGGCCGGGAGCCACCAGGTGCCGGTAGATTTCTCGCAGGCGGCGGTGATACTCACGGCTGAAGAAGGTCTGTGCTGGGCGGGTGTGGGCAATGTGATTCCAGTGCGCAATTCTGTTTTGCGTGTAATCAGATTGGCTAAAAGGCATATTTGCCAGGAAATGGAGCGAACAGGGAATGGTAGATTGAGAGTGTCTAATGAGTGTATGGGCCAGCCTGGGGCCTTTTGCGAGTAATCAAAAAGCCGGAGGTCGGTTTGGGATGTTTCTGGTTTTGTCAGGCCGTCTTCACTGATGAAAGAAGGCTACAGGCATTGTTTAGGCGAAGCGGGCGTTGACAAATTTGATTTTTTCGAGGTGCTGGAAGCTTTGCCCACCTTCATGGTTGTTGAAGTGCCAGATGCGGATGTCTTTGGGGCCGGCATAATGATTGTAGGCTGCGAAGACGGTAGAGGGTGGGCAGATGGTGTCCATTAGGCCGACCGAGAACAAGGCAGTAGCGCGGGCCCGCGCGGCGAAGTTCATCCCATCGAAGTAAGCCAGCGTGTTGAAGACGGTTTCGATTTTGTCGCGATGAATTTTGCAAAAGCGGGCAATTTCGTGATAGGGGTCGCTGTCTACTAGTTCGACTGCGCGGCGATAGTGGCATAGGAAGGGTACATCTGGCATGGCGATGGCGATGTCGGGGACCAGGCCGGCTGCGGCCAGGGTGATGCCGCCACCTTGCGACCCACCGGTGACGGCAACGCGTGAAGCATCTACTAAGGGATGGGTGCGGGCGGCTTCGATGGCGCGTACAGCGTCAGTAAAGACGCGCCGGTAGTAGTACGTTTCGGGGCGCAGAATGCCGCGCGTCATGAAGCCGGGGATGTGTGGGTTGCTGCCTTCCGGTTCGGGGTCGGGGGTGTCGCCGCGGCTCCAGGATGAACCCTGTCCGCGCGTGTCCATCACAAAATGGGCGTAGCCGGCGGCAGCCCAACCCAGCCAATCGTTGGGCAGGCTGCGGCCGCCACCGTAGCCGATGTATTCGACAATCGCCGGTAGGGGAGTTTGTGTATTCTGCGGCAGGAGAAACCAGCCTTTAATGGGCTGACCTGCGTAGCCGTTGAAGGTGACATCGAAGGCCTGAATGATTTTTAGTCCGCTTTCTACCGGCTCAAAGCGGGCATTGAGCGGGTACTGACGCGCTTCCGCTAGTGTGTTTTGCCAAAAAGCATCGAAATCAGTCGGTTCGGAACGTTCGGGCAGGTAGGTTTGGAGTTGTTCAAGGGGCAAGTCAAAGAGCATGGCGATATCCTTGGAAGAGTGGAATGGTGGGGCAGGCCTCGTTTTCGATTTTGAGATTACAAACGTGTAATCATACCACAGCCACCTGCCAGTTTCCGGTCACAGGTAAGAAAATAGGCGGATGGTATGATCGGGTAATTGTGTGATTGTGTGATTGGAGGATTGTGTGATTGAGGGATTGAGGGATGGGGTAGGTGTGGCAGGCTGGCAGGCGGCCAGCAGGACGAGGAGCAGGCTGAGGGTCAGGGCGAGGCGGGACCTGGCAAGAGTCCTCCCATGAGAAAGACGAGCAGGGCAGATTAGGGAAAGGCAGCCGAAAGCAGGTCGAGGTCGGGCTGGGCCAGCCATGAAAGCGGCAAGACATGCACTCGTTCCGCCAGGGGATAGGCGCGGTCGCCCGGGTAGAACACCAGCAGCCGGTCTAGGCGCAGGTCGGTGAGGGCCGAGCGCATGGAGACGGTCAGACGCGGCGCATCCATGCGTTTGTATTCCACACCAATCCGGCGTCCGTCTTTGATGAGAAGCAAATCCAGTTCCGCGCCGCTGTGCGCAGCCCAGAAATAGGCTTCGTCGGGCGTCAGCGCCTTGAGCGTCTCTTCAATGGCGTAGCCCTCCCAGGATGCCCCGCTTTTGGGATGAATAGAGAGATCGCGTTCGGAGCGGATGCCCAACAGATAGTGCAACAGGCCGCTATCGCGCAGATAGATTTTGGGCGCTTTGACTTGGCGTTTGCTGAGATTTTCGTACCAGGGCGGCAGGACGCGCACCATGAAGATCGCTTCTAGGATGTCGAGATAGTGCCGAACGGTGGGCTGACTGACGCCCAAGGCGCGGGCCGGTTCGGCGGCGTTCCAAACCTGACCGTGATAGTGCGCCAGCAGCATCCAGAAACGAAACAGCGCCGGAGCGGGAACCCGCACGCCCCATTGCGGCAGATCACGTTCCAGCAGGGCTTGGACGAAGTTTTTGCGCCAGGCCAGGCTGTCCTCCTCGCTTTCGGCCAGGAACGCCGGCGGGAAGCCGCCTCGCAACCAGTGATGGGACATCCTCTTCACACCCACTTCGGACAGGCTGAAGCCGTGAATTGAGACGGTCTCAAGCCGTCCGGCCAGGCTTTCGGAAGCGGCGCGGCGTAAGTCGGGAGAGGCGCTGCCCAAGATGAGGAAACGCGCCGGCAGCGACTCGCGGTCGGCCAGGACACGTAGGAGGGGAAAGAGGTCGGGTTTGCGCTGAATCTCGTCAATGACTACCAGACCCGTCAGGTCGCGCAGGGCGGTAAGGGGCTGGTCGAGGCGCAACAGGCTGACCGGGTCTTCCAGGTCGAAGTAGTTGAGCGAGTCGGGAGGAACAAATTGACGGGCCAGGGTGGTCTTGCCGGCTTGGCGCGGCCCGATGAGAGCGACGATGCGGCTGCGGCGCAAGGCGTTCTGGATGGCTTGCTGGAGGGCAGGGCGCGGGAGCATGGTAGGATTGTATCACGAAATTAGAAGTCTTATCTTCTGATTTTCGTTGTTTTCAGCCGTTGTCCTTACTTTTCTACCCTGTCGACCCTGGTCAGAGGCGGGCTTTGGCCGCGCATTCTCGCTGTCTTCAGCGGGGGGAGGAATCCCCGCCTAGGGGTGTGCTAGCCGGCTGGAAGCCGACTCCGGCTGTGGCGGGCTAAAAGCCCATCCTACGACGCCCCACTTCGTGCCTTCGTGGCCCCATTCGTGGACGGCCCCCTCGCCCCGGACGATGCGAACAGCCCATCCTACGACGCCCCCCTTCGTGCCTTCGTGGCCCCATTCGTGGACGGCCCCCTCGCCCCGGACGATGCGAACAGCCCATCCTACGACGCCCC
>QEXW01000040.1 GCA_003130845.1 Anaerolineae bacterium
ACGCCAGAAACGGGCCGATACCATTTGGTTACACGTCCGACAAGATAACCCAGGCGCCATTGCGTTGTATCGTGATTTAGGATTTTACGAACGCGCCCGCCGCACGACCTGGTACGCCACCCCAAACAGGTTGCCTGCTTTACAGGGCAACCAGAGCAACATCAGCATTCGTCCGCGTTCCTCCTGGGATTGGCCACAACAACACCGCTGGCTAGAAGCCACCTATCCTCCCAACCTCGATTGGTACTTTGCATACCGCTGGAATATCCTGAAACCGGGTTTATTTCAAGATATTTATCGCTTTCTGCTCGATATAGACACCCTGCAATGGGCAGCCTATCGGCAGGGACAGTTGGGCGCCGTGCTCTCTTGTCGGCGCACAGCAGGGCGCAGTGATTATTTGTGGCTGGCCGCCCCTCGCCGACCCGACCCTGAACTGATTACGGCCTTATTGCTGTATGGCCGACATGCCCTAGCAGAACGATCTAGCTTGAGCCTAGAATTCCCCACCGGCCCAGCCGATGAAGCCATTCGGCAGGCCGGATTCATTGCCCAGCGCACCCTGGTCTGGATGGAAACGTATGGGGCGCAACCGAGTTGAGCGGCGCACGTATATCCAACCACATGCGATGCGTCACATCACCGGTCTCCTGACCAGTTGAGCGCGGCGCACAAGACTTAAGGAGAAAATATGAACCGCTTCCTCGTGCGTTGGTTGATTAATGCGGTGGCGCTCTACGCCGCTGTGGCCCTGGTGCCGGGCATTCAGGCACAGTCTACCAATTGGTTGTCTTTCCTCTGGCTAGCCCTGATTTTTGGCTTGCTAAATGCACTCTTACGCCCACTGCTCAAACTGCTCACTTGCCCGCTCATCCTGTTGACGCTGGGGCTGTTTACCCTGGTCATTAACACCTTTTTGTTCTGGTTAGCCGGTTTGGTTGGGACAAATTTCGGTGTCGGCTTTACGGTTGCCGGTTTTTGGCCGGCTTTTTGGGGAGGGCTAATCGTCAGCGTAGTCAGTGTGCTATTGACGATGTTCTTGAAAGACGAGAAACGCTAAAGAACAGCCAAACGCCTTGAGGGGTAGTTCCCTTCAAGGCGTTTGGTTTGACTGCAAGGCCGAGAGTGTCGTTTTCAGAACCTGAACGCCCTGCCCGACCCCCTGGGGGTGCTTGAATACAGCGTTGCCGGCCACAAAAGCGTTTGCGCCGGCCGCCACCAGCAACGGCAAGGTGCTTTCCGCCACCCCACCGTCCACTTCCAGCCAAGCCGGGGAGTTGATTGCGGTCAACATGCCACGAATTTCGGTGATTTTGGCCAGCGTTTCCGGCAAGAAGGATTGTGCGCCAAAACCAGGGTTAACGGTCATCACCAGCACCAAATCTACCATCGGGAGAATTTCTTTGAGCAGAACCGCAGGCGTTGCAGGGTTGAGGGTCACACCGGGTTTCACCCCCAAATCGCGAATCTGCTGCAAGGTGCGGTGCAGGTGCGGGCAAGTTTCTACATGAACGGTCAAACGGTCAGCGCCGGCGCGGGCAAATGCTTCTAGATAGCGCTCCGGTTGTTCAATCATCAGATGAACATCCAGCGGTAAGCGGGTAGCACGCCGGCAGGCTTCTACCACCAGTGGGCCAATGGTCATATTGGGGACAAAATGACCATCCATCACATCCAGGTGAATCCAATCGGCGCCGGCGGCTTCGGCGGCCGCAATTTCTTCTCCCAGGCGGGTGAAATCAGCAGAGAGAATAGAGGGAGCCAAGACGAAAGCGGGCATTTTTTTAGCGAGGATTGAGCAGCGAACCAATCACATACAGCCACCAAGGGATGAGGCCACCCACAGCCGCCAGGGCAACCAGCCCCAAAAACACGCTAATCCAATCCATGCTGGTCAATGGCTCTTCCGCCGGCTCAGGCCGAACGCGAGGCTCGGTTTTCGGCTGGGTGACACGGGCCACCGGCGCAGCCACCGTTTCCGCTTGCGGTTCCGCAGCAGGTGGAGGCGGAGTGAGCCGTACCGCCGGCGATTTCTGGGCCTGCCCAAAGGTCATTAACACCCGGCCTAACTGGTCTGCCGTGCGATAGCGAGCCGCCGGTTCTTTGGAAAGCACCTTAAGGATGATTTGTTCCAATTCCGGTGTGATGGCCGGGTTGAGTTGGCTCGGCGGCTGCGGCGCCATTTCGCGATGCAGGCGCGCCAGCGTTTCGGCGGTGCGCGCTACAAACGGCGGACGTCCGGTCAACAATTCATACATCACCACGCCCAATGAATACACATCGGAAGCAGGCGAAGGCGCTTGTCCGGCGGCTTGTTCGGGCGAAAAATAGAGCGGTGAACCCCACACCACCTCGTTTTGTTCTTCAGGATGAATAGCGGCAATGGCACGCGCAATCCCAAAGTCGGTCACTTTCAAGCGCCGGTCTGGGGTGATAAGCATGTTATGAGGCTTCACGTCACAATGCACCAACCCTGCGCGATGTGCATACCCTAAGCCGGCACAGGCTTGCACCATGAGCGGAATCGCATCCTCCGGGCTGAACTTGCCCAAGTTCTCAATCATCGTCTTGAGGTTGGTGCCTGGGACAAATTCCATCACAATAAACAACTGTCCCTGGTCAAAGCCGAAATCATGCACCGTGACGATATTGGGATGCGAAAGATTGGCCGCCGCTTTGGCCTCTTGCCGGAAGCGAATCTGAAAGTCTTTATCGGCAGAGTAATCAGCACGCAGCACTTTGACGGCCACAAAGCGCTCTAGCATTAGGTCGCGGGCGCGATATACCTGCGCCATGCCGCCGGAGCCAAGTGGTTGAAGAATCTGGTAACGATTGTTGAGCAAGGCAGGCGTGGTCATAGTGAAGGGAATTATATCACCAGCGGCTACACTCCTTGTTGATTGCGGTGATTGCGCAAAACATTGAAGCCAACCATCATTTTGCGCTGTTCATCCCACAAACGATAACGCAGCGATTTGAGACTCCGCCAAATCGTAAGTGGACGCACTTGCTGAAAAATCGGATGCGCCTTCTGGACTTGTGGCAGGTAGTAATTGGGGATGCGTGGGCTGAGATGATGAATGTGATGATAGCCAATATTGCCGGTGAACCAGTTCAGCAGGGCCGGCAGTTTGTAATAGGAGCTGCCCAGCAAACCGGCTTTGTAGAAATCCCAATTGGCTTGGCGTTCCCAATACGTGCCATCAAAATTATGCTGGACGTAGAACAGCCACAAGCCGCCGGTGGCAGCCATC
Source organism: Anaerolineae bacterium (assembly GCA_003130845.1). Classification (GTDB taxonomy): domain Bacteria; phylum Chloroflexota; class Anaerolineae; order Anaerolineales; family Villigracilaceae; genus UBA5195. The sequence goes on from QEXW01000040.1 coordinate 3,255, forward strand.
GCCAGCAAGGGCAGTTGAATGGCCAGGAAGGCTTTCCAGCCCACCAGCCAGAGCAGCAGGCCAATCACAATGCTCAAGACCAGGTTGGTGTAAATGACACTCGCTTGTTCACGCTTGCCTGTGCCGGGCAGCCAAAAACGATGCGAGATGGCAAACACGTAAAAGGGGACAACCGTCAACAAGATGAGCGGATGGCGCATCAGGCGATAGCCCAGGCGGGCATACCAGGGTTTAGCCCGATATTCCTCCACGGTCCAGGTTGGCACATCGCCCACTCCGCGCTTATCAAGATTGCCGGCCGTGGCGTGGTGGACGGAGTGGTCGTGCTTCCAGTAGTCATACGGCGTAAAGACAATCACGCCCAGAACGCGCCCCACCCAATCGTTGGCGGCCTTCGACTTGAAAAACGAACCATGGCAGCAATCATGGAACAAGATGAAGGCGCGCACCATAAACCCCGCCATCAACAGGACGACCAACAGCGTGACCCAGTAGGGAAAATGATTGAATGTATAGACGGACAGCGCCCATAATCCAAAAAACGGAATCAGGGTATTGACCATCTGCCAGATGCTGCGCGAGATGCTGGGCTTCTGATAACGGTTGAGAACGGCGCGAATGGTATTGCGCTGCGCCTCGATTTGGCGCGTAAATTCTTGCATGGTTGGCATTTGCATACGTCCCTCCCACGAACGCATAAGATACACTTCTATTGTACAGACAAAAGGGGCTTGCAGCATCACGACTTGCGCGCCATTTGTCACTCTTTTGCCGGCGCGCCCCACCAACCACCTCACACCATAAATATCAGAAAATTCGTTCGATTTTTGGGCAATTTGCTCTTGCCGGAAACAAGGAAAGCATGTAAATTAACTCGCAGAGGTGGCTTCCACCGCTCCAACAGGCGAATTTGGACCTCTTCGAAAGAGAGAATTTCATGCCATCCCCCCTCGAAATTGGACGTTTACTGCGTGCCGGGACAAGCGGCTTCATCGTGGGCTGCTCGGTCTCGCAATTCGACGCCCCCGCGTTTGGCGCCTTGGTGCGCGCCCCGTTGGGGGAAAGTTACCAAGTGTATGGCCTGATTTATGATATTCACATTGACGACGACGGCCTGGTGCGACAGTTGGTAACAGCGGAAAACATCAGCCCGGAAGTGATGCGCGATAACCGCGAGCGGCGGATTGTACCGGTGGAGATGTCGGTCTTGGCGGTAGGCTACCAACAGGATGGACGAATTTTTCACCTGCTACCCCCACGCCCCCCGCTCAGTCTAGATGTAATTTATCTGTGCGATGACCGAGAACTGGCGCGCTTCACCGGCCCTGCACAAGGACGCAAGGGGTTCGGCTACTTCCGGCATATCCTGCGCGCCAAAGAGGCCCCGATTGGGGAAATTTTCGCCGCACACATACAACAGGCCGCAGCAGCCCACCCGCCGGCGTGGAAGGAGCAGGCCGTTCAAGAGGTGATTGCGCTCTTGCGGGACGATTACCCCACACTGATGAGCGTTTTGGATGCACTCAGCGAGGTTTTTTGAGCGCAGGCTCTAAACTGCCCGCATGTTCTGCGGGAAAAGCCTCGCAAAACGGGCTAGGGCAAAGAGAGTCGGAAAGGTTTTTCTAAATATGACCAACAATCAACCCATCGGCTACATCATTGGCGGCGGATTGAAAGAATCCTTCGCGGCGCGCCTGACGGTTGACCCGCTCAGCGTGCAGGAAGGCGGGTTTGTCGTCATTGATAGTGGAAATTACCGCTTCTATGGCTTGGTCACCGACTTAAAACTCGGTGCAACCGACCCGCGCTTTGCGGATGAACAATCCGAAAAACGCCTGCCGCCTGCCTTAGCCAAAGCCTTACACGGACAAACCCTATACACCAACCTAGAAATCCTGCCCGCCCTGATGTTGGAGCGCGGCCCAGAACCGGACTCGCCGGAATACAAACGCTGGCGGCAGTCCCACCCCGAAGACCCGCATCCAATCCCCGTCAAGACCGTCCCCGCCCATCATGCCCCGGTTTCCCTGGCCGATTCA
>QEXW01000041.1 GCA_003130845.1 Anaerolineae bacterium
GCGCCGTCCCAACCCACCCCCCTCCTCCGCTTTCCCATCCGTTTCATCCGGTTCCTCATCCGCTTTCCCATCCGCTTCATCCGGTTCCTCATCCGCTGCCCCATCCGCTGCCGCCCCATCCGCTCCTGCTATTCCCCCTCCGGCTCCGGGCGGCCCTGGCTCGCCCCCGCCCGGAGCCCCTGGCGCGGCCTCCCGCTTCGATGGTGAGACGCACTCCTGCAGTCAAATCTCCATGCGCTGGACCGACTCGGCAGATGAAACCTCCTACCGGCTGTACCAGATGGCCCCTGGCGAAGACCGCATGAGCCTGCTCGCCACCCTGCCTGCCAACACCCTCTCCTACACCACCCTGGTCACGCGGGTCGGAACCTACCGCTACTTCCTGGCGCCCGCGCGGCCCGGCGGCGAGATTGTCACCTCCATGCTGGCCGTAGAAATCGGCCCGGAATGCTCCCCCGCCGGAACAGGCGAGACGACCGCGCTCAACCTGCTCCTGCTCAGCCTGACCACCGAACAGGCCTATGACGGCGTGTACTGCTACGTCTCGCTCAACGGCTCGCGCTACGAGCGTCTGCCCGCCGAACCGGGCTTGCTGCGCCCCACCACCGGCGAACTGTACTATGAACTGCCTCTGCAACTCCCTAGCCGCGGCTTATATCGCATCACCGTTCCTTCCGATGGGCTGGTGCGGCTGGAGGGCGAGTGCTGGGGGCGGCGCGGCGCACAAAGCCTGAGCATTGGGCGCTTCTCGGGCAGTCACGCCCGCAGTGAATGGGATGGCCGTGACCTGCTCGGCGAGGTACGTGCTTTTGCGCCGCGTGAACTGGCTTCAGCCGATGGCCTGCCTCCCGCCGCGGGCGGCGCTTCCTTTGTGCGTTACCGTCTTCAGCTTGCCGGTTTGCGCTTCGATTTGAGCAACATCGCCCCCGGTGCGCTGCGGTCGGTATATCTCAACATCCCGGCCGTTCTCAACTCCCTGGAGGGCAGCACGCCGGTCGTCCCCGCCCCCTTTAATTTGCAGATTCAGCGGCTGGCTGGCTGTCCTCCCTTCCTGGCCGTCCGTCCGCAGGCCGGAGAAGATGGTTTGTGCTACTCCGGCGGTGAACTCATCACTCCCCGACTGACCTGGGACTGGAATGGCAATGCGAACACTTCGGAAGCCGACCTGACCGGCTGGGTGATGGCCGTTCACGCCAGAAGTCTTTCGCAAAGCGGCGCGGCCTGGCAATACGTCACCAGTTCGGTGGTGGAAATCTCGCCGTCCTTCCCCTCCAGCCGCCGGGAAATGCCCACCCCGGCCCTGCCGCGTGATTTGATGTGCGGCGTGGAACTGCGCGTAACGCTGATGGCGCTGACGCTGGATGGCAATTCCCTGCCCAGCGCGCCGCTCATCGTGCGCCAGCCGCCTTGCTCTACGGTCGTCAAGGTCAACCTGCAATCCATCGAACTCCTGCCGCGTCTTTCTCCGCTCGGCCCCACCGACGACGTTATCTACGACGATGGCGAACCAAACATCATCCGCGACATCGGCGATATTTGCATTCTCTGCAACGATATGCGCCTGGAAATCTTCGGTGGCTTTGGCGCCAACGGCGCGCTGACCCGTTGGGCGCCGCCCAGCCACGGCGCGGGGACGACCCTCTTCGGCAACTGCCCCCAAAACACCGTTTGCTTGACCCAAGGCAGATACAGCCAGGATGACCCCCGCAGCCGGCGGACTCTGGTGAGTTTTTTCTTCCCGGTCTATTCGGTTGTCGCGCCAATGGATGGCGCAAGCCTGACCCTCAACGTCTATATTCTGGATTACGACACCGAAAAATCTTCCAGAGATAACTTGTGCGTGGCCAGCGCCACCCTGCCGCCGCGTTCTCAGGCCGAATGGGAGCGCCTCAACCAGGAGGTGGAACTGGCCAGCAACTATGGCGAAGCAGGCTGCATCGTGACCCTGCGCGTGCAAGGCGCGCGCGACCTGCCCTCGCCCTGAAATCGGACAATCACCCCTGGATTTGCTTGACCATGTTGAATTTTCGCCTAATCCTTCGCCCTCACCTAAGGCTTTCCAAAGTTCTCATGCGCCGCCCGGCTCTGCCCAACAACAATCATTGTGCCGCCAGGCTCTGCCTGGTAAAACCGGCCAACCGATGGCACGCTTTACTGACCAAAGAGCGGTGGCACGAGATGGGCCTGGCACGCCGACCAAAGGTCGGCGGCACAGATATTCGAAGGGGCTGGGGGTGAGGGCCAGCCAGGATGAGATTGTCAAACGACCCAAAAATTTAGAAAGGACTTTCCGATGAAACGTTTATTCATTCTCTTTACGCTCTTATCCCTCCTGCTCAGCGCCTGCTCCGCTGCTGGGGGCAGTCTCTCCGCCAGCGGGGCGCAGGCCTGGCTCGACCAGCCCGTCAATGGCACGATTCTGCCGCTGGGCGCGTTTCCGCTCAAAGCCCATGCCCGTCATGTGGATGGCAGCGGCATCACCCGCATCGAATTCCTGGTCAACGGTGTGTCGGTCGGCGCGGTGGATACCGACGCCGCCGCTCCATTGGCCTATGCCGAACTGAACTGGAATGCCTCCGCCCCCGGCGAATACAACCTCTCGGCGCGCGCCTACGATAAAAGCGGCGGCTTTGCCGATAGCGCCCCGGCGCGAGTCTGCGTCTCGCAGGAGGCCAAAGAACCGGTGCTCTCGCCCAACGGCGGCTGTACCCTGCCCGAAGCCCCTGTGGCCCCCGCCGAAGCCACCGCGCCGATGGTGGATGAAGCCAAAGCCACCGAAAGCGCCGCGCTGACGGCCACCGCCCTGGCGCCCACCTTCACCCCCCTTCCGCCGGGCATCACCCCGCCACCCACCTTCACCCCTGCCCCGCCGACCACCACGCCCACGCGCATTCCACCCACCTTTACCGCCGCGCCGCCGACCTTCACCCCCGTGCCGCCCACCTTTACCCCGGTGGCCGATACCACCCCGCCGGTTGTCTATATCATCTCCGTCACCCCCTCCACGCTTTACTACGGACAAGGCTGCAGCGCCCAGAGCGGCATCCTGACGGTGGAAGCCTTCGTGCAGGATGGGCAATCCAGCATTGGCGAAGTGTATCTGATTTATGGCTTCACCGGCGCAGGCGCAGGCGGCATCTTCACCCAGATGACCCCCATCGGTGGCGGCTACTACCGCGCGGTGGTAGACATCGGCGCCCAGGCCTACAATTTCTACCAGGGCGGTAGCGGTTCGATAGGCATTGCCGTCAGTGGCAATGATACGGCCGGCAATTCCGGCGGCGCCGATGCCGCACCGGTGCCGCTGTACTTCTGCCCCGGTTAAGCGAACATTTATTGTAGGAAAGGTGACAGCCGCCTTTAGGGAGGCTCGTCACCTTTTTATTTTTGCAAACGAGAGCGGTAATTTCTGCCATTCCAATCGCTGCTGGTGGGCAAATTGTTAGCCAGCCGATAGGTAAATTGCCTGACAATTCTGTAATATCTGCAATATAAACTTTTGACGCCTACAGGTGTTGTAAATTGTAAAGGAGATGTTCTCTATCATGTTTTCTGCATTACTTTACAAGGTGGGTGAAATTCTCATCAAATCCTACGCCAAATGTATGCTCAAGATGGATATTCGTCACAAGGCTGAGTTACCCCTCGGCCCTGTACTCTATGCTGCCAATCACCCTAGCACCACCGACCCCATTTTCATGCATCTGGTTTCTCCCTCTCCGCTCAGCGTGATGATTACTTCCAAGGTGTTCTCTATCCCGGTCTTGGGCGCTTATATGCGTCGAATGCAACAGATTGCCGTTGTGCCGGGGCAAGGTGAGCGCGTGTTGGAAGAAGCGCGTCAGATGCTTGCTCGCGGTCGTTCTGTGATGATTTTTCCGGAGGGACTGATTAGTCCACCGGGCGATTTCCACGCCCCGCGTTCTGGCGTAGCGCGATTGGCGCTCAAGGCTGGCGTACCGGTTGTGCCGTTGGGAATTTCGCTGCGCGAGGAAAATTGTAAACGCGTGCCGACCGTTTTAGATGGTGAACCTGATGTAATTACTTGGTATTTGCGCGGACCGTATGCTGTCACCATCGGTAAACCCCTTTGGTTTCAGGGCGATGCCGATGACCGCTCCTTGGTGAAAACAATCGCCGAAACCGTGATGCAACAGATACGCGACCTAGCCCGCGAGAGCCGGCAGAGAGTATTTCTTTCCAATTGACATTTCCCACAACATCTTCTAAACTTCATCCATGCTTTCCCGCATCTACTCATGCGCTGTCATAGGCCTGGATGGAGTGATTGTTGAAGTTGAAGTAGATTACAGCAATGGCCAACCCGGCATGACGATTGTTGGCTTGCCGGATGCCGCTGTCCAGGAGAGCCGTGAGCGTGTGCAGACCGCCATCAAAAACGCCGGTTTGCATTTTCCCCGCCATCGCATTGTTGTCAATTTAGCCCCGGCCAGCGTCCGCAAAGAAGGGCCAGCTTATGACCTACCGATTGCCTTAGGGGTCATCCTGCTCAGCGGGCATTTGCCCCAAGAGAGCGTGCAAGAGACAATTGTGGTCGGCGAGCTCTCATTGGATGGGATTGTGCGCCATGCACGCGGCGTATTACCGATGGCAGCGGCGGCCCGTCAGCATGGGTTTAAGCGGATGTTTGTTCCAAAAGCGGATGCCGCCGAAGCAGCCCTGATTCCAGGCTTGGAAATTTTCCCTGTCGAAACCCTGGCCGATTTGTACCGGCATTTATCTGGCCGTCACCCCATCGCGCCATATCAGCCCTCTGGCGAAGAGATTCCGCCCCTGTTTGTACCGACTGACTTCGCCGAAATTAAAGGACAGGAACACGTCAAACGTGCCTTGGAAGTGGCTGCCGCTGGCGGGCATAATGTCCTGATGGTGGGAAGCCCTGGGGCGGGCAAAACGCTCCTGGCGCGCGCCCTGCCCGGCATCTTGCCGGAAATGTCCATCGAAGAATCCCTCGAAGTGACAAAAATCTATTCGGTCGCCGACCAACTTCCCCCTGGCACGCCACTCATTCGCCATAGACCTTTCCGTGCGCCTCATCACACCATCAGTCACGCCGGCTTGGTTGGCGGGGGGAACATTCCCCACCCGGGTGAAATCTCTCTCGCTCATCGTGGTGTGCTTTTCCTCGATGAATTTCCCGAATTCAGCAGCCGTGCGATTGAAGTGATGCGCCAGCCGATGGAAGACAAAATCGTTACCATCAGCCGCGCACAAGGCTCGCTGACCTTTTCGGCCAATTTTCAGTTGGTGGCGGCGATGAACCCCTGCCCTTGTGGCTACTACGGCGATTCGCAAAAGGCCTGCACCTGCGCACCGGCCATCGTGACCCGCTATCAAAAACGCATTTCAGGCCCCATGCTTGACCGCATTGATATTCACGTTGAAGTGCCGCGCGTGGATTACGACAAACTCTCTAGCGACCGGCTGGGTGAACCTTCGGCAGTGATTCGCCAGCGGGTGCAGGCCGCACGTGAAATTCAAACCCGTCGTTTTGCTGCGCTTCACAAGCATGTCTCGCCGCCTATTATGTGCAATGCGGATATGCGCGTGGCCGAGGTGCGGCAATTCTGCAAACTCGATGAAGCCGGCGACCGCTTGATTCGCGCTGCAATGAGTCAGTTGAATCTTTCGGCGCGTGCCTATCACCGAACGCTGAAATTGGCGCGTACCATCGCCGACCTGGCGGGTAGTGAGCATATTCAAGCCGCACACGTCGCCGAAGCCTTACAGTATCGGCCAAAGAATGTGATGGGGTGAAGCCTATCGTCTGTCAAAGCCGTTCCCTGGTCAATGGTATAATCATTTTGCCATGCCCGAAAAACGACCGGAAGATTTATCGGTAGAAGAACTGCGTCGCCTGTTGCTCGAAAAACGCCGTGTTCGACGCCAAGACCGACTGGAGCGCTTTCGACGCACCGGACGCGTCATTGCTCTGGCTGCGGAAGCCGAAGCGACCTTTGACGGAGAAACCGACCCAGTGCTCGAAACACCGGCTGGGTTTACTGCGGTGCCGAACCGTCGCCGCGCTTGGACGGATAGGATTTTGTTGGCCGTAGAAGTGCTGGCTGCCATTGCTCTGATAGGCGTCGTGTTGAATGCCTTTTCGATTTGGCGCACGCTTAACCAAGAAGTGGCGGCAGCCATGGAGCAACCTACCCCGGTGCCAACCCCACTCATTACCGCCGTTGTGTTGCCTTCGGGGCATACCCCCCCCAACGCCGAAAATGGCGCACAGTTCAACGAAGCCGAAATCCCCGAACATCTGCGACCGATTGCGCAAAACGTTGCCAGTCTGCCTGTCCCAACCGCCAGCCCGGCACAAGCCATTCGTATTCAAATTCCTGCTATCAAAGTAGATGCACCCATTGTCCAGGGTGATTCATGGGAACAACTCAAGAAAGGCGTCGGTCAGCACATTGGCACTCCCAACCCTGGCGAAAACGGGAATATCGTCCTTTCGGCACATAACGACATTTTTGGTGAAATCTTTCGCGAGCTAGATAAACTGCAACCTGGTGATGTCGTCATCCTTTACACCGCTCAGCGCCAGTACACCTATGTCGTTACCGGTACGCAAATTGTCGAACCAACCCGCGTCGAAGTCATGGCACCAACCCCCAACGCTACCTTAACCCTCATTTCGTGCTACCCTTACATGATAGACACCGAGCGGATTGTCGTCTCCGCCGTGTTGCAAACCCCCTAGGAGTGAAACATGCCCAAGAAGAGCAAGACCCTATCCTCGGCTCCGTTCGAATTCAACCCCGATTACAGCCAGGTCAAAAAAGACTTGCAACGCATCGGCCTGCTGGCCGGAAGTTTCTTCGTCATCCTGGTTGCTTTGTCGTTTTTCTTACGATAGACGAAAGTCGGACGGGAATGATTCGTAATTCGTAATTCGTCTTGCCCGGATTGCGAATTACGAATTTCTTTTTTCTTATGGCATCCGATGTTTTGGAACTTACACTAACCACTTTGGTGTACGGGGGCGAGGCCATGGGGCGCGATTCTGCCGGTCGCGCTATTTTTGTTCCGTTTGGGCTGCCCGGTGAAAGGGTGCGGGTGCGCATCATCGAAGAGCGTAAGCACTTTGCCCGCGCTACCTTGCTCGAGGTATTGCAGCCCTCACCCAACCGCATCCCACCCCGCTGCCAACACTTCTTTGACGCTCTTCGTCAGGCCGAGAAACCGGAAGCGGCTTGTGGCGGCTGTCATTACCAACATTTGGCGTATGCCGACCAACTTTCTGCCAAGACGGAAATTTTGCGTGACCAGCTCACACGCATTGGCAAAATCCCCAATCCACCGGTCAAGCCAATCGTCCCCTCGCCTGTCGAATGGAATTATCGCAATCACGTTCAATTTCACCTGGATGAACAAGGCCGTCTAGGATTCATCTCATCGGATAGAGATGTTTCTAACGTTTTGCCTGTTTTAGAATGTCACCTGCCGCAAGAAGCGCTAAATGCCCTTTGGCCTCATCTACAGTTTGAGCCGGGTATGCCTTTGGAGCGCATTGGTCTGCGTGCGGGAGATGAAGTGATGCTCGTCCTGGAAGCAGATTCTCCCCACCCGCCGGAAGTTGAAATCGAAGCGGAAATTTCGGTTGTCCATCTGAACGCGGAGGGTGATGCCTTGGTGCTTGCAGGGGATGACCATATCTTGCTCGAGGTGTTGGGTCGCCCATTTCGCGTATCGGCTGGCTCATTCTTTCAAGTCAATACTCCAATGGCCGAGAAGATGGTGCAGCACGTCCTCGACCTGCTTCCTAAGCAGCCGATACCCACGATTTTCGATGTCTATTGTGGTGTAGGCTTGTTTTCGGCTTTTTTGGCGCGGCGTTGCGAACGGTTGATTGGTATTGAACTTTCGCCTTCCGCCTGCGCCGATTTTGTGGTCAATCTCGATGAATTTGAGAATGTGGAGCTTTACCAAGCCTCTGCCGAAGCGGTGTTGCCGAGCTTGCAAGTTCAACCCACCTTGGTTCTGCTTGACCCGCCTCGTGCGGGGCTAGAGAAAACCGCCCTCGATGCTTTGATGGCGCTTCGCCCTGATGCGATAGTTTACGTTTCCTGCGACCCTTCTACCCTAGCCCGTGACCTGAAGCGCATGTTAGAATATGGCTACCACCTGCAGCAGGTCACGCCGTTTGATGTGTTCCCACAAACCTATCACATCGAGAGCATTAGCTTGCTCACACGCTGATGTTTTTTTGAAAATCAGGGGAAACTGTCGGGGGTGAAGTGGACTCTTATAGTCGAATTTGTGATATTCTATTTCTATGCTTGTTTTCCCTGAATGCGTTTGCAACTCAGGAGCCAGTATGACAACCTACCAGGTCGCGCCGGTGGATTGGCGGCAAGTCTTTCTGCGCGTTCGCTTTGAGAACGCTGAAACGGTGGCCCCGCTCATCCTGTGCATTTCACCCTGTCGCAGTGGTTCAACGGTCTTGTTGCGCGTTTTTGGGGCGAGCGGAATTCCTTCGTTTTATCAGCCCTGGAAAAATGTTTTGCGGTGGGCCATGCAGGGGGTAGAGTGGTTTTGGGATTTCCCAACCGGCTCCACACCGGTTTTCGTCAAAGAAACGATTGGTCCATACACCCTAACCGAAACCAAATTCAACCCATTTGAACTTGTACAGGCCATTCATTATCCGTTGCATAAATTGCGCTTGATGTTGGTTGCGCGTGACCCGTTGCAGACTTGGGTTTCTTGGCAGACCTTGTGGGGAGAAAAAACCCGCTTTGAAATTTTCTATGCAGCGTTTGAGCAAGTAGAAACGATTCGACGGCAAATCCAATCGGCAGGGCTGCCGTTGGTGCATTTCGTCTATGAGGCCGTACGAGATTATGGTGCTGAATCTGCTATTCGTGGCCTGTTTGCTCAGTTGGGACTTCCCTTTACCCGGCAGGCCATCACCGGCTGGTTTAGCCTGCCACCCTTTGGTGAAGACGGTTCCAATATCTTTTACCCGCAAGAGCCGCCTGTCTTTTCGGTGCCAAACATTCACGAAAAAGTCGAAACTGCGGATAGCCTGGAGTTTTTTGCTCGCAGCGAACCTTTTGCAGGGGTACCTGTTGACCAAGTTGACCAGATTCGGCACAGTGAATTGCAAACTTGGTATGAAACCTGGCGTCGAACCCATTATGCTGTACTCGACGCACAAGGTGGCTAGATGAAACACTCCCTTTCTGAACTTCAATCGCCTGTGCTGTTACGGTCCATCTTGTTGGGATTGGTCGTTGGGCTGATTGCCCTGGTCAACACCATCACCTATGGTGTTCTCATCTACAAATCCACCGGAGATGCACTCAGCGGGGTCTTACTGGCGTTGATTAATGGTTTGATTCTTTCTCTGTTGTTTGGTTTATTTGGCTCGGTGCCGGGCATGGTTGCTTTTCCGCAATCGGCCATGACGCCTGTTTTGGCCGGCTTGGTGGTTAACATGACGCTTGCGCTGGCAGGAGCCTCTCAATCGGCTGTTACGGCAACGGTTACAGCAGCGGTCTTGTTGGCTTCGTTGATGGTGGGAATGGCGTATGTGCTGCTTGGCTACCGTCAGTTAGGGAACCTGATTCGCTTTTTGCCGTATCCTGTTTCGGCGGGCTTTTTGGCCGGGCTAGGCTGGGTTTTGTTCAAGAGTGGTTTTGAGATAGGCTTGGGCAAATTCACACTCATGACCTTTTTCGACCCGAATTCGCTCACCGGTTGGTTGCCAGCGCTTTTGTTTGGCGTGGTTTTGTTTGGCATCCAGCAGAAGAGTTCTTCGGCTTGGCTGCCTCCTTTGGTGATTTTGATAGCGGTTGTGGGCTTTTATCTCTGGCAACTGCCTCGTGCTTCCATTGAGGAGTTGCGGCAGGCGGGTTGGTTATTGGTGATTGCTTCCCCATCTAAAGTTCAAGCGCTCTTTCACTATCCATTGGTGACCTCTTGGCGAGAAATTCAGTGGGGGGTGATTTTTCAGAACGCTGGCATTTTTTTAACGGTGTTGTTTACCGCCCTCGTCAGCCTGTTGCTTAACATCAACGGGATTGAAATGGGGATTCGCAAAGATATTGACCCCAGCCGAGAAATGCGTTTGGCTGGGCTGGCGAATCTTATCACCCTGGCGGCAGGTGGTGGCATTGTGGGGTATCCTTCGGCCGGCTTGACGTTGCTTGCCAACCGTAATGGACCACCCCACCGGGTGTTTGGTTTTGTGGTGAGTGGTTTGTTTGTGGTGGTGCTTCTGTGGGGGACACATTATCTCTCCTACCTGCCTAATTTCGTCATCGCTGGCTTGCTCATTTCGCTTGGCTTAAACTTTTTGCAAGAATGGTTGTTGGAGGGCGCGTTTAAATTTTCCCTCACCGACTTTTTGGTCGTTCTGGTCATGTTTTTTACGGTTGTTTTTACCGATTTGTTGCGCGCGGTGGGGCTGGGCTTGGTTTTGATGGTGGCTTTGTTTGTGCTTAACTACAGCCGGACAAATGTTATCCGCAGCATATTGACCGGAAAAACCTATCAAAGTAATGTAGACCGACCGCTAAAGCATGCCCGCTATTTGCAAGAACAAGGCAGTCAATTATTAATTTTGCGTTTGCAAGGCTATATCTTTTTTGGCACGGCGCATTCCATCTATGAATGGGTGAAGGAACATCTGCCTTCTCAATACGCCGAAGCGCGCTACTTGGTGATTGATTTCAGCCAGACTTACGGAATTGACTCTTCGGCTGCCAATGTGTTTATGAAGCTATTCCACTTCACCCAAGCGCGCCAAGTAAAGCTGGTCTTTGCGGCGTTACGGGAAGCGATGCAGCAACAATTCGTGCGTGGTGGGTTTAACCTGCGCACTGGCAGTTTTTATACTTTTGAAAGCCTAGATCGTGCGGTGGAATGGTGCGAAGCTGCCATTTTGTCTGTTTCTAACCTGACGATGATTACCTCCCGCAGCCTGGTGCATAATTTAGGCGCTTTTTTTACTCCTGCTGAGTTAAGTGCACTGGAAAAATATATGCAAATGCTTAACGTTCCTGAAAATCATCGGCTGATTGCCCAAGGCGAATCCCCGCCCGGTTTATATTTTATTGAGAGCGGACAAGTCACCGTGTACCGTGAAATAGGGGATGGTCGCCTGATTCGTTTGCGCACGATGGGTGCCGGCGCGAGCGTTGGTGAAATGAGCCTGTATCATGGCGGTCTGGCTTCGGCAACCGTTTTGACCGATTTTCCCTGCAGAATTTATTTATTTTCGCGTGAGCAGATGGCTGAGATGGAGAGCAAAGACCCACTTCTGGCTATCAAATTTCATCGTTACATCATTGAGTTGCTTGTGCAACGCTTGCAAAATACTACTGCCAGTGTGCAGGCATTGATGGAATAGGGGAACTGTATGAGTAAAAAATTTTTTCTTCCGCTTGGTGTTTTAGGTGTTTTGGTGCTGATTGGCTTGCTGGTTTGGGTGGGGCAGCGTTCGGTTTTCTCGCAAAAGCAGACCATCCCACTGTACATTGCCGTGATGCTCGAACGCCAAAAAGTTGCTGGGTCCGAGGAGCCTTTTCCCGATAGTGTGGATGCGATGCGCGGTGTGGAACTGTGTGCGGCAGAAATCAATCAGATATGGCGTGATACGATGGCCTACCCCTGGGAATTGAAAATAGATTTCTATTATGATGAAAACCAAGTAGAAACCGGTTTAGAGCAGGCCAACAAAGTCGTCGAAACCAACCGTGCTCTCGTTGTTTTAGGACATGCGCAATCGCAAATTTCAAAACCAGCCGGGCAAATTTACGCCCAAAACGGTATTCCGGCCATTACCGGCTCTTCGATTAACGATGATGTGGTGGTGGGCAATGAATGGTATTTCCGTGTTTTGCCCAATAGCTCGGCGCAAGCACACCAAATGGCACACTACATTTACCGCGTGCTTGGAAAGACCAAGGCCACCCTCATCGAGGGGAAAAATGATGCCTTCGCGCAGATGTTTGCGAGTGGCTTTCGGGAATATTTTACGGCGCTCGGCGGTGAAATTACAGCGACCTATGCCTTTACCCGCCCCCAGAGCAATGCCTTAACTGCAGAAATGCAGGAAATCGCGGAACAAATCCGCCTTGAATCGAGCAGCGTAGATGACCCCGGCGTGCTGGTCTTTGCTACACGGGCAAACGAAGGCGCCCTGTTCCTAATTGGTTTGCGTGAGCGTGGTGTAAACCGCCTGACGTTTGGGCCTAGCCCGTTTGCCAACATTCTTTTTCTTTCCACCATCCAAACTGCGCCGCGCTTGCGTGAACCCAGCTTTTACTCGAATGGCGTGTACGTGCTGGCGCCGGTTGTTTTTGATACCGCTGGCGAGCAAGGACAAAAGTTTTTTTCCAACTTTGTTGCACGTTACGGCACAGAACCTGGTATGAAAGCCGCGACCAATTGCGATGCGCTTCTGGTAGTGGCAAAGGCTGTTCAGGATGCTCAAATCTCCGGTGCGCCAACCACCCTGGCAGAAGACCGCCGTAAGGTGCGCGATGCACTCGCCAATATCAATGCACCTGAGCGAGCTGTAGATGGTGTCACCGGACGACTTTTCTTCGACCAAAACCGAGAAGTGGTTAAACCGATTGATACCAGCATCTATCAGAACAATCAGCGCATTTCTGCCATCAGCCAGATTGTGGAAATTGACGCAGAAACTGCGCTTCGTCTGGAGAAGCAGATACAAGAACGCAGCCCGGTTCTAAAATATGATAACCGCTTCTTCCGCGTGACGGATGTCGCCTATGTTGGGATAGACATCAACGAAGTCAGTGAACTCGATACGCAAAGTGGAACTTATCTCTTGGATTTCTATCTCTGGTTTCGCGCGCGCGAGCCATTAAGCCCCGATGATTTTGTCTTTTTGCAGTTGGCTGAACCGTTTGAATTGGGTGAGCCGGTGGTGGAAACCCTGGAAAATGGTATTTCCTATCGTGCCTATCATCTCAAAGCCAAACTAAAGGGCAATTTTGTCTATAACAACTATCCTTTTGACCAGCAACGCTTGGGGATTCAGTTAAAGCACAAGTTCAAAAACGCGCAGGAACTTTTGCTGGTGCCAGATACGATTGGCATGCGCGATATTTCTAGCGCCGGCTTTCTCAAGCGGTTGCTTGCCCAAAACGTGGTGCGCTCATTGGGGGATTGGACTTTGGTTAACCAAGTCGGCAGCGCAGTCATTATTCAAGACCAGATTATCAATGACTCCACGCTTGGCAATCCCACCTTGGTCGAAAGCGGAGATACCCAAATCGCTTATACGCTTATCCGGGTAGAATTCCAAATTAAACGCAATGGCTGGACGTACATTTGGAAAAATCTGTTTCCACTTGGCTTTTTGGTTGGGTTAGCGTATTTGGCTTTTCTTTCCAAAGCCAGCGAATATGAAAAGATGTATGATGTGGTGACAAGCGTGATTTTAACAGCGGCCTTTTTTCAGCTTGGCTTGAATGAATCGCTACCCAACATTGGCTACCCCACGGCGATGGATTGGATGTTTTATATTTTATATGCGCTGTGTGTCGCGCAAATCATCACGATTTTGGTGATACGCAAGTATGTCAACAGCGAACGCGAGGCGCAAGCCAATCGCATTATATGGAGCGCTCGCTATGCTTACCCTGTGCTGGTTTTGGTCAGTGGCTATGCCATTTATCTCTTGTTTTGGCAGTGAGCGCCGGCTTTGTTGGCCCTAGCAGGTGAGTGAACGCAGAAAACGCAATACATGTTGATTGAATTCTGCCGCGTGCGATTGGTGTGGAACGTGACCGGCTTCCAGCGTGGCGGTTTGTGCCTGAGGCAGGGTGAGGGCCAATTGGGTGAAGGAGGCTGGCGCCAGGGTTAGGTCGCGTCGGCCCCAAATGACCAATGTCGGCGCCGTGATGTGATGCACTAGGGGCATTAAGTCTCGGATGGTAGAGGGGATGTTGAAAATGCCAGGGTGGGCGCGTTTGTAATCCAGCGCAGTTTGCCGACGTACGCTCGGCGGCAATATGTAGCCATTCCGAATGGAGAGACTGGTAAGGTCAATCACCATGCGCACCAGCCATTCAGGCGTGCGCTGGATGAGCGTTGTATTGATGAGCGGACCTTTATAGCGTACACGCAAGAGGGGTGGCAATTGCTCAACGCGATAAAAAGGATTGACCAGCACCAGCGCACGCACCCGCTCTGGCCAACGCAGGGTATACGCCATCGCCAGGTAGCCGCCGAGGGAATGCCCGACCAAAATCAGGGGGGAGGCTAGCGCCAGGCCTTCGACCCAAGCGCAAAAGTGGTTGAAGACGTTTTCGATGTGATACTCTTCCAGTCGCGTGGGTTTATAACTTTCCCCATGACCCAGCAAATCGAGCGCGTAGCCTGCATAACCGGCCAAAGAGAGCGCCGGCAGGAGTTCGGTCCAGTCAAAAAGCGAAGCCGCCAGTCCATGAATGAGCAGGACTGGCGCACCTTCGCCTTGTTGGACGAAATGGGCATAGTTTTCAGTGTGAACGGGATTGTTCATAGCGTTTTGCCAGCTCACGCCGCAGCACTTTTCCGATGAATGTTCGAGGAAAATCATCTACGAATAGAACCAGGCGCGGCACAATTCCGGGGGGTAAGCGGCGTTTGCAATAGGCAATTACTGCTTCAGCCGAGGGTCGCTCGCTGTTCGCAATCACAAAGGCAATCGGCTGCCCGGCAACCGCCACAACTGCGGCCTCCTTAACTTGCGGAATTTCATACAGCACCTCTTCCACATCGCGTGGGAAAGCCGGCTGACCTGGTTTTTCAGGATACCACATGTCGGCTTTGCGGGCAATGATGCGGAAATAGCCGTCTGCGTCCATGATGGCTACATCTCCCGTCAATAGCCAGCCATCTTCTAGCAGGACTTGGTGCGAGGCTTCAGGATTGCGCCAGTAACCCAGCATGACTTGTGGGCCACGTATCGCCAGTTCTCCAATTTGCCCCGTCTCGACCGCTTTGCGTCCACGTTGTAAATCTACAATGCGTGCCTCGGTGGAGGGCAAGGGAATGCCGATGCTGCCGACTTTACGTAAACCGTTGAGCGGGTTGGCATGTGTGATGGGCGAGGCCTCGGTCAGGCCGTAGCCTTCTACCAAGCGGCCTTTGGTCAATTTTTCAAAGGTTTCTTGCACTTCAACCGGCAAAGGCGCCGAGCCGCTAATGCAGGCGCGAATGGAGGCTAACCCATAGTTGCGCACTCCCCGGAAGTTATTAATTGCAACGTACATCGCCGGCACGCCAGGAAAGATGGTTGGCTTGTAGCGGCGGATGGTCTTCAGCACCTCGGCTGTGTTGAAGGTCGGTTTGAGAATGAGCGTTGCACCGATGGTGATGGGGACCGTCATCGCGGCGGTCATTCCGTAAGAATGCGAAAGCGGTAAGACACACAGAAAGCGCTCGCGGCCTTCCTCGGCGGTGGGCATCCACTGACGGGTTTGCAGTGCATTGGCAACCAGGTTGCGATGTGAGAGCATGACACCTTTGGCTTCGGACGTCGTACCACCAGTGTATTGAATCACGGCCAAGTCGTCGGGGGAGACCTCGATGGCGGGGGATTTGTTGCTTTGTCCATACAGCCAACGGTTCCAGCGTAACGCGGCGATAGGCGCAAGACCGCGATTGCGCCAGAGTGAAATCAGGTAACGGAAGCGGTCCAGATATTCCCCGCCTTCCGTGAAAACAACGTGTGGCACACCGGTTGCGGCGCGAATCTGCTCGGCCAACCCAGCCCAGCGCGTTAGTGTAACCAGGACAAATGGCTCAGCATCATGCAATTGGCGGATGATTTCTTCGACCTGGTTATTGGGCGGCACAAAGACCACAACCCCACCTGCTTTGAGCGTGCCAAAAAAGCCAATGACCATTTGTGGCACCGTAGGCAGCAACAAGGCCACACGCCCGCCTTGCGCAAGACCCAGCGAGAGCAGGGCGTTGGCAAAGCGGTTGACTTCGTGGTTGAGGCGGCGGTAGGACAGACGTGCCCCTTCAAAAATCAAAGCAGTATGATGCGGGAAGCGCCGCACGGCCGACCGCAACAAATGATGAAGTGGAATTTTGGGGATGCCAATTGTATAAGGAACGCCCTGTTCGTAATGGACCAACCAGGGCCGTTCACGCCGCAAGGAATCGCGGTCTGCAGAATGCCCTGGCGGGCCAATTTCACGCCAGGTTGTGCGGTTTTCCCCTTCTAGCACGCGTTCTATGGCACGATTGACAGCATCGCGTCGCTCTAGCATCACCAAATGCCCCGAGGCGCCAATATCCACTTCTTCGGCGCCGGGGATAGAGCGAGCAACGCGCTCAAACATCGGGGCGGCAAAGACATAATCGCGGTGGCCTCGAATGACCAGCGTGGGAACTTCTAACCGCGGGTAGAAATCCCAACCATAAAAGCGCGATAAGTTGTTGTGGTAGAGTGGTTTTAGCACGTGTGGCGGGGCGGCCAGCCAAGAGCGGGTGAAGGGTGCTACCACCCGTAGCAGGTTTGTCGGTAAGCGCAACATCAGACGGTAGAAAGGATTGAGTTTAAATTCGCCTGCCGTAGCAATCAAAATGAGCCGCTCTAACCGTTCTGGATGATGTAAGGCGAACTTGGTAGCGATTGCTCCCCCAAAAGAATGCCCGACCAGGGTAAACGGCTCTTCAACCCGCAGCGCGTTGAGCGCGGCTTTCAGGTCGGCTAACACTTCCGGCATGTCATACATGCCAGGCGGTTTATCAGATTGACCATGTCCGCGCAGGTCGAGCGCAATGACGCGATTATCGCGCGAGAATTTCTGTAACTGGTAGCGCCATTGAGTTGCCTGACCACCAAAGCCATGCAAAAAGACCAACGTGCGGCGTGGACGTTCGGGAGAAATATCAATCGCCGAAAGCCGCACCAGCGGATTAGAAGAAACGCGTACCTCGCGCCGATAGAGTTCAATGTCTATTTCCATGCAGCAAGCATACAACAGCCAAGGTGAGATGTCAATTTTGTAATTTTTAGCGCAAGTTGGTTGTGAATTTGTCATGCACTAGGTATTTCAAGCGGATATAATCAAACCAAGATGGGTCATTCAGCAGAATTTTCCTCCTCGAATTCTTCAGCAGGCAACAATCTGCGCTTTCAAATCAGCCCACATGAACAAGAACTGCGTCAGCGCCTGAAAGAGCTGGAGATTGTCAATGCCATTACGGTCTTGGCGGCATCTACGCTTGAGCTGGCCAGCTTGCTCACCCTAACCGGAGAAAAAATCTCCGAAGCCTTTAACCGCCGCTCGGTCTTAATTGCGCTTTACGATGCCGACCACGAGTTGATTCTAACGCCCTATTGGAATATTCGTGGTCAACTGGTAGATGCGCCGCCCATGCCGATGGGGATGGGGCTGACTTCGCACGTGCTTCGCCAGAGAAAAACCTTGTTGCTGGATGAAAACCTGCCCCAGCGTGCCGCCGAGCTAGGCGCCGATTTCAGCATGACGCGCGTGCATGGCATGCCGAAAAGCTGGGTGGGAGCGCCGATGATTGCTCACGAGCAGGTCGTCGGCATGATTAGTATGCAGGATTTTGAGCGCGAGCATGCCTTTAGCCCGAACGATGTGCGTCTTTTAGAGACCATCGCCGCGAGTGTCGCCGTTGCCATCCAGAACACACAACTTTATGAAACTGCCCGACGTGAACTTGTGGAACGCCAGCGTGCAGAAGCCCAGGCCAGAGAGCGCGCCGAACAAATGACTGCGCTGAATGCGATTGGGCGAGCGATTGTTGGACAGTTAGAATTGGATAGCGTATTGACCACCCTTCGCATTCAATGTCAGCAGATTGAGCCGCTGATGGATGTCTTCAGTGTTGCGCTTTATGATTCACGCAGTGAAACCTTCAAGTTTCTGCAGTTTTACGACCAAGGCCTCTCGCGGCTTGATAAAGTCCGCAGTATTCACAAAAAAGAAGGTGGTCTGACGGCACACGTCATCAAGACCCGCCGGACACTGTACCTGCCTGATGTAGATGCCCCTGAAGCGTGCCGTGCCTATGCGGTGGTGCATACCGATAAGAAAAAACATGCCAGAACCTATTTGGGCATTCCGCTCTTGGTAGGCGACAAAATCATTGGTGTGCTTTCTGGGCAAAGCTATCAGACCGATGCTTTCTCGCCGCAGCATATTGAAATGCTTGAAACGATTGCATTACAGGCCGCAATTGCACTACAAAATGCAGCTTTATTTGAGGAAACCAGCCAGCGCGCTCAAGAACTTTCGATTTTGTATGACATTGGACTGGCACTGGCGCGCGAAGTTGACCCAGAACGTGTCATGCACACCTTGTTCATAAAGTGCCGTCAGGTATTGCCAATGGATGTTTTTTATATCGCGCTGTATGATCGCGAAACGCACCTGCTGAGCCATCCCCTCTTTTGGGATAAAGGCAAATTCAAACAGACTGCTTTACGCGATATTCGTATTACCCCTGGGTTGAGTGGTGAAGTCATCTTAGGCAAACGAACGCTATACCTGCCTGATTTGTTCCTCCCTGAAGTTCAGCAAAAATATCAGGTGATTCGCGTCGGTGGCAAACCCACGCGTTGTTATGTCGGTGTGCCAATGCTGGTGCATGGCGAAGCGATTGGCGTGATTTCGATGCAAACCCGAACACCGCATTCTTATGCGCCAGAGCATGTTCGTCTGTTGGAATTGATTGCGATTCAGGCTGCTATTGCACTTGAAAACGCGCGCTTATATCGCAAAGCACAACAGGAGTTGGAAATGCGGCGTCATGCACAATCTGCATTAGAAAAAGCCAACCGTGAACTCCATATCCAATTGAAGCAAGTAGAATCTTTACAAGAAAAATTGCGTGAACAGGTTTTACGTGACCCGCTGACAGGTTTGCACAACCGCCGCTATCTCGATGAACAACTACCGCTCATCCTGGCCGATTCGGTAGCACGGGGGAAACGCTTTTGCGTCATCATGCTGGATATTGACCATTTTAAGCGCTTCAATGACACTTACACCCATTTGGCCGGTGATTTGTTGCTGCAAATGTTGGCCGACTTGTTACGCACCCATGTGCGCCCAACCGACATCACTTGCCGTTTTGGTGGAGAAGAGTTTATCTTGGTCTTACCCGAAGCCACCGTGGAGGTTGCTATGCGCCGTGCTGAAGAGTTGCGCGCAATGTTCGCACAAGCACGCGTTAACTTTCACAGGCGTTCGCTCGGTGCGACCATTTCCCTGGGTGTGGCTTGTTTTCCCCAACATGGCCAGACTGCTGAGGAATTGATTATGCATGCAGACCAAGCTTTGTATCTTGCGAAAGAGGCTGGGCGCAATCGGGTAATCGTATGGCGCAATGCAGTTTGAAGGCTGGGAAGCAGGAAAAATGATTTTTGTCAATGTTCGATATGACAAAAAACATGCTACAGTATGAGATGTCAGGCAAATGTGTGCTTTTCCTACCTCGCTGCTATTAAGGATGCTGCATGAAGAACCACCTCGCCAGGCTGCTGCGCGCCAAACAACTAGATAGTTTTTTACCGATTGTTGCTGTGTTAGCGGCCTTTCTGCTTGGCGCCGGCATGCTGCTTCTTATGGGGGCCAATCCAATCATTGCTTATCGCGCGATGTTCATCGGGGCTTTTGGCAATCAAAACGCCTTGGCCGAAACCATCGTCAAAGCGGTTCCCCTGCTGCTCATTGGGCTGGGAATTTGCATTTCGTTCCGCGCCAAAGTAATGAATATTGGGGCCGAAGGGCAAATGATAGTGGGTGGGCTGATTTCGGTCGCCTTTGGATTGGCCGTAGATGGACCCGGCTGGTTGGGGTTGCTCTTAGGGTTGTTGATTGGTTTTTTGGGTGGAGCCGTTTGGGGGGCGATTCCCGGCATTCTCAAGGCCTATTTCAATGTCAACGAGATTTTGAGCACGGTGATGATGAACGCCATTGCCGTGCAATTGATGAATTATTTGCTCGGTGGCCCGTTAATGGACCCGCAACAGGCGCAGTCTTTGGGCAAATTGCCTGAAACTGCTCGCTTGCCTGAAGCATATCATTTGATGCGGCTCTTGCCGCCCACCCGCTTACATGCCGGTGTTTGGGTGGCCCTTGTGCTGGCCCTTGTGGTGTACGTGTTGCTGTTCCATACCACACTTGGCTATCGCATCCGCGCGGTGGGGTTTAACCCCTCCGCTTCACGTTATGGTGGCATTCGCGTGCAGCAGCAAGTAGTGATTGCGCTCTTCTTAAGCGGCGCATTTGCTGGTTTGGCGGGCGCCATTCAAATTTATGGCCTGAATTATCGCATGATTACCGATGGCTCACCAACCGGTTTTACCGGTGGGGCAGGGTTCAACGGTATTGTGACGGCCCTCTTTGGGGGGTTGCATCCCCTCGGCGCTATTCCGGCTTCCTTCTTTTTTGGAGCCTTATTGGTCGGCGCCAATGCCATGCAGCGGGTAACGCAAGTCCCCTCTTCGTTTGTGACGGTGTTGAACGGTATGGTGGTCGTGTTTGTGGTCAGTGCAGCTATTTGGAAGGACCTACGCGAGCGTCAGCGGCGGATGGCTGCCGTGACCCAAGACCCCAAGCCTAGCATCGAAGCATCACCAACCCCTTCCACAGGGTGACGGATGGAAACCACGCCACTCTTTTCGCTTGCGGTCGTGACAGGGATTCTGACGGCGGGGATTCGCTTAGCGTCGCCGTATCTGTTTGCTGCCATTGGTGAAATGTTTTCACAACGCAGTGGTGTCTTGAATTTGGGCGTCGAAGGGCAGATGCTCATGGGGGCCTTTACCGCCTTTTACGTCACGCTGCGCACGGGCAATCCCTGGTTAGGATTATTGGCCGCCATGCTCGTTGGCGTCCTGATGGGGTTGGCGATGGCGGTTGTTAGCATCACCTGGCGCGCCGTGCAAGGCATTAGTGGAATTGGTTTTTACATCGTCGGGATGGGGTTAAGCGAACTGTTATTCAAGGCGTTGCTGGGTGAAGTCAAAGTCATCAATACCGGCTTTAATGCCATCCACATCCCGCTCTTGGCCAACCTGCCGGTGCTGGGTGAAATTTTCTTTCGCCAAAACATCATGACCTACATGGCGTTTGCACTGGTTCCGCTGGCGTGGTTCGTTCTCTATAAAACCACGCTTGGTCTAAAGATTCGCGCCGTTGGTGAAAATCCACACGCCGCCGATACGCTCGGTGTAAATGTGGCGCAAATCCGCTATCTGACCGTGACAATGGGGGGCGTTCTTTCGGCGATTGGAGGCGCGGCGCTTTCTATTGCAAACTTGAATGTCTTTCAAGAAAATATGACCGCCGGCATGGGATTCATCGCCGTTGCCCTGGTGTATTTTGGCGGCTGGAAACCCTTTGGCGTTTTGTTTGGTGCCCTTTTGTTTAGCATGGTCATGGCCCTACAAATTTTCCTCCAGGTATACCGTTTTCCAATCCCTTCGGAATTCCTTATCATGATGCCTTACATTCTGACCATTGTGGTGCTGGTACTGACGGTTGGACGCGTGCGTAGCCCCTCCGCGCTGACCCGGCCGTTTGTGAGAGAGTGAAGCAGAGTGTATCTTGTAGGCGCTGGCCTCCAGGCACACTCTCTGCGTTTTGTTCAAATTTGAAAAGGAGAAGGAAAATGTCACGCTTCATCAAGTGGTTCAGTCTGCTGGCCTTATTGGCCCTGATGCTGGGTGCTTGCACCGGTGGACAGCAACAGGCCGCTGAGGGCGGCAAACCGTTTCGCGTCGCGGTGGTTATGCCCAGTTCTATCTCTGACCTGGCCTTTAGCCAGTCTATGTATGATGCCTTGGTGGGCATTCAGCAAGAAATGGGCGGCCCGGAGAAATTTGAGTTCGTCTATTCCGAAAACATGTTCAAAGTAGATGACGCGGCGGCTGCCATTCGAGATTATGCGGCCCAAGGCTACGACCTGGTCATTGCGCATGGTTCACAATATGGCACCTCGCTGCGTGAAATTGCTCCGAATTTCCCCAACACTGCCTTTGCGCACGGCACAACCAATCGCACGTTCGTAGAGGAAGGGGTCAAAAACGTCTATGCCTACGAAGCCGCTTCTAATGAGGGTGGATATGTCAACGGTGTGATGGCCGCCAAACTCACCAAGAGCAAGATTGTTGGCATCGTCGGCCCGATTGATGTGGGCGATGCCAAACTCTACATCGAAGGCTTTGAGAAAGGTGTGCGCGAGACCGACCCGAGCATTCAGATTCTCAAAGTCTTTACCGGCTCGTTTGGTGATGTTGCCCTGGCGCGCGAGGCCGCCGATGCGCACATCGCTGCCGGCGCCGATGTGTTGATTGGCACCGGTCAGATGGTGGTCGGCGCTATTGCTGCCGTGAGTGAACAAGGTGGCAAGGTGTTATGGATAGGAACCCAATCCAATCAGACCAAACTGGCTCCGGAGGTGATTGTTGCTAACCAGGTGTATGATTGGAAAGTGGTTCTACGCGAGATTATCGCCAAAGTCAAAAACAAGCAATTCGGTGGTGAATCTTTGCTCATTACTCTAAAGAACGGCGGTTTGCGCATCGAATTTAACGAAAACTTCTCTCGTCTGGGTGAAGCCAAACCCGCCGCCGAAGCCGCCATTCAGGGCATTATCAACGGCACCATTAACGCTGTTCCGTAAAAGCAAGGCAATCATGCAAGTCTCCGGCTTGCGAGGGCAAGTCGGAGACTTGTTCTACAAGGAGCGGGCATGTCTGAGCCGCGAACGATGGGTCTTGGTCGTCAAAAAATTGTCCACCTCGAAATGCGAGGCATAACGAAAATCTTTCCGGGCGTGGTGGCCAACGACCGGGTGGATTTTGACGTCCACGAAGGCGAAGTTCATGCTTTGTTGGGGGAAAACGGAGCCGGCAAAAGTACCTTAATGAAGATTTTGTATGGCTTATACGAGCCGAATGAGGGAGAAATTCGCATCAATGGCCAACCGGTGCGGATTAAATCGCCCAAAGAGGCCATTGCCCTTGGCATTGGAATGATACATCAACACTTTATGTTGGTAGATACGCTCACGGTGGCTGAAAATATTGCGTTGGGCTTACCCTCTTCACGAGGGTTTGTCACTGACTTAGACCGTGTCTCCAAACGCACGCTTGAACTGGCGGAACGGTACGGCCTGCATGTAGACCCTGGAGCATATATTTGGCAATTGTCCGTCGGGCAACGCCAACGGGTGGAAATTCTCAAAGCGCTTTATCGCGGAGCCGATTTATTTATCCTGGATGAACCAACCGCCGTGTTGACCCCCCAAGAAGTGGATGAGTTCATGGGAACCATGCGCCAGATGACTCGTGAGCGGCATTCCATCATCTTCATCACCCATAAGCTGCACGAGGTCATTGCCACTTGTGACCGCGTGACCGTGTTGCGTAACGGGCGCAGGATTGATTCGCGCCCGGTGGCTGGTTGCACCAAGTTGGATTTGGCCCGCCTGATGGTTGGCCATGACATCGTCCTGCCTAAAATTACCTCAGCGCCCCAACGTGGGGAAATGCGTTTAGAGTTACAGGATGTCCATGCCTTGAGTGAACGGGGTTCGCCCGCCTTGCGTGGGGTGAGCTTGCAGGTGCAAGCAGGCGAAATTGTCGGCATCGCCGGTGTTTCTGGCAATGGGCAGTCGGAACTGGCCGAGGTCATTACGGGGTTACGCAAAGTCACGCGAGGCAAAATCTTGGTCAATGGTCAGGATACCACCGGCAAATTGCCTGGCGAGCTGCTTCAAATCGGCATGGCCTACATCCCTGAAGAACGCATGCGCGATGGCATTATTAGCGATTTCACCGTTTCTGAAAACATCATTTTGCGCAATCACAATCAGACTCCCTACGCTCGCCATGGCTTCTTGCTTCACCGCATCATTCGCGAAGTGGCCGACCGACTCATCCGAATGTTTGATATTCGCACCCCTTCGCCGACCACCCCAGCAGGCAACCTTTCTGGCGGAAACATACAAAAAGTTGTGCTAGTGCGGGAACTTTCGCGCGCCCCCAAAGTGCTGATTGCCGCTCAGCCAACGCGCGGTGTAGATATTGGCGCCATCGAGTTTATTCATAAAAACTTGCTGGAGCAACGCGCAGCCGGCGCAGCGATTTTGCTCATTTCGGAAGACCTGGATGAAATTCTCTCGCTTTCCGACCGCGTAGCAGTGATGTATGAGGGCCAAATTATGGCGGTTTTGGAGAATAAAGACGCGGAACGAGGCCTGGTTGGCTTGCTCATGGCCGGTGTGCGGCCAGAATGAGAAAGCCGGTACCTGTGGGGGTGTTAGCGGTCGGTTTTTCTCTTGCCTGCATGGTAGAATCACCCGACCATGAAACGCCTAATTTATGACCTGGACTTGCTTAGTTTAACCGAAACGCTGAACACCTGGGGCCAGCCCGCCTACCGTGCTGTGCAAATTTGGCAGGGACTTTACCGTAACTTCTGGAACAGCCCCGAAGAGTTTACCAATTTGCCGAAAAGCCTGCGTGAACACCTCGCGGCAGAATTTGATTTTCAGCCGCTCACGCCCACGCTCAAACTCGATTCGCGCGATGGGCAGACCCGCAAAACGCTTTTTCGTCTACCTGATGGCCGCCAAATTGAGGCGGTTTTAATGCGTTATGACCACGAGACGCATCAAGGTCGTTCGCGCCGCACGCTGTGCATTTCGACGCAGGCGGGATGTGCTATGGGCTGTGTCTTTTGCGCTACGGGGCAGATGGGATTTCAGCGTCACCTCACCAGTGGTGAAATTGTGGCCCAAGTCATGTATTATGCGCGCCTGCTCGCTCAACAAGGGGAAACTGTGACCAACATCGTCCTGATGGGCATGGGCGAACCGTTTCACAATTATGAAAATACCATGAAGGCTATTGACCAGCTCAATGACCCACAGGGTTACAGCTTTGGCGCACGGCGCTTCACCATTTCGACCTCGGGCCTGGTGCCGGCCATTCGCCGCTTTGCCGCCGAAAAACGTCAGGTAAACTTGGCAGTTTCGCTGCATGCCGTCAGCGACGAAGCCCGTTCCGCCATGATGCCGGTCAACAAAAAATATCCGTTGGCAGAGCTGCTGAGCGCTTGTCGGGAATATGTTCAGGCCACCGGTCGCCGCATCACGTTCGAATGGGCGCTGATTGAAGGTGTCAACGACACCCCGGAAGCGGCGCGTAGCCTGGCGAACCTGTTGCAAGGCTTGTTGTGTCATGTCAATGCCATTCCACTTAACCCGACCCATGGCTATACCGGACGCGCTTCTACCCGTGAGCGCGCCGCCATCTTCAAACAAATTCTCGAACAAAACGGCATTCCCTGCACGGTGCGCGTGCGGCGTGGCATTGATATTCAGGCGGGTTGTGGGCAATTGGCCTCGCGCACCGAACCTTTTCCTGTTCCATGACGTCTTGTTTGTGATGCTGGCATCAACCCGCTCATCGTTTGAACTTGCCAGAATACCGGTCTTGATGTATAAGAACTCGCTGGCAAACTGTTCTACGCCACAAATAGCACGTCCAAGAGATACCATCGGTGCGGTTTCGTGATATTTGTGGCGCTAACTTTCTTTAACTTAAGAGAGATGTATGAACGAAGAAAACCGAACTTGGCTGGATAAAACCCCCATTCCCGCATGGCCCTGGTTGACGGTAGAACTGTTGGTCTTTGCCGTCATCATTTTGCTCACCATCTTCACGCGCTTCTATGACCTGGAAACGCGCGTGATGAGCCATGATGAAAGTTTGCATACCTACTTCTCAAACGAATTGGCCGAAGGACGAGGGTATGTTCACAACCCAATGATGCATGGCACCAGCATGTATCACTTCATTGCGCTCTCGTATTTCATCTTCGGAGCGAACGATTTTACCGCTCGTATTCCCTCGGTCCTATTTAGCATTGCGATGGTTTGGCTGCTTTGGCCTTGGCGGCGTTATCTGGGGCGGGCCGGTGTCATTGCCGCGGGCGTACTGATGCTCGTTTCCCCCTACATGCTCTATTATGGCCGCTATGTGCGTGAGGATGTTTTTGCCGTTTTGTACGGACTGGTGATGCTCTACGCCGTTTTGCGCTACTTCGAGACCGGCGAAGCGCGCTATCTGTTCATCCTGGCGGGAGCGCAGGTGATGCACTTTACTGTTAAAGAGACCGCCTTTATTTACGATGCTCTGTTACTCATCTTTTTGGCGGCTTATCTGATTGTCCGCATCACCCGGCAACCCTGGCACAATGCGCGCAAAGAATTTATCGCCTTTTTGGTCAGTTTGATGATAGGAGTTCTCTTTCTCGGTGGGGCGCTCTTGTGGCGGATGACCGAAGGGCCAGAAGCCCTAAACCCAGCCCATACTGCCTCGCCTGTGGTGCCTGGCCAAGGGGATTCCCCCCTGGCTTTGCCGCAGGGGGGGACTTCACCCGTTCTCGTTTTGGGCGCGTTGGGCTTGGCCGGCCTGGGCGCAGCGCTTTTCTTTGTCATTCGTGGCTATGGCATGGAAAACATTCGCAAAGAGCGCGCCTTCGACTTGGCCATGGTGACCGGGACTCTTGTCCTCCCGATGCTGGCGGCGTTTCCAATGGAATACCTTTCTCCCCTCACCGAGCGTTTGTGGGGTATTTCCATCGCCATTCCGGTCAATGCAGCAGATTTGCAAAGCTTCACTGTGACAGGGCTAGCCTTAATGTTCTTTATTTTGGCCGTGTTCGTGGGGCTGGCAGTTGGACTAGGGCTGTTTTGGAATCGTGAATTATGGTGGAAAATCGCGCTTCTGTTCTATGCGATTTTCACCGTTTTTTATACCACCATGTTCACCAATGGCGCGGGTTTTTTTACCGGCCTGATAGGCTCTCTGGCTTATTGGATTGAACAACATGGCGTAGAGCGCGGCAGTCAACCGTTGTATTATTATCTCTTGATTCAGGTGCCGGTGTATGAATTTTTGCCGGCGCTGGCGGTTTTGTTTGCCTTCTTGGTGGGTCCGCGCTGGCTGAAACAAGCGCAAGAGAAGACCGATTCGGTTTCAATTAACCTGCCCAACACCTATACCTTGCTGGGCTGGTGGTCCGTAGGAAACTTGGCCGCCTTCAGCATTGCCGGAGAGCGCATGCCGTGGCTGACGATTCACATTGCCTTGCCGTTCATCTTGTTTGGCGGCTGGGCGATTGGAGCGTTGATCGAACGTGTCCATTGGGCCGAATTGCGCCGTAATAACGCTTTCTTGGTGCTAGCGTTGGTGCTCGTCTTCGTTTCTAGCACGTTGGGGACTTTTACCTCGCTCCTGAGCAATCCGCTCCCATTTTCTGGCACAGACTTAAACCAGCTGCAATCTACCACCACCTTCTTGATGGGCGTGTTGGGCATGCTGGCAAGCGGGTATGGTTTGTACCGCCTGTTCGATACCTGGGAGCCAAAACAAGCGGCCTATTTGGGTTTGCTGGTCTTTTTCGGTTTTCTAGCCATCCTGACCGCGCGCACTTCCTTCCGTGCCACCTACGTCAATTACGACAGTGGTCGGGAATACTTGGTTTATGCGCATAGTTACACCGGTGTCAAGCACGTTTTGCGCGAAGTACAGGCCCTGTCGGTGCGCACAACCGGTACACCGTATGACATCGTCGTGGCCTATGATGACGATGTCTCTTGGCCGATGTCATGGTACATGATTCACTTCCCCAACTCCCGCTTTTATGGCAATGTACCGGATATGACGTTGCGCGATGTGCCGGTCATCATCGTAGGCGATAATAACTATGCCAAAATTGAACCGATTGTAGAAGAGGATTATTACCGTTTTGATTATGTTCGCATGGTTTGGCCCAACCAGGATTACTTCAACCTGGTCAGCGAGCGCTTTTACCCAGATGAACCCTTCCCTGATGATTACCCATGCACAGGGGTATTGAGCGTCTTTCGCCTGTTCCGCAATCGCGATTACTCGCGCGTGTGCGAAGCACTGGGCGACCCGGCCATGCGCGCTGCCATTTTTGACATCTGGCTCAACCGCGATTACACCCGTTATGCCCAGGTCACCGGACGCGATACGCTGGTTGATTCGAATTGGGACCCCTCCGACCGCATGCGCATGTACATTCGGAAAGACGTGGCCGACCTGGTGTGGAATTACGGCATCAAATCTGCCGATTTGAAACCCGACCCCTACGTGGCCGGCATGACCACCCTGACAGCCGACCTGATATTTGGTGAGATAGGCGCTGAGCCTGGGCAGTTCAATGCCCCACGCGGTCTTGCTTTTGCGCCTGATGGTACGCTCTATGTGGCCGATTCACGCAACCATCGTATTCAACACTTCGATGCACAAGGCAATTTGCTGAATGTCTTTGGCACCTTTGGTGACATGATGAACGGCGAAGCCCCATTAGGCACGTTCAATGAACCCTGGGGGGTGGCCGTTGGCCCCGATGGCAGTGTGTATGTGACCGATACATGGAATCACCGCGTGCAGAAGTTCACCCCCGAAGGCAAGCCGCTGACCGCCTGGGGCATCTTTGGTCTCGCCGATACGCCCGGTGCGCTCTACGGGCCGCGTGGGATTGCAGCAGATGCTCGCGGGCGTATCTACGTGGCCGATACCGGCAACAAGCGCATCGTCATTTACGATTCAACCGGTAATGTGTTAGGCGCGTTTGGCAGCGCCGGTCTTTTGGCCGGACAGTTTAACGAACCGGTGGACATCGCCTTCGACTCAAGCGGTAACCTATACGTCACGGATACTTGGAACCGGCGCGTGCAAGTCTTTAGCCCACTAGAAAACGAATTAACGTACGTCCCCACGTTGGAATGGTCGGTGCGTGGCTGGAAGAGCCAGAGCCTGGATAATAAACCCTATATTACGATTTCGCCGGAAGGAATGGTGTTTGTGACCGATCCGGAAGGCTACCGTGTGTTGCAATTTGACCGCACCGGACAATTTATTCGTGTATGGGGTTCGGCTGGTACAGGCCCACAAAACTTTGGCTTGCCAAGCGGCATAAAAGTTGACAGTCAAGGCAACGTTTGGGTGACGGATGCGGCGAATGGGCGGGTGATGCGTTTCCGCCTGCCATAACAATCCCTGATGAATCAAGTAGCGCGAGAGGCCCTCGCGCTACTTGATGACAAAAGGTGCACAACGCGTTCTTAAGAGATAGGCAAGGCGACCTGAATCACAGCCCCCTGCTCATCTCCTTCCGCCACGACTACGCGTCCATCGTGTAACTTAAGAATGGCCTGACCAATATAGGCTGACATGGTCAGCAGCATTTCGGCGGCTGCCGGGTTACGTTTGCCGTGACTTTCCATGCTGATAATGGCTTCTCCCTGGCGAGTTTCTACGCTCAGGTTCACCCGCGCCGGCGGCTGCGTATATTCCACCACATACAAAATCCAGTTTAACAAGCCTTGTCGCAGCAAGGTTTCATCTGCCCGAATTTTTGTTTCGCTTTCGGGCAAGGTCATAATAATTTCCACATCTTTTACAGCCTTGTTTTGCTTCCAATACGCCACTGTTTGCGCCAAAATGTGATTCAAATTCGTTTCGGCTGCCGAAAAAGCTTTTTCGCCACGACTCAGACGCGCCATATCCACCAAGTTCGACATAGCCGTCATGGCTTGGGCGCTGTTTTCGTAAACTACCGTCAAATCATCCTTTTGCATATCCGTCAGCGGCCCTGACATGCCCTTCAGCAACATCTTGGTAAAGCCAAGAATGCGGTTAAAGGGCGATTTCAAATCATGGGCTTCTTTTGAAATGAACTCGACGAGGTCCAGGTCGTTAGGCAAGTTGAAAGCGGTCTTGGGCATAAAAAATCCTTTAAGACGAAAATCGTTGCAATTGTCCAATGATGACTACACATGGATTACGCAACACGCTTTCCGTGTGCGGCGCGTCTGCGAGTTCACCGGTCAAGTCCTGGCCTGGAAAATGCAGATTTTCATGCAACTCCCGGCGCCAGCGTGGGCAATCCGTCACATCATACACGATGCCCTCATGAGCAATCCACTTCCGGCTGCCGCGTTCGCCGTCGTTGCGGCGCAATTCCTGCAGTGTGATTAATCGGTTCGGAACGGTCATTACGCGAATTATACCGTTTTACGCCCGCACAATCCTTACCAATATAAGAGCGATTTTTCTCACCCTAAATTCGAGTCAGTCTTCATTTGTCAACTTCACCCTGAACACGTATAATCCTCTGCATCACATCCCTCTTCCCATTCTCATTCCCATGCCTCAACTCATCGAATGCATCCCCAATTTTTCTGAAGCACGCCGCCCCGAAGTGGTAGATGAAATCGTGGCGGCTGTGCAGTCCGTCTCCGCGGTGACCCTCCTGGACCGCTCTTCGGACCTCGACCATAACCGCACTGTCTTGACGTTTGTCGGCCCGCCCGAGGCTGTGGAGGAAGCTGCCTTTCGTGCGATTGCCAAAGCGGTTGAACGGATAGACCTGAACCAGCACACAGGTGAGCATCCCCGCATTGGCGCGGCGGATGTTGTGCCGTTTGTACCCCTTTCAGGTGTCACCATGGAGGATTGTGTGGCGCTGGCCAATCGTTTAGCACAACGGGTGGCCGACCAACTTGGCATCCCGGTCTATCTCTATGAGGCTGCTGCCCGCCGTCCTGAGCGCGTCAACCTTGAAAACATCCGCCGCGGCCAGTATGAAGGCCTAAAAGTTGAAATTGAAACCAACCCGGACCGCATGCCCGATTACGGCCCCACCAAACTTGGCCCGGCCGGCGCCACCGTGATTGGTGCGCGCGCGCCCTTGGTGGCCTTCAACGTCTATCTCACCACCGAAGATGTGGCGATTGCCAAAGCGATTGCCCGTGCGGTGCGTCACTCCTCCGGTGGATTCCGCTTTGTCAAGGCGGCGGGTTTCCTGGTGGAGGGTCGGGCGCAAGTCTCGATGAATCTCACCGACTATCGCCAAACCCCCCTTGCGCGCGTGGTCGAAACCATCCGGCGCGAAGCGGCGCGTTATGGCGTTGGCATCCATCAT
Source organism: Anaerolineae bacterium (assembly GCA_003130845.1). Taxonomy (GTDB): domain Bacteria; phylum Chloroflexota; class Anaerolineae; order Anaerolineales; family Villigracilaceae; genus UBA5195. The sequence goes on from QEXW01000041.1 coordinate 31,017, forward strand.
AGCGAACTGGTCGGTCTGATTCCGCAAGAAGCCTTGATAGATGCTGCCATCTGGTACACCCAATTGGATGGCTTCCGACCTGACCAGGTGTTGGAAACCCGCTTGTTTCAAGCACAAGCAGGACAGCAAGGTGAAAAGCAACCTGCCGCTCCTTCTGCTTTCCTCGATGAACTCGCCGCTGCTACTCCCGCTCCTGGGGGCGGCTGTGCGGCGGCCTATGCCGGTGCGATGGGGGCGGCGCTGATTGCGATGATGGCTGGGCTGACGTTAGGCAAAAAGAAATATGCCGAAGTTCAAGCCCAAGCCGAAGTCATTCACGCTGAGGCCGAACAGTTGCGCACCGCACTGACGCAGGCGGTACAAGCAGATTCGGCCGCCTTTGAAGCCGTTATGGCGGCCTTTAAACTCCCCAAAGATTCTGAAGCACAGATTAATCTACGCCAAGCCGAAATCCAAAAAGCCACACTCCAAGCGGCACGCGTACCGCTGAATGTAGCGGGCATGGCCGCGCGGCTCATTGAGCTGGCTGCACAAATCGTAGAAATTGGTAACCTGAACGCCATCAGCGACGGCGCCAGCGGAGCCGCCCTGGCACGTGCTGCCCTCACCGCTGCTGGCTACAATGTGCGCATTAACGTCAGCAGCTTGCCCGACCGCACTGCCGGCGAGCCTTTGCTGCGCGAATTGCGTGAATATGAAACCCGCGCTCAGGCTGCTGAAGCGCGCCTGCGCCAAATTTTGGATGTGCGCGGAGGAATCACGGCTTAATGCGCTCGCTGCTGATGTTGATGACTGTGACCGTCCTAACGGCTTGTGCTGCTCTGCCGGCGCCATCTCCCACGTCCGTTCTTCCTACTTCGACTACGGCGCCTCTCCCATCCTCTACTCCGTCCGCAACTCTCGCTCGCTTGCCAACCGCCTCGGTGGCGCTCACGCCCTCGCTTACCCCGTCTGTGCTAATAACTCCGACGGCGCTTGTGCTTGAACCTTGCCATGATAGCCCTGTCTGCTATCTGACCGGGCATTTTCTGTTTCAGCGCCCCATTCCATCGCAAGCAAGGACTTCCGTGGAACGCTCATATCCCTACGGAAGCACGCAAGATGGCAAACGCGAAATACATCACGGCGTCGAATTTTACAACCCGCAAGGCACACCTGTCCTGGCTGCTGCCGAAGGCGTGGTGGTATTTGCCGGCGATGATGCCTTGCCACTCCCACCCGGAGAAGGCCGAAGCCAGCTCGGTCCACTGGCCTGGGTACCGGCTTTTTATGGCAATGTGGTGGTGCTGAAACACAACCTGGCAGGGGAGACTTTCTACACACTCTATGGGCATTTGCACAGCATTCGTGTCAGTGTCGGTCAGCACGTAACCGTTGGCGAGCCGATTGGCGAAGTTGGCGCGAGCGGCACGGCCATTGGCAGTCACTTGCATTTTGAAATCCGGCGCGGCGCGAACAGTTATTTCGACACCCGTAACCCGGAATTGTGGCTGGTGCCATTGGAAGGCACCGGCGTGCTCGCCGGACGGATTATAGATACACGGGGCAATCTGGTGAAAGGGTTGGTCAACGTACAGCGCCTGGAAAATGGCGTTCTCAACCCGCTGCCGGTTGGGGCCGCAACGACCTATGCCCCCGGCGGAGTTAATGGAGATGACCTTTGGCAGGAAACTTTTCTGCTAGGCGAACTGCCGGCTGGGGAATACCGCCTGTCACTAGTTCATTATGGAATCGTGTATGAGACTGTGATAAACATCATCGCAGGAAAACTCACCTTTGTTAATTTTTTCGTCAAATAAAAGGAGAACCGAATGGGCCTGAAACCTGATCACTGGATTCGTAAAATGGCGCGTGAACATGGCATGATTGAACCGTTTGTAGATAGCCAAGTGCGCAAGGGCGTTATCTCATATGGTGTTTCTTCGTATGGTTACGATTTGCGCGTAGCAGATGAATTCAAAATCTTTACCAACGTCTTCGGCGCGGTGGTAGACCCCAAGAGTTTTGACCCCAAAAGCATGGTAGATTTCATCGGCGATGTGTGCGTCATTCCGCCCAACTCGTTTGCGCTGGCGCGCTCGGTCGAGTATTTCCGCATCCCGCGCGGGGTGCTTACCGTTTGTCTGGGCAAATCCACCTATGCACGTTGCGGAATCATCGTCAACGTTACGCCTTTTGAACCGCAATGGGAGGGATACGTCACCCTGGAAATCTCGAATACCACGCCCTTGCCGGCCAAGATTTACGCCAATGAGGGCTTGGCGCAGGTGCTGTTCTTCGAGGCAGACGAGGAGTGTGAAGTGAGTTATGCCGATAAGAAAGGCAAATACCAAAACCAGAAATCCATCGTTTTGCCAAAGTTGTAAGGAATTTCAATGACCCTCAAACGCTGGCTGGTTCCGTTCTTCTTGCTTTTGCTCTTGATGGCCTCTGGCCTTCCCTTCTCAATTGCTTCGTGGCAACAAGCGCAGAAGCGTCCGAACCTGCTTTTCATTTACACCGATGACCTGGATTGGCCCCTCATGGCCTACATGCCCCTCACCAATCGCTTAATTGCCGAGCAAGGTGCGGTGTTTACGCGGTTCTTCGTTACCTCTTCGATGTGTTGCCCCTCCCGTGCTTCTACCCTGCGCGGTCAATACCCTCACAATACGGGCATTCTTGAAAATTCCCCCGGTTTCAAGAAGTTCTATCGTGAACAAAGCGAAAAAGAGACCCTGGCGGTTTGGCTGGAACGTGCTGGCTATCATAATTCTCTACTCGGCAAATATCTCAACTTGTATCCGCTGGGCGCCTCGCCAGAATATGTTCCGCTTGGCTGGCATGATTGGCATGCTTTTATAGACGAGGGCAAGCCCTATTATTTTGCCTATGCCTTGAATGAAAACGGCACGGTGGTGCGCAAATACAAAAAGCCCGAAGATTACAGCACCGATGTTTTGAACCGGCAAGCACAGGAATTTATCCGTCAAGCGGCGCAACTGGGAAAACCGTTCTTCCTCTTTCTTTCCGTCTACGCTCCGCACGGCCCTAGTGTGCCTGCGCCTCGCCATCTGGAGCGCTACACCGATATAAAGTATCCCCAAAAACCATCTTTTCATGAAGCGGATATTTCAGATAAACCGGCGGTGATTCAGGACTTGCGGCGAACAGGCGGCTTGTTCGAGGCTGAAGAGGCCGATGCGCTCTTCGTCTTGCGCGTCCAATCCATGCAGGCAGTGGATGAAATGGTCGCCGACCTGGTGAACGTATTGCAGCAAACCGGTCAGCTCGAGAACACCTACATTTTCTTTACGTCCGACAATGGGTTTCACATGGGTGAACACATGCTGCCCTCCGGTAAAATGCTTCCCTACGAGGAAGACATTCTCGTTCCTCTATACGTGCGTGGACCGGGGATTCCGCCCGGAACCGTGATTTCGGAACTGAGCGTGAATGTGGACCTGGCTCCTACGTTTTTAGAATTGGCCGGAGCAAAAGCGCCTTATTTCTTAGATGGCCGTTCCCTGGTTCCTTTACTTTTTGTGCCTGCGCAACCGGTTCAAAATTGGCGCACCGCGGTTCTCATTGAATCTGGTGAGTTCGCAAAACAAACCGACGTATTGGCTTGGCGCGGTGTTCGCACTGCTACATTCAAGTATGTAGAATACGAAAACGGAGAACGAGAGTTTTATGACCTGGTGAATGACCCTTATGAAATGCAAAATCTTGCCTCTCGCTTGCCTGAGAAGACCTTGCTGGTGCTTCATACATGGCTGGCACAACTTCAAACCTGTCGTGCTGCGCAGTGCCGTCAGATAGAAATGAACATACCGGTCATAAGCGATTAAGGCGTTTCAGCCTTTTTCCTATCCCTACTATATTCCTAGATAGCCAGCATTAAAAAAAACAAACACCTGGAATAAGCATGATATGATAATACCTGGAGGTGCACATGGCCGAAGTCTCTTACGTGAATGAGCAAAATTTCCAGAGCGAGGTGCTGGCTTCTTCTGTGCCGGTATTGGTAGATTTCACAGCCGCCTGGTGTGGGCCGTGCAAAATGATTGCGCCGGTGATTGAGCAATTACACACAGAATGGCAAGGCCGTGTCAAGGTCGTCAAATGCGATGCCGACCAAAACCCACAAGTTTTGATGCGCTACGGAATTTTGGGTATTCCGACCCTTATCTTGTACAAAAACGGACAGGTTGCTGAACGCGTGACCGGTTATCTGCCAAAAGAGAAACTGGTGAGCAAATTTTTGCCGCATATTTAGAAAATGCCAGATAGGAACAAATGGAGTGCTAGAAAAGTTCTAGCCACCGTACAGTCTTAAAATTTGGACGACAAACGCGGAGGAACGCGGACAAAAAGCGCGTTTTCTCAAAAAAATCCCAGACAAATTCCGTGTTTTCCGCGTGAATCTGTGTCCAAAAAACAAAGTGCCGGGTGGCCAGGAAAATTGCTTTCGGTAAAAGAAAAGTCCTATGACGAAAAGTAGTCTCTGCCGGCTTATCAACGCGCTGTCTGTGGCAGTGACCCTTACGATGAATATTCTTGCAAACGCGCTGCCGTTCAATGGGCAGAATACGGGCGAAATTTCAGACCGCTTCCTGGTCTATTTTGTTCCGGCGGGTTACGTCTTCTCCATTTGGGGCATCATCTACCTGGGTTGGATTGCCTTCACGGTGTACCAGTTTTTGCCCGTTGCCCGTGAGAATCCACGCTTGGAAAGACTAGGCTATTGGTTTGCCCTAAGCGGTCTTTTCAACTCAGCCTGGCTTTTGTGCTGGCATTACAACCTGTTTGGGCTGAGCGTGTTGGTGATGCTGGCGCTGCTTGGCACGTTGATTGTCAGTTATCTGCGCTTGGAGGTTGGTCGCACCACGGCTGCTCTGCTGGAGCGCTGGTGTGTGGATATACCGTTTAGCATCTACCTGGGCTGGATTACGGTCGCTACGGTTGCTAACGTGACCGATTGGTTGTATTTCATCGCTTGGGATGGCTGGGGCCTTCCGGCCTCGGTATGGGCGGTCATTTTGCTCGCAACCGCCTGTGTCCTTGGCTTGCTGATGGCGCTCACGCGGCGTGATGCGGCATACTTAGCGGTGTTGGTTTGGTCTTTTGCGGGCATCGGCGTGAAACAATTGGCTTTTCCGCTGGTTGCCAACAGTGCTTGGGTGACTGCTAGCGTGGCATTGGGTTTGACTGTGTATAGTTTATGGACGCAGCACAAGGCATAAATAGCGCTGTACTCATATTATTCGTTCACTACACTTTTCTGCGATTCATTCTATGACTCAGGCTCTTTATCGTAAATGGCGTCCCCTTGGCTGGGATGAGGTGGTCTCGCAGGAACATGTCATCCAGACGTTGAAAAACGCTGTTGCTGCGGACCGGGTGGCGCATGCCTACCTGTTTAGCGGTCCGCGCGGCACGGGTAAGACCACCGCGGCGCGTCTGCTTGCCAAAGCCGTCAACTGTTTGGCAGAAGAGAAAACCCAGCGTCCTTGCAATCGGTGTGCGCATTGTATTGCGGTGAATGAAAACCGCTTTATGGACTTGATTGAAATAGATGCCGCCTCCAATACATCGGTTGAAGATGTGCGTGACCTGCGCGATAAAATCAACTTTGCGCCTAGCCAGGGGCGGTATAAAGTGTACATCATTGATGAAGTACACATGTTATCCATCGCTGCCTTTAATGCGCTCTTGAAAACGTTGGAAGAGCCGCCTCCACATGCCATTTTCATCTTGGCGACCACAGAAATTCATAAAATCCCGGCCACGGTTCTCTCGCGTTGCCAGAGACACGAGTTTCGGCGCTTCCCGATAGGCGAAATTACCCGTCGTCTCAGTGAAATCTGTCGGGCGGAGGGCATTCAGGCCGAGTCGGAAGCCCTGAGCCTGATTGCCCGTCAGTCGGCGGGTGGTATGCGCGATGCCATTTCGCTGTTGGATCAACTGGCTTCCACAGGCAGTGCTATCACCCTGGAACTGGCCCAAACCGTGTTAGGCACCGCAGCCAACCAAGCCGTGATGTCGCTGGTGCAAGCCCTGATTGAACGGAATGCCGCTGCTGGTATGGATGAAATTCATCGCGCATTAGATGGCGGCGCCGATGCGCGTGCCTTGGCCCGTCAAATCGTCGAGTATTTGCGCGGGTTGTTGTTGATTCAACTGGGCAACGCCGACCAAGTGGAAGCCACCGCCGATCAACGCGTCCAGATGATGAATCATGCCCGCGCTTTGCCTACTTCCGAAGTCCTGCGCGCTATGCGTGCCTTCAACGTGGCGGCGACTGACCCGCGCGGCGGTTGGTCACCCTCTTTAGGGTTAGAACTGGCCTTTGCTGAACTGTTGGAATTCCCTAAACCCGATGCTGAGATGCCCAAGCCATCGACTCGGCCGCCCTCAACTGCCCAGCCATCTCCTGCGCGCCACGAGGGAGCGACTTCGGTTACAGCCAATCAGCCCCAATCTCCCTCTTCATCCCCGCTGGTCAGCCTAGAAGCTATTCTCAAAGCCTGGAAACAGGTTGCCGCGCGCATTAAAGCCCAAGATGTCAACCTGGCGGCTCTTCTGAATAGTGGCAAACCGCTCGAAGTACGCGAGGGTGTTTTGCTGGTCGCTTTTGCCAGCGACATTTTGCAAGGCAAATTCAACCGGCCTGAAAATTTGGAACTCACGCGTAATGTTTTGCGCGAAATTTTGGGGGTAAATTTACCCGTGCAGGGCGTGGTAACTTCCGGTAAAAATGCTTTGCCTGCGCATGTCAAACCCGATGGTCTCGTTGCTGCTGCCAGTCAACTCGGTGGCGAAATTGTGGACGTGCAATGAATGCTGTAAATTTTTCTTTTCCTGTCCTACTCTTGTTCTTTTCGTCAATTGTTTCTGTCGTTTTATCTGTCTACATTTTTACTCGCCGCCGCGTGCCTGGTTCGACGGCCTTGGGTTTGCTAGCCTTCTTGATTGCTGAATGGTCGTTGACCTACGGCTTGGAAATTGCTGTGTTCGATTTACCTGCTAAAGTCTTTTGGGGGCAGTTGGAATACATCGGCATTGCCTTCATTCCATTCTCGTGGTTATTGTTTGCCGTGTTTTATACCCGCCAAGGCGATGCTCATCGCGGGCTGATGCACATTCACTTTTTGGCCATTTTTCCCCTCATCACGGTTCTTCTAGCGCTAACGAATGGCTCGCATGGCTTGATTTGGCGCGAAACCTTTCTGAAATCGGTAAACGGAATGACCTTGCTTGGCGTGCGCTACGGATTCTGGTTTTGGGTGCATTTTGCGGTCTCTTATCTGTTTTTGCTGAGCGGGACAGTGGTTGTATTGCACAGCTTACGGCGGATGAAAGGCCTGTATCGCGCTCAGATTGTGGCCTTATTTTTTGCGGTTTTGTTACCTTGGCTGGGCAATCTGATGTACTTCCTTACGCCAATTGTGATTGACCCGACTCCGTTTGCCTTCAACATCACGATTATCTTGCTCGCCTGGGCGATTTTTGGCTATCGCTTGACCGAGATTGCTCCCATTGCGCGAGATTTGATTGTTGATGGAATGAACGAAGGGGTGCTGGTCTTTGATTTGCAATGGCGGATAATAGATGTCAACCTGGCCGCCGCACGTTTTATTGGCCTAAAGCCAGCGCAAATCCTCGGCCGCCGCGCCAGCGAAGCGTTGCAGCCCTGGAGTTCTCTACTAGAGCGCTTTCGAGATGTTCAGCAAGTACAAGAAGTGATTCAAGTGGGCAGCGGAGAAGCGGTGCGTAATCTGGAAATCCGACTCAATCCGCTTTATGATGAACGTCAGAACCTGGTTGGCCGACTGTTTCTCTTTCATGAGATACAATCTACGGTTGCAGTTTCGCCCTCCTTGCTGAACGAGCCGCTCACCCGGCCACTGCCTCATCCTGTCGCTCCGACTGAACTACCGCCTGCTTCAGCGCGTGGTTGGCGAGGCTACTTGGTATCATTTTTTAGTCCGCCCTATCTTAAATTTTTAGAAAATCAATACGAAGATACCATCTGGGCACAAACTATTGAGCGTATTTTTGTTATCACCATGCGCGTCCTGGCTGTGTTACTCGCGCCTTTTTGGTTGTTTACTATCCCGTACTTCTTACAGCGCAATCTGCCTCTTCTGGTCATTACATGTTGTGTTTTGCTCGTTCTGTGGTTCATTGCCCTGGCTCGTCAGATGGATTATCGCCTGCGTGTGGCGATTTTTTTGGTGCTTTTGTATGCCATTGCGCTTTCGGTGGGGGTGAGTTATGGGTTTTCTCCCGAAAGTTTTAGCGCATTGCTTTTTTTCGTCACAATGGGGAGTATGTTTCTCAATGGGCCAGGCCGTTTGGGCGTCTTTGTCCTCGGCTTTCTGACCATTGCTGCCTTGGGCAGCGCTATCATTTTTGGGGGATACACTCCTTTTGCTGTCGACCCGCTGCGTCTGCGTCCGAGCTCGTTCGAGACGCTTATTGCCAGCCTGATGGCGTTTGGTGTGCTTTCGGGGGGGATGACGGCAATCATACATGTGGTATTTGTCAACCTGCAGAATTCCATTCGGAAAGAAACCCAAACCCGTGCTTTGCTCAAGCAAGAGCGCGACCTCTTAGAACAACGTGTGCGCGAACGCACGGCCGAGTTGCGCGAAACCCGTGACCTGGCTATCCAGAGCCGAGATGAACTATGTACGTACTACCAGGCTATCGAACAAAGCGGTAACAGCATCGTCATTACCGATGCCCAGGGCAGGATTGAATATGTTAACCCCTTCTTTGAAAAAATTACCGGGTATTCCATCCACGAAGCCTTGGGGAAGAATTCAAGCTTTTTGAAATCAGGTCAGCAATCGCAAGAATTCTATCGCCGCTTGTGGAAGACCATTACGAGCGGTGAAATTTGGCAGGGTGAATTTCTCAATCGTCGCAAAGATGGCACCTTGTATTGGGAATTTGCCACCATTGCCCCCGTCAAAGATGAAGAGGGGAAAATCCGGCACTTTGTGGCTATCAAAGAGGATATTACGGCCCAAAAGGAACTGCGCGAAACACTCGCTCGCCAAAATGACTACCTTGCCACGCTGCAAAATATCACCCTGGAATTGCTCGACCGCCGCGACCGACAAGAATTGCTCGATAATATTCTACAACGCGCTCGCGATACGCTCCGGGCCTCTCTGGGCGCCATCGCCTTGTGGGAGGATGGGCAATTGGTTTTTCGTGCGGTGGCCGAAGACCGAAAGGAACTATACGGCAAATCTGTCTCTCGTGAGACCATGCCCCTGGTTGGGCAAGCCTTTGAAAAGCGCCGCGTGGTGGTGGTGGATGATTACCTCAAAAAATATGGGGAATATCAAATTCACCCTGGCCAGATTCTACACGCCGCGGCAGATTTCCCCATCATCTCTGGCAAACAGGTGATGGGCGTGATTGCCTTGGGGCGCAGCGAACCAAATCAGCCCTTTACTGCTTCGCAAGTTGAGTTTGGACAATCGCTCGCGCAAATTGCTGCCCTCGTTTTAGATAATGCCAACTTGTACGATTCAGCCCTGCGAGAATTGGAAGAACGGAAACGGATTCAGGCCAGTTTGGAGGTGAGTGAACAAGAGCAGCGCGCCCTGACTTCCATCTTGCAAATCGGCATGCGAGAAGACACGTTAGAAAACATCTTGCTGGCTGCGCTCGATGCTTTACTCGATATTCAATGGTTGGGCATTGAGGCCAAGGGTGGTATTTTCCTCAAAGACCCCCAAAGCGAACATCTCCTGTTAAGGGTGGAACGTAATCTCTCCTCAGAGATTCGTTTGCTCTGTCAGCGGGTGGAATTTGGGAAGTGCCATTGTGGACGGGCTGCTCTCTTGCGGCAGTTGCAATTCAGCAGCCATGTGGATGAGTTACATGAAATCACCTACGTGGATATCCCCGATCACGGGCATTACAACGTCCCGATTCTGAGCGAGTCCTCTGTTTTAGGCGTTGTTGTTCTCTATTTGCCCCCAGGATATGCCTATAGTGAGCGCGATGTGCGCTTTTTGCAGGCCTTTTCTAGCACGTTGAGCAATATCATTCGCCGCAAGCGCACGGAAGAATTGTTGCGCGATAGCGAAACGCGTTTCCGCCAGATTGTTGAAAACGCCAGTGACATTATTTACCGCATGGATTCAAATGGTCGGATGACGTATGTCAACCCGGTGGGGCTGCGGCTGATGGGGTATACCGATGAAGCGGAAGTGTTGGGTAAACATTTTACGGAGTTTGTCGCTCCCCCCTGGCGCAGCCGGGTCAAAGCGTTTTACAAGCGCCAAGGGTTGCAGCGTGAAAAGAATTCGTATTATGAATTCCAAGCTATTACCAACGATGGTCGGCTCATTTGGTTGGGACAAAATGTTCAAATCATTCACCAACCGGATGGACAGATTGGTTTTCAGGCTGTGGCGCGTGATATTACTGAGCTGAAGCAAACGCAACAGGCACTCGAAGAAGCGCGTGACCAAGCATTAGAGGCCAGCCGCTTTAAGAGTCAGCTGGTCTCACGCGTCAGCCACGAGTTGCGTACACCCCTGGGAGGCGTTCTGGGATATGCCGAATTGCTCCACCAAGGCGCATTTGGCGAGTTGACTGCAGAACAGCAGGATGCTGCCAGCAATATTGTGGCCAGTGCCAATTATCTCAATTTGATGATTAACGAATTGCTCGACCAGGCTCAAATTGAAGCCCGCGCGGTCAAAATTCACCCGGCTCCTTTTGAACCGGCCATCTTACTCAAGAGCGTGCAAGCCAACATGACTGTGCTGGCGCTTAACAAAGGCTTGCAATTTATCTCCGAACTTGACCCGGCTTTGCCTTCTCTGATTATCGGCGATGAACGTCGCTTGCAGCAAGTGCTGATTAACCTGGCCGGTAACGCCATCAAATTCACGCAACAAGGACAAGTAAGAGTTTCACTGCTGCGCTGGAGCGATTCAGAATGGGCCATGCAAGTTGCTGATACAGGCGCCGGCATTCCCAAAGAAGCCCAGAACTACATCTTTGAGCCTTTCCGCCAGGTGGATAATGCCATTACGCGCAATAATCGCGGCACCGGTTTGGGTTTATCAATCACCAAACAACTGGTAGAATTGATGAATGGGCGCATTCACCTTGATAGCGAAGTTGGACGCGGAAGCACCTTCACTGTCATTCTCCCTTTGCAAGTTCCCTGAACTGGATTCCAAAATTTCAGATTTCGGGCCAATTGCGTCACTTGAACGAAGAGATTTAGGATAATTATTCTTTCAGATTGATGTGCTTTCATTAATCAAACACCGTATATTCTAATCATTGAAGATGACCCCGTTCTGGGAAAAGTGGCGGTCGAATCCGCCAAGCAAATTGGCATGTTGGCTTTGCTTGATAGTGACGGTGATAAATATCGCGCCTATTTCGCCGAACATGGCATTCCCCAAGCCATCCTGCTCGATTTACACCTCCCCTTTGTTTCGGGCAGTGAATTGCTCAAAGAACTTCGCGCCGATGCGCGTTTTGCCAACGTTCCGGTTCTTGTCATGACGGCCGACATCCTTCGCGCGCGTGTCTTGCAAGAACAGGGTGAGCGTGTTCTGCTCAAACCGGTGAGCATGATGCGTTTGCAGGAAATTCTTTCTCACCTTTAGGAGAACCCCGTGAGCAACAAACCGCTGGCTTTTATTGTTGAAGATGATCACCATCTTAATCATTTGTTTGGATTGGCGCTCAAAGATGATTTCGATGTGATTCAATTTTATGATGGCAGCGAAGCTCTGCTCGAATTGCAGCAACAGACACCGCTCTTGGTGGTTTTAGATATGAACTTGCCCGGCACACCTGGTGCGAAGATTCTCGAATCTATCCGCGCCGAGTTGCGCTTGGCTCAAACCCGTGTCATCTTGGCAACAGCCGATGCGCTGCAGGCCGATGCGCTCAACGAACAGGCGGATATTGTCTTGCTCAAACCGGTCAGTCCGGTGCAACTTAAAGACTTGGCAAGGCGGATTTTACCTGCTTAAGCAGCCTCCCCTTTACAAATTCTGAACCTATCTTTTTGGAGAGTGTATTCATGGCAAAAGGATTCAACAAAATACCTGCTATTGGCGGACAGGCTGGCATGTTACAACAACTACAAAAGCTGCAACGCCAAATGGAAGAAGCGCAGGAAAAACTAAAGACCGAAACCGTAAGCGCGACCGCTGGTGGTGGTGCCATCAAAATTACCATGACCGGCGACCAGCGTTGTACTGGCGTTGAAATTGACCCAGATTTTTTGAAAGATACCGATGCCGAAATGCTCCAAGATATGCTGCTCACCGCCGTCAATCTGGCGCTTGACAAATCGCGCGAGCTGCAAGAGAAAACGATGGGTCCGTTGGCAGGCGCTTTACCCTTTTAAGATACCCTGTTTGTCTCTTATATTGCATGCTTCTTCCTGAACCACTCCAAAACCTTGTGCTTGCCTTTGAGCGTTTGCCAGGCATTGGGCCAAAATCGGCTTCGCGGCTGGCTTTCTTTTTGTTGCGCGCGCCAGAAGAAATTGCGCTGCAACTGGCCGAGGCCCTGGTTGCCCTCAAGCAAAACACGGCCTTCTGCCCGCAGTGTTTCAACATCATGCAAACGGGACGTGAGAGATGTGAAATTTGTGAGAGCCTGGCCCGCGATGAAACCGTGCTTTGTGTGGTAGAAGAACCACTGGATGTGCTGGCGCTTGAGCGGGTAGGCGCATACAAAGGTAAATACCACGTTTTGCACGGCGTTCTTTCTCCCATTGAGGGCATTGGCCCCGAAGATTTGAAAATCAAACCCCTCTTAGAACGCGTTGCTCAGGGCATCGTGAAAGAAGTCATCTTGGCTACCAATCCCAGCATGGAAGGCGACGCCACGGCACTTTACCTTCGTCAACAATTGCTGCCTTTTCGTGTGCAGGTCACCCGCCTAGCGCGTGGCTTGCCTGTTGGTGGCGATTTGGAATATGCCGACCAGAACACGCTCTTGCGCGCGCTCTCTGGCAGGCAAGAGATGAGTTAGCATAGATTGGTGTGTTCTTCGCTTTAGGTCACACTCCCTGTTGGCTAATCATTCACAGCGACCGTTCAAAAGCACGGTCGCTGTCTGTTTTCACCATACGTTGGTCATGCCGATGGTGATGCCTACTCTGAAACCAACCCGTCGAACGTCAGTTTTTTCCACACAAAGCGCGTAAACTGTTTCCAAAATTCTTCGGGGTTGGTAGAAAATGTGGCCAGGGGCGCTAACTGATTAGAAGGCGTGAACTCTTCGGCCGTCAAATTCAGGTTGGGCAGGGGGGTGGGGATGGTTTCGTTATCAAAAAGCGCCGGAGAGATAAAAGGAATTTCAAACGTCAGGGTCTGATGTTGATTGCCTATTTTGACGTGAGACATCGTCAAAATAAGATAGGAATCTCTTTCTTCATCGAGAACCGATGAACATGTTTCGTTAATCTGTTGCGTCAAAGGAAAATAGATAAAGCCGGCCAGATGACCTTGGGAAAGCAAAATGGGCGTATCCAAGAAATGGTCGTGACGGATGTGTCGGATGGGCAGCCCGGATGTGCCTTTGAGGGCAAATAAATCGGTGGAAAACGCAATTTGTTCTTGGCTGTTGGCCGCCGCCTCGCTTTGTACAGTCACCAAAAATAGATATTCATTGCGGCGGTCCAGCCGTTTTAGGCCCCTGGCGGTGTAAGCATTCAGGTTGTGGCCTTCGATGTCACCCAGCATCGCGTGAGCAAGTGCTGCGGCGCGTATCAATTGCGGGCTGATGAAGGTGACAAAGATGCGCGCTTTGCTGCCATCCGAAAAAGAAATTTCTTGCGAGGCGCTGGTCCAGCGTTTCACCTCGTACGTAAAGAACTGCGACGCTTGACTTCTGGCATGGTTCATGCCAACTGTATCGTTACGTCCGAGCGCCCCAATAAACAGCCCCCCGTAGATTGTATCGGCCAACAAAGTCGCTTGTTTGTTGGTCCCTTCGTTGTTGGAGTAAAAATCCCCTGGCGCAGGCAGGCATGTGGGCAGGAGGCTGGGCAGGGGGCTGGGCGAGGGAACCGGGCTAGGGGTCAGTAAAGCCGGCCCACAACTAGCGATACAGATTGGGAAGATAACGAGTAGAAAGACCCATGCTTGTTTCATCATTCCTCACTTCCTGGTTAGCTTGAAATTAGGATTTATGAAGTGGATTGTACAAAATCTTCTCACCCAAGGCGGTATGGCCTAACCAACTATGTGAAATCAGCCTCCCTATGGCTAGTCTACGATACATCTATATCGCTATCCTAGTGATAAAAGACATGATTTTAGTATCGTTTTTGGGGTGACCAGATGACAGCGCATTCTAAGGCTCTGGCATTGGCTCAAACATGCCCAAATTCTTCCATTGGCTGAGCGCCCAGGTGCCGGTTTCGGGTGTGCTGCGGTTTTCCAGGTCGGTAAATTCGGGGTTTTGCAGTGCAGTGTGGATGGCCGTATCATAAGCTGCTAGGGTTTCGTTTGGGGCAGGAGCCACGCCTTGCACGGCAAAAGCCGATAGAGCCAGAGCGTGTAAGTGGATGTATGGAAGCGGTGTGCCGCGTGTTGCTAGGATTTGGCGCAGAATGTTGTGGGTTCGATGGGGGTGCAGCGGGTGGCGGGCGCGGCGCCAGTTTTTCGCTGTTTTCCAGTGAATTTGGAGCGGTTCTTGCTCACCCCGTAAGGCCAGGCCGCTTAAGTCAAGGCCTGCCTGACCAGCAGCATGCAAAACGGCGGAAATGAAGCCAGGTTCCGGCTCGGTGAGTAGACCAAAGAAGGGAACGCCGGCGGGAAGGTGCTTGGTCAAATGGGTGAACAAGGCTTGAAGTGCCTCAGCGTGCCAATTCCAATCATACCGGCGACGGCCTAATACTCTTTTGAAAGGCCCCACTGCTTCGTATCCCCACAACCAGCCAGCCCACAGCGCGGAGAGAGTCCAAAAGGCCTGATTGGGGCGCGGCAACACTCCCATTACTGCACGGAAGGGAATTTCATGCAACTCTGCTGCTAAATTGCGCAGCGGCCCCTCGTAAATGCACAGCCCGCCACTTTCAGGCGGCTCTTCAGGCCATAGAGTATGTGCAATGGGCGGGTGTTCGGTGTGCAGGGCTTTGACCGCCGCTTCTAGCGCCATCCAAACGTTGTTTTCCCGAAACACGCTCGGAAGGATTAACTGCCGTGGACGGGGTCGTTCTATAGGGTGTGGCCACAGCGAATTGACGGCATCGAACGCCCAAAGCAACAAAGCCAGGATACAGCGCCGACGTTCTTTGCTGGTTTGAATGGCATCCAGCCGATTAATCAGCGTGCCGAGTGCATAGACAGCGCGCGGCGGATAAAAAGCCAGGGCTTCTTGCGCAATCGGGCGATGGGGGTCTTCTGGTGGAGCAATGCGTCCCAGGGCGCGCGAACGATGTAGGGCATCGGCCCGTGACCACTGGGCAGCAAGTTGCTCATCTTCAGCCGTCGCCGGTTGTTCACCACCCGCGCCGCAAGTGCAGTTGTAAATTTTTCCGGTGAGCCTCCCGCTGCGGCTATCCCATAAAAAAGATTCCGCCGGCAGCTCCCGTTTACATTGCAGGCATTGAGTCAGATACAGGGCTTGCAGATGGGTTTCCAGCCGGTCATCTTCTTTGCGCGCCGCAGATAACTCGGCCAGAGCGGCTTGCAAATCGGCCAAGGTTGGCGGATGGGCAGCCAGATCGAGTAGAAAGCGGTTAATCGGATTGCTTGCCGTGACCAATACCCGTGCGCCGGCGCGTGCCATTTCCACACTAAAGCGGGGGCAGGCGCCAAAGGGGTCTAGCACCCAGGCACCGGCACGGATGTGCTCGGCGAGAAAGGCGCGGGCAATTCCTTCCGGGGTAGGCGGCAAGTAGCGCGCCAAAGGACCGAAAGAGTCGCTTTTTCCCCCAGAAAAATAAGGCATAGACCGAGCAAAGTCCATGCCTTTAGTATAGCAAAAACCGGCTGAAGTGGTCTTCTTGCAGGTCTTTTCGTTCTCTCAAGCCAATATTATCCGTACCTCGTAGGGATGGACTTGCATCGGACGGTTTAGAGCGCTCTCTTGCACCCCATGTGTGGAAAGCAAGACTTGCCCAGCAGATGAGCCAACCGGTGATGATACCCCGACCGTTTTGACCTGCTCGGTGAAGTTAAGCAAGACCACCATTCGTTGCTCGTTTAGGGTGCGTTCATAGGCCAAGATGCCTGGTTTGGGGGGCAGCAAAAAGCGCAATGTGCCGCGCTGAAGGGCAGGATACGCTTTGCGCAACGCAAGCAACTGTTGCACAAAGCGGAACAAAGAATGTGGGTCGTTTTGCTGTACAGCCACATTGCGCTGGGTGTAATTGGGATGCACCGGCAGCCAGGGTTTGGCGTTGGAGAAGCCGGCGTAGGGTGAGTCGTCCCATTGCATGGGTGAACGGCAGCCATCCCGCCCTTTGTAAAATGGCCAATAGTATTTGCCGGGTGGGTCCTGAATTTCATGCCGTTTGAGCGTAATATCTCGCATGCCAATTTCTTCGCCGTAATACAAAAAGGGCGTGCCTCGCAAGGTGAGCAACATGCCAAGTGCTACTTTAACCCGCGCATCATCCTCGCCCTTCGCATAGCGGGTGGCCGAGCGGGGCTGGTCGTGATTGCTCAAGACGTAATTGGGCCAGCCGCTCTCACCAAGCGCCTGCTCCCACTTCAGGATTCCTTCGGCAAAATCGGCTGCCGAGAATTTGCGGAACAAAAAATCAAAATTGAAGGCGGCGTGTAGTTTATCAGGGCCGCAATATGAGGCGGCTTTTTCGGGTGTGGCGATGAACGTTTCACCGACGGCATAGCGTTGCGGGTATTGGTCGAGGAGCGCGCGGATTTCGGTCAGCAGCGGGTGCATTTCGGGTTGGTCAATATCGTAGAGGTGCCATTGCCGGTCGAAGGCGCGTAAGGCCAAGCCCGCTTTGCGAGGGTTGTTCGGAAAATCGGGATGTTTGAAATAGACGTTGAAGACATCCAAGCGGAAGCCATCCACGCCGCGCTCGGCCCAAAACCGAAAGACATCCAGCATCTCACGACGCACCTGGGGGTTGCGCCAGTTCACATCGGGCTGCTCTTTTAGAAACATGTGGAAGTAATAGGCGCCGGTTGTCTGGTCCCATTCCCAGCCGCTGCCGCCGAAGACCGATTGCCAATTGTTGGGTTTTTCACGCCACAAATACCAATCCCGCTTGGGGTTGTCGCGGCTCGAGCGCGATTCGAGGAACCAAGGGTGTTGATTGGAGGTATGGTTTAACACCAGGTCTACCACAACGCGGATTCCGCGCCGATGGGCTTCAGCCACCAACTGGTCAAAATCCGCCAACGTGCCGAAGAGCGGGTCTACGTTTTTGTAATCACTCACATCGTAGCCAAAATCGGCTTGGGGCGAGGGGTAAAACGGGGAAAGCCAGATAGCATCAATGCCCAGTTGGGCAAGATAATCGAGCTTACCGGTAATGCCGGGCAGGTCGCCAATGCCATCGCCATTCGAATCGGCAAAGGAACGCGGGTAAATCTGGTAAATGACGCCATCGCGCCACCAGAGAAAGTCATTATTCATCAACAGGCTCCTTATGCGAATTTGCGTGTACTTACAGAATTTTAATTCACTTCGACCGACAAAACGCCAATTTCATGCTATCATAAACGGGTATGTCACCCTCAAATAGCGAAAAAATCCTCATCGTAGAAAGTGACCCGGATGTCAGCGACCTGATTGGACGGCAGGCGCTGCAACCTTTGGGCTATCGGGTCGAAGTTGCTGCGGATGGACCCAGTGCCATCCGACAAGCCATTCAGTTTCAGCCAGACGTCATTCTGGCGAATTTAAACTTACCGGGGCTGGGCGCCAAAGATTTACTCGTTGCGCTCTCTTCGCAGGGGCTTTCTGTGCCGGTCATCGTTTTGGCCGAAAAAGGCCAGGAGCCGCACGTCATTCAGACCTTTCGGCTGGGGGCGTTCGATTACTTGATGCTGCCGGTCCGCGAGGCAGAGGTGGTCTCGGCGGTGGAGCGTTCGCTCTCGCAAACGCGCGAGGCGCGCGAACGCGCCAAGTTAGATGCCCAACTCAAACAAGCCAATGCCGAGTTGCAGCGCCGGGTGCGTGAATTGACCACCATTTTCTCGGTGGGGCGCGCGGTGATTTCGATTACCGACCAACGCGCCTTGTTTGAGAAAATTGTGGAAGCCGCAGCGCAGATTGCCGAGGCTGATGTGGCTTGGCTGACGATTAAAGACGAAAAATCGAAAGCCTTTTTGCTCTCGGCGCATCGCGGCCTGCCAGACGCCTGGGCCAAGAAACTCGGTCAACCGTTGGATGATGGCATTGGCGCGTTGGTTGCCATGTCTGCCGAAACGTTGGAAATTCACGGCGCGCCGTTGGCCAAGTTTAAGGTGGCTTCGTTGGGCAAGGCCGCCATGGTGGTTCCCATCAAGGTCAAAAACGAGGCGATTGGCTTGATGACGGTGATACGTAAGGCCGAGCGACCGTTTTCTGCCGGCGAGCAGACCATTCTCGAGGCGATTGCCGATTATGCCTCGATTTCTCTTATCAACGCCAGTTTGTTCCGCGCGCTCTCGCAAACGGCTGAGCTGGCCAAAGCCGGTGAACAGCGCAAAACCGATGAACTTGCCCAAATGCGCAAGGAACTCCATTCGACAATTCAAGTGATTGGCTATCCCTTAGAACTGTTGGTTTCAGGCAAAATGGGCAACCTGACCGAGCAACAGAAGCAAGCGGTTGAAACGGTTCATGCTGGGGTTCGGCATTTGGCCCTGATTTTGAATCAACAAAAAACGCAACCGCGCTGAACGGCTGATGGCCTGGACTCGATGAAAGCGTTCGATTTGAGTTTACTTGTGCCAAACCATGTGACTTGGATATGCGCCAATTCAGCACCCTGGGCATGGGGGTATCGCTTTTTTTAAGGTAGAATTATCAATATGCCACAGATGGATTTAATTTTGCTCGCAATGGAAGAAACCCCTACCCTGGGATTGCTGGAGCGCGCTTTACGCGCTGGTGGCTATGCCGTGGCTGTGGCTAAAGACCCGGCAACGCTGGAAAAAGTGTTGTTGGAAACCATCCCCAATTTACTTGTCATCACGGAAACGCTCGGCGGAAAAAAAGGCATAGACCTGGCCGCGAACGTCTTAGAGCGCTTCCCGACCATGCCAATCATTTTCTTTGCGAATGCCGATAACCCGGCTCTGGTCAAGCAGGCGCTCAAACTCGGCTTGAGTGATTATCTGCATCCTCCGCTCAAGATAGACGACATCGTTCATGCCATTCAACGCAGCCAAAAGCGCGCTCAACAACTGGGTGACTGGGTGCGCCGCGAAATCCGCCGCACCACCGCTTCGCTGGAACAGCGCGTAGATGAAATGGGCACGCTCGTCAAGCTCGGACGCGCCATCACCTCGACGCTTGACTTGGACAGCGTTTTGACCAGTGTGGTCACCGCAGCGGTTGAGTTGACCAATGCCGAAGAAGGCCATTTGCTCTTGCTCGATGAAGAGACCAACGAACTCTACATGCGGGCTGGGCGCAACTTTGAAGAGAACTTTGCCCGCACCTTTCGCTTGCCGGTCAAAGATACTCTGGCCGGGCAAGTCATTCACACCGGTCAGCCCATCGCGTTCAACCACGATTCCCCCAACAAAATCAAGACCGCCTATCTGGTCTATTCGCTCATTTACGTCCCTCTGCGGTCGCATGACCGGGTGATTGGCGTTTTAGGTGTAGATAATCGGCAGTCCAAACGCCCCTTTAGCCAGCACCATGAATTGCTGATGACCGTTTTGGCTGAGTATGCGGCCATTGCCATTGAGAACGCTCAGCTGTACCAAGCCACCGAAAATGAGCGCAGCAAATTAGCCGTCACCATCAATAACATCCAGGATGGTGTCATCCTGCTGGATAAAGAAAATCGCATTATTCTGATTAACCCGGCCGTGCGCCGCATTTTTGGCTTAGGGTTGGGAGATTTCACCGGCAAGCCAGTGTTGGAGGTCATTAGCAACAACGATTTCACCACCTTGCTCAATTCCATTCGCCAGCAAAGCCCGCTCAAAGCCAACGAAGTGACCTTTGAGGATGGACGAGTGTTTAATTATCAGTACACGCCCATTCCAGAAATCGGGTCGGTCATTACGTTGGAAGACATCTCCCATTTGAAGATGCTCGACCGACTGAAGAGTGATTTCATTCACACCATTTCGCATGATTTACGCTCGCCCTTGACCGCCATCATGGGCTATGTGGAATTGCTGGACCGCGTAGGCCCGCTCAACGACCAGCAAAAGCAATTTGTGCGGCATGTGCAGGCCAGCGCACAAAACATCACCGCCCTGGTGAATGACCTGCTCGATTTAGGACGTATTGAAGCCGGTTTTGATACCCGCAAGGACGATGTTTCCCTCGAACAAATTCTGCAATTTACAGTAGATAACTTAGGCCGACAGATTGCTGATAAGAAGCTGGATTTCCAAGTTCATCTTGACCCTCAACTGCCCATGTTGCGCGGCAACCCGATTCGCTTGCGGCAGATGGTGGACAACCTGCTGGTGAACGCCGTCAAATACACACCGGAGGGCGGCAAAGTGACCGTCTCCTTGCGGCGCGAAGACTCGCAGGTCATTTTCGAGGTAGCCGATACCGGGGTGGGCATTCCACCGGCCGACCAGCCACACATTTTTGAGAAGTTCTATCGCGCCAGCAACGCGCCCAAAGGCACCCCCGGCACCGGGCTGGGGTTGGCCATTGTGCGTTCGATTGTGGAAAATCACCAGGGGCGCATTTGGGTCGAATCGAAAGTGGGACAAGGGACCAAGTTCGTTGTCGTCTTGCCGGCGGCGGAACAGGCCGCAGCTTCGTAATCGAGAGAAAAACCATTGCGGGTTGCTATCCGCTCATTTGGGGCGGGCAGCCCTATTCTTCACCGGCGACCCCACCGGCTTGCCGGACTTCAATCACTTCGCCGTGATAGTTGACGATGGCTTTGAAGCCGACCATTCCCAGCCAGAGCCGCATTTCCTCAGGGATGCCGACCTCGAACAACAAGGCGAATTGCTGGTCAATGTTTTTTAACTGGTTTTGAATGATGGCTTGGCTGAAGGGGTCTTCGGCGCCGACCATTTTGGCGGCCTCGCGGCTGAGCAGCTCTTCGTTGCCCTGAATCACTTTTTTTATCTCGGCCAAGATGGCGCGGTCAATCTGTTCGGAGGGGATGTGCCTGCGAAAGCCGGCATCGTTAATCACATAGGCCGGTTCACTGCCAATCCAGCCCGTTTCGAGCGGGCGGTCGTCTTCGTCAAAAACCAAACCAGGGAAAAGCGCTTGGCGGGGCATTAGCTTTGGCGTCCTTCAATGATGGCAACGAGCGTGGCAGCCGCCAACCCTAAACGGGGATCGAGGTTGGGGGAGCCAGGCAGGCGGAAATCAATGTCCATTTCGTAACGCAGCAGATTAAAGCGTTGTTTTAAGTCGGCAGCGCGTGCTGTTCCGATGGTCAAATCATAGTTCTGGGGCAGGAAGATGCCTAGCACCAAGCGGCGCACCAAGGCCAAGACCATGTCGTCCTCAAACAGCAAGCCAATTTGCCGGTCGTTTGCATCGAGCACTTGCCATTCATCACGCAGCATGGATTGTAGTCCTTTGCGGCGCAAGGCCCCGACTTTTTCGTTGCTGGTTGTATCCACCACATCGTAGGCGGCGGAAAAATCCAAGATTTGCCGGGCTTTGATGGAGAGCACTTCTTGCTTTTTTTGTTCATCGGCATACAGGCGAATATCTTCGCGCAGTTTGAACATGCGTTGTTCGCAAAACAAAACCAGTTGACCTTGCGGGTTGTAAAAGCGCAGCTTACCCGTCAGGGCAAATACTTGGCGTTTGAGGAGATAGCGGTCATAGGAAAAAGCGCTGTGCATGGTTTCACCTTTCCTTCCAATCAGGGATAGGGTCGTCTTCTAGGCGGTAACGTACTGGGCCAGAGAAGGGGGAAAAAACGGCTGTTTCGTAGATTAATACGCGCGTGCCGCTGCCCGGTTGGTAGATGTGCCGTTTGCCGGGGGGGACGTTGGGGGTGGTCCATCGGTAAATCCATTTGGCTTGTTCATTCGGTAAGTTGATGCACCCTGCGCTGCGCGGTGCGCCGAAGTCGTTATGCCAGTAAGTGCCGTGAAACGAAACCCCTTGGTCATTGATGTACGAAGCCCAAGGGACGCCGGGCAGGTCGTAGGCCGAACCCCCGCTCCCGCCCACCATGTGGCCGGCGGGTCGTTTGAAGAACGTTTTGAATTCCCCAGAAGGGGTGCTGGCGTAGTGCAGGTTGCCTTTGCCGCGCCCGCTGGAAATGGTGGCGGTAAAAACCACGCGTTCGCCCTCCAAGGCGGCCATTTTTTGTTCCGGCAGGCTCACCACAATCCATTTCTCTTCTTCCGGCACATCCGGCGAGAGTGGCGTCAACTCTTCGGGGGGGACAATGCGCAAATGCTCGGCGCGGAGGAAGAACACCAGGTTCAGCAAGTCATCATAGATACGATACCAGGGTTGGCCTTTTTCATCCTCAAACACCGCCCGCACCCAATAGGTGGTGCCGTAATATAAGCGGTAGCCGCGCCGCGAGTTTTTGGTCGGCTTCCAGTGCGAATCGCTAAACGGAACGGTCAATTCGGCCAGCAGTCCCTCTTTGGGGATGCTCGCTAAAGGGGGGTTTAAGCGGTTTTCGACGGGTTGGATACCTCCTGAATACACATAGCCGCCTTGCCGCAATTGATACCACACCCGGTTGTAGGCGCTTTTTTCTGGGCTGCGCACCGTTTGTTCAATTTCCAGAACTTGGTCGAATTTGTAGGTGGCAACAATGGCTGCGCTTTTTTGGGGCGCTTCATGGGCGGTGACTTTGTTCCAGCACACCCGCCCAAGCCGTGCAGCCGGTTCTGTGGCCACGACTTGCGCCAGGGGCAGGGCAGAGAGCAAGGCCCCCCCCAGCAAACCGGCGCTGAATTTAAGAAAATCGCGGCGTGAGAAGCGGTGTGGCTGGCTCATTCCATCTCAGTAATGCACGTTGACCAAGGTACCTACGGACGCAAAATTGTATAGCCATTCCGCATCGGCAATGCGCAGGTTGACGCAGCCGTGACTCATGGGTGTCCCGAAATTGTTATGCCAATAGGTGCCGTGAATGGCGTACCCTTGGTAGAAGAACATGGTGTACGGCACGTTTTTTAGGTAATACCCAGGGCCAGACATGTCTTTGTAGCGGTATTTGATGTAAATGCGATATTGCCCGGTGACGGTGGGGTATCGCCAGGTGCCTGTGGATACCACGAAGGCGTTAACCAGGGTGTTTCCCTCGTAAGCATACAGCATTTGGCGAGAAAGGTCCACATCAATCCAGCGTTCATCGCTTGTTTCGGGGCTATACAGCTGGGGCGCCGCGAGGGTGGGGATGACACGCGTCGGCACGGCGGTATCGGTGGGCAGCGGGGTGGGGGTGATTTCCTCGGTGGGGGTGACCGAAGCGGTGGCGCTGGGGGTGGGCGTTAGGCTGACCGTTGGCGTGGGGCTTAGGCTGGGCGAGGGCGAAGGGCTAGGGGTGCTGGTAAAGGTCGGGCTAGCCGTTTCTGTAGCGCTGGGCGTGGCGCTTGGCAGGGGGGAAGCCGTTCGGGTCGCTTTGCTGATTTCCGCCGGCGCCCAGGCCGCATGTCCCGGCGCACTGCGCAAGAAGGCCGCCACCGGGGTGACGCTCCACCAGATGACCCATGCCAAGGCAAGGCACAGCAAAAACGCCAACAATGGCAAGACGGGCCAATCACGTCGTTTGGGGGGGCGCGACGCCCGACCGGAAGGCTTGCCAGCGGAACGTGTTGCAGGGTTTGGGGCAGGCTGCGCTTCGATTGGGGACGGAACCGGCCGGGTGGGCTGGGTTCTCTCCCCAACAGAAGCGGCCTGAGCCGCTGCGACCGTCCGCTCCGGCGGCGCATGGGCGGTGTTTTGCGCTGGCAGAGCGGGTGGAGAGGGGCTTTGCGCTAAACGCTTCTGGGCCCAGACCAAGCCTTTTTGGGCGCGCTCACTGTGCGGGTTGATTTGTAAGGCGCGCTGCAGGTAGGTGAGGCTGGCTTGCGGGGATGAAACAGCCGCCAGCATTAACCAGACTTCTTCTAACTCCGGCGCCAGGCGTGCAGCCTGCCCTGCCAGCTGGCGTGCGGCAAGGCTGTTTTTGGCTTGCAGGGCTTGCTGGGCTTGTTGTAAAAGTTGATAGGCGGCAGCCTGGTGAGGGGGAATCATATGCACCTGTAAAGAGGGACTGTCTTTTTTTCAAGATGTTGGGCGCGCTACGTTTTGTCGTCTTTCCCTACTTACCGTGATTGCTGGTCAGGGCATACGCTGCACAGTATCTCACGGCGCTTGCATTGATTTTAAAACATTATACGGCATTTTTTCTTGCAACTGCAATTCAGAATACGTGCCGTGGATGGTGCGCTGCCCTTGGGCCAGCCTGTTTTATCGGGTTGTTTGGGCGAGAGGATACAAAACCGGCCGCTTGGCGCTCTGGATTGCTCAAGGCGACCGGTGGCTTCAACCGTGCTCCCTTTCATGGGCAAAAGGGCATCTGTGGCGTAGAAGCGCGCTCGGCTGGGCGCGTTTCGGCGGGCTATGGCTCAAGGGCAATGTAACGCTTCGTTTCCTCGCCGAGTCGCATTCCATTGTCGCGAGGCCAGATGACGAGCAGCGCGCCGCTGGCATTCTTGCCAATTTGGATGACCACCCAGCCTTCCACTTCTTGGCCGCGCGTGAGAGCATCGAAGCTAGAGATGGAGGGGGAGGGTTCTTTTGCATCTGCCAATTTGACGCGCTCGTAGGGAATTAGGGCGCTGTCCATGCCGCTGAAGAATGTACCGTCCACTCGGTTAGAGCCTTCTCCCGTCCATTTCACCCGCACTTTGACCAGCGCATATTCCATTGCCGGGTCGCGATGCGCCCGGTTGAAGGGCGAGGCCTTCTTGAGCAAGACCAGGGCCTGCTCGCCGCGCACAAATTCCACCACGCGGATTTCCCAGCCCGCTGTGATGACGGTTTCGGAGAAGGGCGCCGGGTTCTGAGGGCTTGTCCCGGCCGGTGGCGGCGTGGCGGTGGGCGCTGGGGTTGGCGTGGGTGGAATGGCCGTCTCTGTGGGTGGGACAGCGGTTGGCGTGGGCGGCGCATTGGTCGGCTTTGCTGTGGCAGCTGGTGGGGACGCGGTCGGCGCCGAGGCCGTTCGGCCACAGGCCAGCATCAGGGCTAGCAGCAGCGAAAGCAGCAAGGTTGGTTTGGAAATGATGTGCTTGTTCATCGCTTACCTCCAAAGCATAGGGTTTTTCGGATTGAATGTAACTGCCTATCCTGTAGACTCTGCTGTTTCGGAGCAGAGAAAACCGTCTATGAAGAGAGTCACGAATGCGCGAATACAACAAGCGCACAGGTAAAAGAAAGCGCTTTGGCAGGCCAGAGACATTCGTGAATTCGTGTTGGCATTCGTGGACGGTCTCCGCTTTCATGATGGTAGGCAGTTACGATAATCTTGAGTCATAGATAATTCCCTGTGCGGTCTTGCGAAGGTACTCAATTTATGGAACGCTTTTTTCCCTCAGGCCTCTCTCAAGTAGCCAGGGGCAAGCACGGTCAACCACAAACCGTTGGTTGACTCTGCTCCGAATGCCGCTCTTTATATAATATGACAAAAAAAGTCTGTTTTGCAATCCCATGTTTGGGTGGCAGGGCCGACCTGCCGCCCTGCCTAACCAGTGGAAAAGCAGCATTCTTTTAGGAACACGAGGGCATGTTCTCATAAATTGTCGTATACTTAAAATCGTTTATCTGTAAAGGGAAGCTCATTTCATGCTTCGTCAAATCTCTGAAGAACACACTCGCAAGCAACTGATTGACCCGCAACTGGAACGCGCGGGCTGGGTTTTGCGCGACCACAGCAAGGTCAAAATCGAAGTTTCCGTTGGCGCAGAGCGTCCCGAAGGTTCAACAACCTTCGGGACGATTGCAGATTACTGCCTGTACCGCGAAAATGGGGAAGTGTTAGCGGTGGTGGAAGCCAAGAAGACGGCGGTGGACGTCAAACTCGCCGAAGCGCAACTGGAGCATTACGTCCGCGAAATCGAAAAACATCAGTCTTTCCGCCCGTTTGGGTTTCTCGCCAACGGGCGCGAAATTCATTTTGTGGACGTGGGCTATGCTCCGCGCCGCGAAGTGGCGGGCTTTTTCACCCGCGATGACCTGGAAAACCTGCTTTACCTGCGCCAGAACGCCCAGCCGCTCGGCTCGGTGAACATCAACTCTGCCATTGTAGACCGCTCCTATCAGCATGAAGCCATTCGGCGGGTGTGCGAAGCATTTGATATACAAAACGTCCCGAAGGATGACGTGGATATGTTGAGTCGCTCAAAAGAAGCCTTCGGGACGGTTGAACCTTCCGGACGCTTGGGAAATAAACGCCGCGCGCTCATCGTCATGGCGACGGGGACGGGCAAGACCCGCACCACGATGGCGCTGATTGACGTGTTCCTGCGCGCCAATCAGGCGCGGCGCGTCTTGTTCGTGGCAGACCGCGATGAGTTGGTGCGTCAGGCGCTCGCCGATGGATTCCAGAAATTCTTGCCGCACGAACCCTGCGCCCGCCTGCACAGTTGGGATACGCAGTTCACCCAGCGGCTGTATGCCGTCACCCTGCAAACGCTCAGCAACATCTTTGAAAAATTCTCGCCCGCCTTCTTCGACCTGATTATCTTTGACGAAGTCCATCGCTCCATCTTCAACCGCTGGAGCGAAGTGATGCGCTACTTTGACGGGCGCATGATTGGGCTGACCGCCACCCCCGCCAACTCGATTGACCGCGACACCTTCGAAGCCTTTCACTGCTACGACGACAAGCCGACCTATCTCTACACCTACGACCAGGCAGTGAAAGACGGCTACCTGGTGGATTTCAGCCTGCGGGCGGCGCGCACCCGTTTTCAGCAGGAAGGAATCAAGTGGGAAGGTCTCTCCGAAGAAGACCGCAACCTGCTTATCCAAAACGGCTACGACCCCGATTCCATCAACTTTGAAGGCACGGAACTGGAAGAAAAGGTCACGGTGCGCGATACGCTCCGCAAGCAGTGGGTAGAAGTGATGGAAGCCTGCTACAAAGACCCTTCGGGTATGCCGTGCAAGACCATCGTCTTTGCCATGACCAAAAAGCACGCCGTGCGGCTGCGAGACGCCTTCTACGACCTGTACCCGCAGTATCCAGGCATGGCGGCGGTCATCGTCAGCGAAGCCAACTACCGCGACATCCCCGTCGAGACATTCAAAAAGGAAAGTCTGCCGCGCATCGCCATTTCGGTGGATATGCTCGATACGGGCGTGGACATTCCCGAGGTGATGAATCTTGTCTTTATGAAGCCCGTGCAGTCGCCCATCAAGTTGCAGCAGATGATTGGGCGCGGCACGCGCACGCAGGCGGCTTGTAAATTCCTGGATTGGCTGCCCGAAGGCGGGAAAAAGGAATTTCTGATTCTCGATTTTTGGGAGAACAACTTCGACCGCGCCGCCAAAGAAACCGCCGATGCAACCATGCCCGTGCTGGTGAGGCTCTTTCACACCCGTCTGAACCTGCTCGAAACTTATCAACAGAATGGACAAGATGAACAGGATAAAGAAACCCCAGCAAAACATCCTATCAATCCTGTTCATCCTGTTTCGACCGAAGCCCAGGCGTTGATTGCCGACCTGCGGGCGATGGTGGGGCGCATCCCGCGCGAGTCGCTGCTGGTGCGCCATGCCCTGCCCGACATCGAAGACGTGTGGGAAGACGGCTTTTGGAACTACCTGCTGCCTTCCAGCCTGGAAAAACTGCGCCTGAAGGTCGCCCCGCATTTGCGCTTTGCGCCCGAAGTGGACGTGCCCGCCGAGACCTTCGCCGTCAAACTGGAACGGCTGAAACTGCTCAAACGCAAGGGGCAAAAAACCGAAGATTTGAGTCTCTCGATTGCCGAAGACGTTGCCAGCCTGCCCGAAAACCTGCTCACCCAAAAGCAGTTGAGTCTCAAACGCGCCTGCACCGTCCCCATGCTCGAAGCCGCTTCTTTCGACGAACTGGATACTCTGCGCCGCGAACTGGCGGAGATGATGAAGAAGCGCCAAAAAGAGACGGGCATTCTCGAACTGGACTTCCTGCACGATGAAATTGCTCTGCGCGGCTACATCCTGCTGACCAAAAGCGGCGAGCAGATGTACGTCAGCGAGTACCGCGAAAAGGTGGAAAAGCGCATCCTGCAACTGGTGGAGAACCATCCCGCTATGCAGGCGATTGTCGGGGCGGAGCGCCGCTCTGCCTCCACCGAAATTGACGACGCCCTGCTGCTCGACCTGGAGCGGACTCTCACCCGCGAATTGGCGCACAGCGACCTGGAATTGACGCCTGAGATGCTGAAAAAGGTCTATGCCCACAGCGCCGATAACTTCCTTGCCCTGGTGCGCCAGGTGCTGGAGATTGACTCCCTGCCCGATTACCGCGAACTGGTGGCGCGCCAATTCGAGCGCTACATCGCCGACCATCGCTACAACGCCGACCAGATTCGCTTCCTGCGCGCCGTGCAGAGCGTCTTCCTGCAAAAGCGCCGTCTCACCCCCGCCGACCTGTACGAGCCGCCGCTGGATCGATTCGGCGTGGACGCGGTGGATAGGTGGTTTACGGAGGAGGAAGTGGAAGAGGTGGTGGCGTTTGCCAACAAATTGGCGGTATAATTATCTTACGATTACATATTCGATAAGGAGAAGTAAGATATGGATACAGCGACAATCTCCCCAAAATACCAGGTGGTGATTCCCCGCGCAATTCGCGAGAAGTGGAACGTCAAGCCAGGGCAGAAGGTTCGGTTCATCATTTACGGCAACCGCCTTGAGATTGTCCCTGTGCGGAATATCAAAGAGGCGCGCGGCTTTCTCAAAGGCATGAGCAGCGACATCGAGCGCGAAGAGGAAGACCGCGTATGAACGTCGTCGATTCGTCGGGCTGGCTGGAGTATTTCATAAACGGCAGTAATGCCGGGTTCTTTGCGCCCGTGATCGAAAATACGGACGAAGTGCTCGTACCGACCATTAGCCTTTTCGAAGTGTTCAAGCGCGTTTTGATGGTGAAGGATAGGAATGACGCCCTCGAAGCGGTGGCGATTATGAAAGATGGACACGTGGTTGATTTGGATGACAGCCTGGCGCTCGTCGCGGCAGAATTGTCATACGAGTTGAAACTTCCATTGGCGGACAGCATCATCCTAGCCACCGCCCGCGCTCACAACGCGACTTTGTGGACGCAGGATGAGCATTTCAAGGGGATGGATGGCGTGAAGTATATCGAGAAGAAAAGATGAGGCAACCTTTTGACTTGTGCATTCCACTTCTAGAGCGTTTCAGCGTGGACGCAGTGGACAGGTGGTTTACGGAGGATGAAGTGGAAGATGTAGTGGCGTTTGTGAATGGAATGGCGTTTTCTAATGATCAGAAAGGTCAATGATGAGTGTCATTTTAAGTTTCGGACTCGATATTCTGATTTTTTTGCTAAGCAAACTTCCTGATGCATTTATGGGCTGGGGAGTTGGCAAAGTTCTTGACAATTTGATTTCTACAAAGTTCTCGCGGAGCAAGAAGCAAAATGTAATGCTTTACTCTTTAGAATGTGGTGATGCAGGCATTAACCTTGAACAACAGAGACTGTTGGTTTCTACTGCATTCGGAAATTATTTCACAGGTTTACTTGAAAAAGAAAATCTATATCTTGATTTAGAATCACAAATTGACTGCCCACCCGTCAAGGGACAAGAGGGGCTAAAGCCTTTACAAAGATTATATTGGCTCTTGAGCTATCCAAAAAGTCCAAGGATTTTTGTTTTTGCAGGTGATGGCGGAATGGGAAAGAGCACATTGTCTGCGAAAATCGTGCGCTGCCTATTTCAAGAGGGGGCGATAGATACGATTTTAGGTGATAGCGCAAAAACGCAACACATAGATCCAATTAGTGGCGAAGTTGTCAAATTCCAACCAGGCTATTATGACGTCAATTCGTTTTATAAAAGGTTGTGTCACCAACTTGGATTACCACCGTTGTCCAAAAAACAAGCAATTATTGCTATAAAAGATCGCTTGGTAGGGCAAAAGGCAATTATTGTTGTTGACAATCTGGAAGCAATTGAAAAAGGAAATGAACTCCTTGACTCTTTACGCATCCTGACATCTAGGGATATTCGGGCTATTGTTACTACGCGTGAAACGAAAAAACTTCGCCCACTTTTAACCGATCTGGTCATTGTTCAATTGAAACCAATCACATCTCCAAAAGATGCTAAACAGTTTGTAGAGTGGCATATTGAGCAGTATAAGGTACAAAACCCGACTTTGGCATCACTTAAAACTCAATTAAGCCAGAATAACTTAAAGTGGCTAATTGAAAAAACGGGCGGCATCCCATTGCTCTTGCAATTAATTTCCACAGATGTGGCTAGAACTTCTTGGGAGCACGCAAAAGGATTACCTAATATATTTGGGAAAGAATTGCTAGAATTCCTATATCGGGCGAGGTGGGACGATTTGGGAAATCAGGGCGTTTCGGGCGATTCTGCCAAAAGAGTTTTGAAATGGATAACAGCAGAGCAGTATCGCGGGAAAGGCATTACCACAAAGAGAATCAAAAATTGGGCGGAGGATAATTCTTTATCTGATACGCTTGACTCTGCCCTCTTGTTATTGCATGAGCGATTTATGGTTGTAAATAGAGATGTGAAGAAAGGAGATTATTCCATTTTCCCTAGTTTGGCTGAGTTCATTGAAAGACAGAGTGTTTAGACTGCTATGCCAACCGTAAATTGGAATACGCTCGAATAATTTTCTATCAGGCTTTCTCAACCTGGTTTGCAATTGGGAACCATTCCTGATGATGAGTGGAAGCTTATTGAGAAGGCTTTGATTTCATTTACCGAAAATAACGATTGGCAATCAATTGTCAGACTTCGAGATTTATTCAACGATCTTTTTGCTAGAGATACACTCGGAGGATATGATTTATTACAACAACTTGATCTAAGCGCCATTCAAGCCGCTCGGCAACTTGGCGACAAGGCAGAATTGGCTCATCTTTTAGGAGCGCGTGGGCATAACCTTCATCGGCAGGGATATCACAGAGATGCCATAAAAGCCTTTGACGAGTCTGCTAAACTGTATTGGGAAATAGGAAAAGATTTTCCTGCAATGAAAAGTTACTACATGACATCGCTTTGCTATCGAGCCTTAGGTGATAGAAATCAGGCAAAGAAGATTTTGAACGATGTCATTCAGAAAATAGATCCTAGCGATGGCTGGTTTGGACAACCTACACAAGTGCTTGCTTGGCTTGCTAGAGATGAAGGCAGATTAGGAGAAGCAGAAGAATTACTTTGGAAATCCTTGGAACTGCACAAGCTTTTAAGCGACCCTGATATGCTTATTGCAGGGACACTGGCAGATTTAGGCGAAATCATAAGCATTCAGGGGCGAGTTGGCGAGGCAAAAAAACTCTTTGAAGAAAGCCTGGCGATTATTCGCAAACACGAAGGTCAATATGACAGGCAAGAGGCAAGAACTTTGTTGAAGTATTCCGAGACCTTAATGCATGAGAAGGATTTTTCTGGTGCAATAAAGCTCCTAAATCAAGCAGATGCAAAAGCCAGCAGGTACGGTCATTACTATGATTTGCTGTGGCAGATAGAATTAGCCAAGGCTTTCATTTACTTACGGCAAAGGGATTTAATTAATTGCTTCTACAAACTTAGATCAGTTTTTCGAATTCGAAAATATCTTGATTTACCCGCATCGTATTTTATGGTATTTGTGCTCAGGCGTTATTTTCATAGACTGGTCAACAAAATTACAAAATCAACGGATTGATACCCCCCATGTCCCGAAGAGCATCCCGAAGGCTCGATTGCGAGAAACGGCAACCTTCACAAGAAGCCTTCGGGACGTTTACCGAGGGACGTTTTAGCAGGTGACCATGCCATATCGCGGTGACGTCTTCACGCAGGGACAGTACTATCACATCTACAACCGCGGGGCGGGAAAGGCGAAGATTTTCTTCAATGAGGGGAACTATCTTTATCTCCTGCGGCTGATGAGGGAGCACGCCCTAAAATACGGCGCGGCGGTGATTGCCTATTGCTTGATGCCCAATCACTATCATCTATTGCTCAGACAAGAGACCGAAGAACCCTTGTCAAAGTTTATGCAGGCGCTGTTTAATGCGTATGTGCAGGCGTTGAACATCCAGCAGGGACGCACAGGCACGTTGTTCGAGGGGCGATTCAAGCACAAGCGCGTGGATACATGGGAATATCTGATTATCCTTTGCAGGTATATTCATCGAAACCCTGTCAAGGCGGGGTTGGTGAAGAAACCCGAAGATTGGGCATATTCAAATTACCGCGAGTGGATTGGATTGCGAAACGGCGCTTTGGTGGATAGAATCTTTGTGCAAGACCATTTTTCAAGCGCGGATGAGTATGTCAAATTTGTGAATGATGTTGAGGATGAAGAGAAGAGTTATGGGAAGATTAGTAAGTATTTATTTGATTGACGTCAAAGACCGTCCCAAAGGTTTTACGAAACCGACAAGATTCAGCAAGTCGAACCTTTGGGACGCTGCCGTGATAAAACGTCCCGAAGGGTTAAGA